>NZ_JBWKDS010000050.1:0-61558 GCF_056435845.1 Streptomyces sp. NPDC043867 | reverse complement strand
GGGTGTCGGGTGGGCCTCTCGCAACCCGCCACGGACAGCGAGAGACCCCCCGGCGACGAGAGGGAAGGAAACGGGAAAAAAAAAAAACCCCCCCCCCCCCCCCCCCCCCCCCCCCCGGGCCGGGACGCCGGGGCTCAGGCCCCGGCGGTGAAGACCGGGAGGTAGCCGCCGGACTGTCCGGCGGCGGTGGGGTGGTACGACTCGCCGATGTTCAGCCAGTTGACGCTGTGCAGCCAGGCGCTGCCGGAGCAGATCTCGTGGCCGGTAAACGTGGTCCTGACATCGCCGAATGTGAAGCCGTGGGCGGCGGCACGGCGGGCGATCGCGCTGTCCAGGTAGTCGGCGGCACTGTTGATCGCGGACCGCTCCGTCTCGGAGAGGCCGGCGACGCAGTTGCCGCTGAGCTGGTAGAAGCGGGGGTAGCCGATGACGACCACGTGGGCCGACGGGGCCTTGGCGCTGATCGCCGAGTAGACGCTGTCGAGCTTGCCGGGGAGTGTGGAGTCGACGTAGGCCCGGGCCGTGGCGATCCGGGACAGGCAGGAGCTCTCGGACTGGAGCACACAGGTCGTCATGACGTCGGCGAAGCCCGCGTCGTTGCCGCCGACACTGATCGAGACGAGTCCCGTGCCGGTGTTCAGGGGGCTCATCTGGTTGGCCAGAACATCACCCGTACGAGCGCCCGAGCAGGCCGCGAAGTCGAACGACGAGGGTGAATGGGCGGCCGCCCAGAGGTAGGGATAGGCCTTCGTGCTGCGCTTGCAGTCGCCGCTGGAGCTGAGGTAGCTGCCCGCGCCGACGCCGGAGGAGTAGGAGTCGCCGAGGGCCACATAGCCGGTGGCCGCGGCGGTCTGGGACGCCTGTGCCGTCGCTGCCCCGGTGAGGGCCAGACCGACGGCGAGGAGGAGCGAGGTCGCGTATGCCGTGAAGCGGGAACGTCTCATGGAACCTCCCTTTAGCAGGATCTCTGCAATAACTGTGGTAGCAGCTACGCGTGTTGACTGGAAGTGTCCATGCCAATTCTGTTCCACCCGCGCCGGATCCTCCGGCGCGTTCACCCCGCCCTTGCCTGCATGCCCATGACGTGACCGACGCAAGCCCTCAACTCGCTTACCGGAAACGACCGTTAGGCCACACGAACACCTGTTCAAGGGCGGCCGGGAACCGCCGGGCGGGCGCCTGGGGCATCTTGACGGGCCCCCAGGGCCTGCGCGACTCTGAAGCCCGGCATCCGGCGCTTCGGGGGGCAAAGTCGCCCATGCAGACCATACGTATCAAGGCACGGTCGGCAGACGGTGCCGCCCGGTCGGAAGCGCGTCCCGGAAGGGACCTGCCGGCGCTGCTCGCAGGTGCCGCGACAGCGGTCGGAGGCGTCGGCGCGGTCCTCGCTCTGGCGGACATCGACTCGCCCCTGCGGGCGCCGTTCACCCTGTTCTTCCTGCTCGCGGCCCCGTCGGTGGCCATCGCCGCCGCGCTGCGCGGACTGCCCGCCTTCGGCCGCGTCCTGACGTCGGTCGCGGGCGCCGTCGCGGTCAACATGCTGGTGGCCCAGGGGATGCTGGCGGTGCACCGGTGGTCGGCGCCCGGCGGGGTCGCGGCCGTGGCCGCGATCAGCTGCCTCACCCTGCTGCTGGTGGCGGCACGGCGGCCGCGTGGCCGGGCGAGCCGGGACGGGACGTCCTGACGTGGACATCGGCGTGTACCGCCCCGGCGAGCTGAGTGCCGCCGACCGGGCGGCCTGGGCGGCCCTCCAGTCGAAGGCCCACCTCGGCGGCTCACCCGGACTGGCGAACCCCTTCCTCTCCCCCGAGTTCACGCTCGCGATGGGCCGCTGCCGGCGCGGCGTGCGCATCGGCGTGGTCCACGAGGGCGGCGAACCCGTCGCGTTCTTCCCGTTCCAGCGCACGGCCACCGGTGTCGGCCGGGCCGTGGGCCTCGGCGTCTCCGACTGCCAGGGCCTGGTGCACCGCCCCGGGTTCACCTGGGACGCCCACGAGCTGCTGCGCGCCTGCGGACTCGCCGTATGGGAGTTCGACCACCTGGCGGAGGGTCAGGCGCCGTTCGAGGCGGAGGCCTCCGGCACCTTCCCCTCCCCGGTCATGGACATCGACCAGGGGTACGAGACCTATCTGCGGAAGCTGCGGGAACGCTCGCCGAAGTTCACCAGGACCACGCTCGCCAAGGAGCGCAGACTCGGCCGGGACACCGGCGAGGTGCGCTACGTGCACGACGAGTGCGACCCCGCGGCGCTGCGCACGCTCATGGGCTGGAAGTCCGCCCAGTACCGCAGGACCGGACGCAGCGACCGCTTCGCGCACCCCTGGATCACCCGGCTGGTGCAGCAGCTCTTCCACACCCGCTCCGAGCCGTTCGCGGGGATCCTGTCGGTGCTCTACGCGGGCGGCAGCCCGGTCGCCGCGCACTTCGGGCTGCGCAGCGAGCGGGTGCTGGCGTGCTGGTTCCCGGCATACGATCCGGCCTTCGCCAAGTACTCGCCGGGGCTGGCGCTGCATCTGCACATGGCCGAGGCGGCCGCCGCGGACGGCATCGCCTATCTGGATCTCGGCCGGGGCCAGAAGGAATACAAGGACTCCCTGAAGACACGCGAACTCCTGGTGTCCGAAGGGTGGGTGACCCGACGTCATCCGATCGCACTCGGACACCGGGCGCGGCGCGCCCCTGTCCGGGCACTGCGCAACGCGGTGCTGTCCCGGCCGGAGTTCTTCGCGCCGGCCGACCGGGCCCTCAAACGGATGGGAAGGATTCGTTCGAGGAATTGATTTACGCCCAAAACCACAAAAAACGTGAGGCCTCGTCCCAGGCCTTGCCATACGGATGCAATCGTCAATACCGTCGTACATCTCACCCGCACCGGTCCATCATCAAGCGGCTCAGGGGAGGGCTCAGGTCCGCGATGGTCCCGGCGCGGGGCGCGGTAGGGGGGTGCCGTGCTCGGTGACCACACCTGTGCCGAGACGTGCCGCGAGACCGTCTTCGATGTCGCTTTCCCCGACGTCGGAGCCGGCCAGTTCTGCCAGCTCACCCGGCATGCGCGGAGGTTCGCTCCCGCATGCCGTCGGTGAGAACCCCCCTTTCGAACCGGACACAGAGCGGACCGCCCGGGGGCGGGCGGTCCACCGGACGAGAGGGACCAGATTCATGAGTTCAGTCCTGCGCCCAGCCTTTTCGGGCCAAGAACAGTCAACAGCCGGCACGTACCGTCCGATCTCCTCCCACCTGGCGATCGCACCGCCGGTGAGTGTGGTGATTCCCGCGATGAACGAGGCGGAGAATCTTCCCTACGTCTTCAAGACGCTTCCGCACTGGATACACGAAGTGGTTCTCGTCGACGGCAATTCCACCGACGACACCGTGGAGGTAGCACGCGACCTGTGGCCCGGCGTGAAGGTCGTCGAGCAGCGCGGCAGAGGCAAGGGCGATGCCCTGATCACCGGGTTCGAGGCGTGCACCGGCGACATCATCGTGATGGTCGACGCGGACGGCTCCGCCGACGGACACGAGATCGTGTCGTACGTGTCCGCGCTGGTGTCCGGGGCCGATTTCGCCAAGGGCTCACGGTTCGCCAACGGCGGCGGCACAGACGACATGACGCCGGTCCGCAAGCTCGGCAACTGGGCGCTGTGCACGGTCGTCAACAAGAAGTTCGGCGCCCGGTACACCGACCTGTGCTACGGATACAACGCGTTCTGGCGGCACTGCCTCGACAAGATCGACCTCGACTGCACCGGCTTCGAGGTCGAGACCCTGATGAACATCCGGGTGGTCAAGGCCGGCCTCAAGGTCCAGGAGATACCGAGCCACGAGTATCTGCGGATCCACGGCACGAGCAACCTGCGCGCCGTGCGGGACGGGATCCGGGTGCTCAAGGTGATCCTCAGGGAGCGCTCCAACCGGCGCGCGCTGCGCAGATCGCACGCGCAGGCACTCACCCTGGGCCGGGGAGAGGTGTCTTGAGCGAGCCGGCCGTCTCGGTGGTGGTGTGCGTCTACACCGAGGACCGCTGGGAGGACATCCTCGCGGCGGTCGCCTCGGTGCGGGCGCAGTCCCTGCCGGCCCTGGAGACACTCCTCGTGGTGGACCACAACACCCCGCTACTGGAGCGCCTGAGCGGGGAGTACAAGGAGACCGACGGGGTGCGGGTGCTCGCCAACGCGGGCCCCCGCGGCCTGTCCGCGGGCCGCAACACCGGCATCGCCGCCGCGCGCGGCGAGGTCATCGCGTTCCTCGACGACGACGCCGTGGCCGAGCGGGACTGGCTGCGGCACTTCGCCGAGGGGTACGCGGATCCGCGGGTCATGGCCGTCGGCGGGCGGACGGTGCCCATCTGGGCGTCGGGCCGTCGGCCCGGCTGGTTCCCCGAGGAGTTCGACTGGGTGGTGGGCTGCACGTACCGCGGCCTGCCGCCCGGCCGGGTGCGGGTGCGCAACGTCCTCGGCGGCAACGCGTCCTTCCGCCGCACGGCGTTCGACGTGGCGGGCGGTTTCGCGACCGGCATCGGCCGCGACGGCGACCGGCGCCCGCTGGGCTGCGAGGAGACGGAGCTGTGCATCCGGCTCACCCGCGCCAGGCCGGACGCCGTCCTGCTGATCGACGACCGGGCGGTCATCCATCACCGGGTGCCCGCGCCGCGCGAGCACTTCGCCTATTTCCGCGCGCGCACCTACGCCGAGGGCCTGTCCAAGGCGCTGGTCGCGCGCAGCGTCGGCGCCGGCAAGGGCCTCGAGTCGGAGCGCCGCTACACGACCCGTGTGCTGCCCGCGGGGGTCGCCCGCGGGCTGCGTGACGCCGTGCTCGCCCGGCCCGGCGGGGCGGGACGCGCGGGTGCCATCGTGGCCGGAGTGGTGACGGCGGCCGGGGGGTACGTACTGGGCAGCCTGCGGGCCCGCAGGGGCGGTGCCGTGTTCTCCGTGGCCGGGATCGAGGGGGTCCCGGACGACGAGGGGGCGGCGACATGAGCGCAGCGGGCCCGGGGAGCGGTCCGGGACACGGGATGCGGCGGCCGTACGGCGCCGGCGCGCCCGGCGTGCCCGGCGTGCCCGGTGCGGCGCCCGCCGGGGGCGGTGCCGGATGACGTCGGCCGTT
This sequence comes from Streptomyces sp. NPDC043867, assembly GCF_056435845.1. Lineage (NCBI taxonomy): Bacteria > Bacillati > Actinomycetota > Actinomycetes > Kitasatosporales > Streptomycetaceae > Streptomyces > Streptomyces sp. NPDC043867. Next base: position 56,455 of record NZ_JBWKDS010000050.1, on the reverse strand, counting down.
CCCATCCTCATGTACCACTCCGTGGCGACGGCCCCCAACGAGGCGACACGGGAGCTGTCCGTGGCCCCCGGGGCGTTCGCGGAGCAGATGGCGCTGCTCCGGGACCGCGGCTTCGAGCCCGTCACCACGGCTCAGCTGGCCGCGTCCTGGCGGGCGACGGGCTGTCCCCCGCTGCCGCCGCGGCCCGTCCTCGTCACCTTCGACGACGGCTACGAGGGCGTGCACCGGCACGCGCTGCCCGTGCTCGCCCGGCACGGCTTCGCGTGCACCCTGTTCGTCTCGACGGGCTGGCTGCGCGGCGCGCACGACACCGGGGGCGCCCTCGACACCATGCTCGACTGGGACCAGGTGCGCGCACTCGCCGCCGAGCAGACCGAGATCGGCGGGCACAGCCACACGCACCCGCGGCTCGACGACCTGCCGGACGACGCGCTCCGGTCCGAGCTGCTGCGCTGCCACGAGATCATCGCCGGTGAACTGGGCGCTCCGCCCCGCTCGTTCGCGTACCCGTACGGTTACTCCAGCCGCCGGGTGCGCCGTGGGGTGCGCGAGGCGGGCTTCAGCCAGTCGCTCGCCGTCGGCAACGCCCTCGCGCGCCGCCGGCAGGGGCCGTACGCGCTGCAGCGGGTCACCGTGCGCCGTACGACCGGAATCGAGGAGTTCGAGCGGCTGGTCGAAGGCCGCGCGATCGCCCGCAACTTCGCCAGGGACCGCGCGCTCACCAAGGGGTACGCCGTGGTCCGCAGAGCACGACAGGTCCGCCGGAAGGCCATCCGTTCCCGTGTCTGACACGACCACCACCCAGGCCGACACGCCCGCGCCCGAGGTTCCCGGGCGGCAGCCGGGACGCCGGCTGCGGCTGCCCCTGCGCCGCCGGGGCGGCGCCGCGGGCGGCAGCCAGCTGTTCCGCAACGCCTACGCCCTGATGCTGAACACCGGTATCTCCGCGGTGCTGGGCCTCGGGTACTGGCTGGTGGCGGCCCGCTACTACTCCGAGGCGGCCGTCGGCCAGGGCTCCGCCGCGATCGCGGCGATGAAGCTGCTCGCGGGCCTCACCGCGGTGACGCTGACCGGCGCCCTCGCCCGCTTCATCCCCGTCGCGGGCCGGGCCACCGGCCGTCTCATCCTCCGCACGTACGCGGGCAGTTCGGCCGTCGTGGGTCTCGCGGCCGTCCTCTTCCTCCTCACGCTGGACGTCTGGGGACCCTCGTACCGTTTCCTGGGCGGGCCGCTGCACGGGCTCGGGTTCGTCCTCGCGGTGATCGCCTGGTCGCTCCTGACGCTGCAGGACGGGGTGCTGACCGGGCTGCGCAGCGCGCTGTGGGTGCCGGTGGGCAACACCGTGTTCTCCGCGGTGAAGCTGCTGCTGCTCGTCGTCCTGGCCGCGGTGATCCCGGCGACCGGTGTCTTCGTCTCCTGGGTCGCCGCGATCGCGATGTCCGTGGTGCCGCTCGGCTGGCTGGTGTTCCGGCGTCTGGCACCCCGGCACGCGAAGGCGACCGGGGACCGCGCGCGGCCGCCCACGCTCAGGGAGGTCGGCCGCTTCCTCGCGGGCGACTACACCGGCTCCCTCTTCTCGCTCGCCGTGGTCTACCTGGTCCCGGTGCTGGTCGCCTCGCAGGTCAGCTCCACCGACAACGCGTACTTCTACATCACCACGACGATCGGCGGCACGGTCAACCTGCTCGCCATCAACATGGGCGCCTCACTGACCGTCGAGGGCTCGCACGACCCGGCGCGGCTCTCCGCCAACACCCGGGCCGCGCTGCGCCGGATGGCACGGATCATGCTCCCGGTGTGCGGGCTGCTGTTCCTCGGGGCGCCGTACATCCTGCGGGTGTTCGGCGCGGGCTACGCGGACGCGGCGACGCCGTTGCTGCGCTGCTTCGCGGTCGGCGCGGCGCTGCGGGTCGTCATGGAGACGTACTTCGCGGTCCTGCGCGCGCAGAGCCGCACCTCCGGACTCGCTTATCTGCAGGGCCTGTTGTGCGTACTGGTGCTGGGGCTGACCGTGGCCCTGCTGCCCCGCACGGGCCTGACCGGCGCGGGCGTGGCGGAGATCGTCAGCCTCGTGGTGATCGTGGCGATCGCGGCGCCGAAGCTGTACCGGATCGTGCGGACCGCGCCGGCCCCGGCGCCGCCCGAGGACACCGCGCCGGACGGGGACCTCGCGGACCTGGGGACGCGCGAGATCGCGGTGTCCCGGACCGGTGGGCACAGGCGCGGGCCGGCCTGGGCCCTCGACTCGGACACCCTCGGGCTCGGACTGCACGTCGACTTCGAGCACCTGGAACGCAGGCCGGACGTACGGCCGGGTCCGGGGACCCCGCCCACCGGGACGCCGGCGGTGCGGGCGGACCGCCGGCCGTCGTGGGCCCGCGCGACCCCGGGGGCACCGCGGGAGCGGGTGGGCCTGCCGCCGGAGGCGCGCGAGCCCGGCGCAGAGGCCTCACCGGCGCGGGCCGAGCCGGTCCGGGCGGACGACGCGCCGTCGGGTGCCCGGGCGGACGACGCCCCGAGGGGCGGGGTGTGGCCCATACGGGCGGCTGAGGGGCCGGGCCGACGGGGTGCCGGGGTGCCCGGCGGAGTGCGGACCGGGGGGCCGGGCCCACGGGGGGCCGGGCTGCCGGGCGGACTGGGGGCCGGGGCGCGGGGCGGACTCGGGGCCGGGGCGGCCGGCGGCGGGGAGACCGGGGTGCCGGCCCGACGGGAAGCCGAAGCCGGGACGTCTGCCGCCGGGCAGGCCGAGGTGCCCGGCGGACGGGCGGCCGGGGTGCCCCGCGGACGGCAAGCCGAAGTGTCCGGCGGCGGCGAGGTCGTGGAGGCACCGGTGTCCGGGACCGGTGTGGCCGGTGTCGCCGGTGTCGCCGGTGTCGCCGGTGTCGCCGGTGTGGTTCAGGGGGGCAACCCGGCCGGACCGTCGCGGTCGCTGCGGGAGCGGCTCACCCACCCCGCCCGGCCCGGCTTGCTGCCCGGCTGTCTGCTGACGGCAGCGCTGCTGCTCTACTGGCTGCCCGCGCTGCGTCTCGGCGAGGCCGACCTCGACCGGATGGGCGGGCTCGGGCTGATCTCCGTGCTGCCGCTGCCGACGCTGGCCGGGGCCGCCCTGCTGGCCGTCGTGTTCGCCTCGCTCCTGTGGCCCGCGCGCGAGCACCGGGGGCTGCTGCTCGTCACCCTGCTCGCCACCGTGGTGTCGCTGCACGCCCTGCCCGCCGTCCTCGAGACCGAGCCGCGGTTCGCCACCGCCTGGCAGCACCTCGGGTTCCTGGACCACATCGACCGGACCGGGTCGGCCGTGCCCGACCTGGACGCGCGCTGGAGCTGGCCGGGCTTCTTCGCGCTGGCCGCGTTCCTCGCCCGGGCCTGCGGGGTCGGTGATCTCACCGAGGTCATCCGCTGGTGGCCGCTGACCATGCAACTCCTTTACCTGCCGCCCCTGTTCCTGCTGGTGCGCTCGCTGCGGGCGGACTGGCGAGCCAAGTGGACCGGCATCTGGATCTTCGTGCTCAGCGGCTGGGTCGGCCAGGACTACTTCTCCCCGCAGGGCTTCACCTACCTCCTCCACCTGGTCTTCGTGGCCGTCCTGCTGGTGTGGTTCCGGGCGCCGCGGGTGCTGTGGGCACGGCTGCGGCCCGGCGAGGCGGAGGTCGAACCGGCCGACCGCCGGCAGCGGGCCGTCCTGCTGACGGTCCTGATCGCCCTGTTCGCGGCGACCGTCCCGGCCCACCAGCTCACCCCGTTCATGATGCTGGGCGTACTCGCGGTCCTGGTCCTGGCCGGCCGCAGTGAACTGCGCGGGCTGCCGCTGCTGTTCGGCGTCCTGGTCGTCTTCTGGGTCGGCTTCATGGCCGAGCCGTACTGGTCCGGCCACTTCGACGAGCTGTTCGGCGGGATCGGCGGAGTCGGCGGCAACGTCTCGTCGTCCGTGTCCGGCCGTATCGAGGGCGGCAGTCCGACCCACAAACTCGTCCTCTACGCGCGCGTGCTGCTCGCCGGCGGGGTGCTGGCGCTCGCCTGCTGCGGCTGGTGGCGCCGGCGCCGCCACCGGTACAGCGAGCGTTCCCTGCTGATCCTGACGTTCGTTCCGTTCCTGGGCTTCGGCATGCAGTCGTACGGCGGTGAAATGGCTCTGCGTGTCTTCATGTTCGCCCTGCCGGGAGCGGCGCTGCTCGCCGGCCTTGCCCTCTTCCCGCGCACCGGTGTCACCGGCGGGGACCGCGCGCGCGACCGGGTGGGCCCGGCGCCGCTGGCCGCGCTCATGGCGGGCCTCGTCCTCATGGGCGGCTTCCTGGTGGCCCGTTGGGGCAACGAGCCCTTCGAGCGGATCAGGCCGGGCGAGGTCGCCGCGATGGACTACGTGTACGCGCACGACGATCCGACCGTCCGGCTGCTGTGGCTGAGCAACGACACCGTGGACAACGTGACGCCCGCGATGCCGTGGGGCGCGCGCGACATGGAGAAGGTCGAGTACGTGCCGACGCTCGCACCCGCCGACCCGGTCCTGGTCTCCGGGCTGGTCAAGGGACTCAAGGACGCCGGCCCGAACTCGTACCTGATGGTCAACCGCAGCCAGGTGGTCTATCTCCGGATGGACGTCGGCTATCCGGCGGCCTGGGAGTCGCGGCTGGTCGGCCACCTCGACGGCCGCAAGGACCTGAAGAGGGTCTTCGCCAACGCGGACGTGACGATGTACGCGCTGCGCAAACAGCCCGCGGGCGCGGTCCCGAGGGCGGACCCCGGGCCGATCGGGCCGCAGGTGACGTGGACTCCCTGGTCGGTGGTCGGCGGGCTGGCGGCGATCGCGCTGATCGTGCTGCTGACCGCGCGGGAGGTCGTGCGGGTCTCGGTACGGCCCGGGGTGCGGCAACTGCGCCTGCTGCAGGGCAGCTTCTGGTTCTCGCTGCCGCTGCTCGCGGTGCTGCTGGCCTCGCTGGTGCAGCGGTTCATGACGATGTCGTAGCGCGCCGGAGCACCGGCGGGCGTCCGGCCGGGGGCACGCGGTCTACCGGTCGCGCCACTGCACCTCGTAGGCCGCCAGGTGGAACCGCTTTCCGTCGACCTTCGCGCTGACGGAGCGGTCCCGGGTGTTCACCACGAGGACCGCCTCGTCGTCGGCCAGGACGCGGACGTCGGGCCGGTCGTCCTTCGCGACGGAGACCGTCTCGTACGCGGTGCCGGGCGGGAACTCCTCGTGGAAGCGGGAGATCAGCCCGAGCATCGGCAGGGCCTCGCCCCCGTCGTCGCCCGCCGTCGGGGACCACAGGCAGCCCGCACACGCGGGCCCCTTCTCCTTCTCGGGGTTCCAGTAGAAACCGGAGGAGGCGCCACCGCGGGCCATCGCCATCAGCCCGGACGCCTGCACGGCGACGCGACGGGTCTCCGACCAGCCGGTGCGCTCGTCGTTCCCGTCGGCCGGCTCGACGTAGTACTCGGCCCACCACAGCGGCAGGCCGCCCGTCCGCTCGCGCACCCACGTCCCGACCGCCGTGAGTTTGTCGGTGGCGGTGAACTCGTCGGGCAGCAGGTCGTCGTCCCTGGTGTAGCTGGAGCCGTCGACGACGACGAAGTCGGCGCCCGCCTTCTTCTCGTTCCAGTAGGTGAAGGCGTCCAGGACGCGCCGGTCCATGGCGCCCCAGGGCCCTCTCACGGTCGCCGACGCGTCCTGCCGCTGGCGTGGATGGACGCTGTCCATGACCAGGTAGGGGCCGCCCACCATGATGTCCTCGTCGACCTTCTTGAGCGCCTTGTAGACCAGGTTGTAGAGCTCGGTGTAGCCCTCGTGGTCCCAGCGGCCCTCGGACTCGTTCCAGAAGCCCTTGAACTCGTTCCAGACGATGAAGTGGCGTACGTCCGGGTACCGCTTGGCGACGGTCGCGGCCAGCGCGGCGAAGTCCCCGTAGTGCGCGCGGTCGGGCGCCCTCTCCAGGGCCGCCTGACTCCAGTCGGTGCTGTCCGCGCCGGACTCGCCGCCCTTCATCCAGTCCGGGGAGCAGCACAGGGTGACGACCGGGGTGCCGCCCGTCGCGCGGACGAAGTCGATGCGGCGGTCCATCTCCGCGAAGGCGTAACGCCCCTTGACCGGTTCGGGGTTGCCGGCCCCCCAGCCCATGATGTGCTGGATCTGCGGCAGCCTGCGCTTCGACAGCAGTCCCTTCACGCGTGCGGTGGCCGCGCCGCTGCCCTGGTCGGCGCTGAACTGGGTGTGGGTGAGGCCCCAGCCCACCTCCGGTCCCACCGCGCCGTGCGGGACGGCGGGGGTGCCGTGCACCTTGTCCCCGTCCGGGGTCGTCCCCGCGGTGCTCCCGCCGTCGCCGGGCAGGGTGTTGAGCAGCGTCAGCACCAGGGCCAGCGCGGCCGCCGCCACGCCGAGCAGCGCGGTGAGCCGCCACCGCAGCGGCCCCGAGTTCCACCCGTGACGTCCCATCATCGGCAACAGTAACGGCGGGGCGCGACGGGAGACAGGCCTCGTCGGCGCGCAGCCGGGTGGGCGGGCGCACCGGAGGAAGCGGGCGCAGCCACGGCACACGGGGCGCACCGCGGAAAGCGGGTGCACGGGGCGTCCGCGTGACGGATCATGGCGGCATGTCTGCGAACCCACACGACGCTCTGCCGATCCGGCTCAACGTCGACGACAGCGACTCACCGTCGGACGTCGTCGACGCGCTGTTCCTCGGCCGCTTCGCGACGGGCGAGCAGCCTCACTCGCACGCGGCGAACATCGACCGCGTACGTTCCGGGGCGACCCTGCTCCCGCCCGGGTCCCGGGTGCTGCGCTCCGCCCGTGACGACGACCGCAGCGCGACGCTCGCCGAGGGCGACGGCTGGACCCTGCTGGTGTCCCGCTGGAACCGGGGCGCCGACGTCACGGTCACCGCGACCAGCCCCGAGCTGGCCCAGAAGATCCTCGGCCAGGCCACGGACGGCGCCGCCGACGAACCCGAGCCGCAGCCGGAGAACGTGACCATGGGGTTCTGGTACGTGTCCCCGAGGCGCGGCCCGCACCGCACGACCCGCCAGATCTCCGCGGGCACGTGGGAGGAGGTCCGGCCGAACTACACCGCGCCGGTCGCCGACGCGATGGACCGGCTGATGAAGACGACACCGGAGGACATCGCGGGCCGCCTGCTGCTGCTCCACGGCCCGCCGGGCACGGGCAAGACGTCCGCGCTGCGCACGCTGGCCCGTTCCTGGCGGGACTGGTGCCAGGTCGACTGCGTCCTGGACCCGGAGCGCCTGTTCGGCGACGTCGGCTATCTGATGGACATCGCGATCGGCGAGGAGGACGGCACGGGCAAGGGCCGCTGGCGGCTGCTCCTGCTGGAGGACTGCGACGAGCTGATCCGGGGCGAGGCGAAGCACACCGCGGGCCAGGCCCTCTCGCGCCTGCTCAACCTGACCGACGGCCTGCTCGGCCAGGGGCGCAACGTGCTGGTGGGCGTGACCACGAACGAGGACCTGGAGCGTCTGCACCCCGCCGTCGTCCGTCCCGGCCGCTGCCTCGCCCGGATCGAGGTGGGTCCGCTGACCCGCCGGGAGTCCGTGAACTGGCTGGGCACGGAGGAGGGCGTCGGACGGGAGGGGGCGACCCTGGCCGAGTTGTACGCGCTGCGCCGGGGGACGTCACCGACGTCCGTGCCGGACCAGCGGGAGGGCGCGGACGCGGGTCTGTATCTGTAGCAGGGCCGGGGTCGCGTCTGCGGTCGCGCGGGTCTCGTCCGCAGGTCGCGTGCCACGGCTGGTGCTTTGATGGGTGTATGACCGTGTTCCTGGGCACGTCGGGGTGGCAGTACAAGGACTGGCGCGACGTCCTGTACCCGGCCGGGGTCCCGACGCGGCTCTGGCTGGAGGCGTACGCGGCACGGTTCGCCACCGTCGAGGTCAACAACGCCTTCTACCGGCTGCCGGCGCGGGAGACCTTCGAGAACTGGCGGGAGCGTACTCCGCCGGACTTCGTCGTCGCGGTCAAGGCGAGCCGCTTCCTCACCCACATCAAGCGGCTGCGCGACCCGGAGGAGCCCGTGCAGCGGCTGATGAGCCACGCCGCGGGGCTCGGCGACCGGCTCGGCCCGGTCCTGCTCCAGTTGCCGCCCACGCTGCGCGGCGACGCCGGTCTCCTCGACGACTGCCTCGCCCGCTTTCCCGCGGGCACCCGGGTCGCCGTCGAGCCGCGCCACGAATCGTGGTGGACCCCCGCCGTGCGCGAGGTCCTGGAGTCCCGGGGCGCCGCGCTCTGCTGGGCCGACGTGCTGGCCCGGCCGGTGACCCCGCTGTGGCGGACCACCGACTGGGGCTACGTCCGCTTCCACGTCGGACGCACCCGGCGGTGGCCGCACTACGGACGGCAGTCCCTGATGACGTGGGCCGGGCGGATCGCGGAGACCTGGTCCGACGGCCACGACGTGTACACGTACTTCAACAACGACCCGCATGCCGCGGCGGTCCTGGACGCGGTGGTGTTCGCCAGGGCCGCGACGGCGTCGGGCCTGACGGTCACCCGCACCCCGCGGCACCTGCCGGCGGCCCCGGCCGCGGGTTCCTAGGGCCTGTCTGACAATTCCCGTCGTCACCCGGAGACCGGTTTCGCGGCGAGTGGGGGTACCTCCCACGCCGTTCAGGCAGGGGGAGTGCATGGCGTCGCGAGGCAGACGGGAATTGTCAGACAGGCGCTGTGACCGGAAAGGTTCACAGCACCGGCCGCCCCTCGGTCAGTTCTCGCCGTAGGCCGCGCGGAGGGCGTCGCGGACGGCGGCGAGGGCGGCGTCCTCGGCGAGACCGAGGCGGCGGACGCGCTCGGCGTACGCCTGCGCGGCGGACGCGGCCTCACGCTCGGCGGCCGAGCCGGCGGCGGCCACGACCGTGCCGTTGCGGCCGCGGGTCTCGATCACCCCGTCCGCCTCCAGGGCCCGGTACGCCTTGGCGACCGTGTTGGCCGCGAGGCCGAGGGACTCGGCGAGACCGCGCACCGTGGGCAGCCGGTAGCCGACCGGCAGCGCTCCCGACCTGGCCTGCTCGGAGATCTGGGCGCGCACCTGCTCGTAGGGCGCGGCCCCCGCATCGATATGGATCTTCAGGGTCACGCGGTGATTGTCCCGCACGCGGCGCGGCGCAGGACGCCCCGGCGCGCAACCGCCCCGCCTGCCCGCCGTCGGCGGAAAATGGGAGGCACCGGAACCCGCCCCGCGCGTAGCGTGCGGCTCCATGACAGTGATCGTTCGCGACGTCCGCCCGGGCGACCCGCGGGACACCGAGGCCTTCGCCAGGATCCGGGGCCTCGCCCTTCCCTACATGTTGTCCACCTCCGAATCCGTCGCGTACGACGCCACCCACACGCATCCCGACGCCCGCTTCCGGCCCCTCGTCGCCGAACAGGACGGCGAGCCGGTCGGCACGGCCCAGGTCGGCCTGGCGTACGACAGCCCGCAGCCCGGCCAGGGCTATCTGAACGTGTACGTGCACCCGGACCGCACCGGTCGCGGGGCGGGCTCGCTGCTGGTGCGCGCCGCCGAGGAACATCTGGCCGCCCTCGGCGCCACGCGGCTGTTCGCCTGGGTGCTGGACGAGCCGGCGAACCGCACGTTCGCGGAGAAGCGCGGCTACCGCGCGAGCCGCTCGGCGCACTTCCTCCGCCTCGATCTGCTGGACGGCGGCCTGCCGGCGCTCCAGGACCCCCCGCCCGGAGTCGAACTCCGCAAGGCGTCCGACTACGCCGACGACCCGCGCGCCCTCTTCACGCTGGACGCGGAGACGTCGAACGACGAACCGGGCGACATCGCGCACGAGTTCACGGACTACGAGAGCTGGCTCGAGGAGACCTGGCGCCACCCCCTGTTCAGCCCGGAGCTGACCTCGGTCGCCGTCGTCGAAGGCCGGCCGGCGGCGTTCAGCGCCGCGCGCACCGACGGCGGCACCCGCTACGGCACCGTGATGACGGGCACCGGCCGCGCCCATCGCGGGCGCGGACTGGCCAAGCTCGCGAAGAACGACTCGCTGCACCGCGCCCGCGCCGCCGGCTTCACGGAGGCGTTCACGGGCAACGACAGCGGCAACGGACCGATGATGGCGATCAACCGCTGGTTCGGATACGAGATCTGCGCGACGGAGGTGAGGTATGTCCGCGAACTCGGCTGACGCGCGGTCCGCGGCACCCCGACGCCGGGTGGAGGTGGTCCTGGTCAAGTCCGGCCGGGTCAAGATCCGTTACCCGGCCGTACTGGTCGACGACGACGGCACCCGGGTCACGGTGCGCGCTCCGTGGGCCGGCGACGGGGTCCGCGACTTCGGCTTCGTACGGTTCGAACCGGGCGACGTCTTCACCGAGCACTACTGGCGGGACCGCTGGTACGCGGTGAAGGAGGTGCGCGACGCCGGGGGCGCCCTGAAGGGCTGGTACTGCGACATCACGCGCCCGGCCGTGGTCCGCGCCGGTGAGCTGGTCGTGGAGGATCTCGACCTGGACCTGTGGCGGTCGGCCGACGGGACGGCCGTACTGCGCCTGGACGAGGACGAGTTCGCGGCGAGCGGTCTCGCGGCGGCGGATCCAGCGGCGGCGGCCGCGGCCGAGCACGCCCTCGACGAACTCGAACGGCTCGCCCGGGAGGGCGACTTCGAGGCGCTGCTCGCCGGGACGTGACGCCGACGCCGGGCCGGAGCCGGGGACTGCCTCGGTATCGCACCCGGGCCCTGTCGGCCTCACGTCCGGCCGCGCTCCCGTACTGCCCGGCGGTGGCTCGACGACGGCCCCGGGCCGGCTCGGCGCCCGTTCGAGAACCGCTCGGGGATCTCTGGACTCGGAGCCGCATACCGCTCGACGGGAGGCCGAGGCGGCGGCCGGGGCGCGCTCGGCCTCGGCGACCGTCACCCACCGCGCCCGACGGGTCGCCGAGTCACCCGGGCACAGCGCCCGCCGGACTCGGCACCCGTCACTCACGGCGACCCCCGGTTCCGGCACCCCCTCACGCCGACGCCACCACCGCGTACCGCTCGTCCTCGACCTCGCGCCCCCACAGCCGGGCATCGTCCGACAGCCGCTCCACGCGGACGGCCCCTGCGAGGGGTGCCAGCAGCCCGACCAGGCGCTCGGCGGACATCCCGACCGGGCCGACCGTCCCCCACACGCCCTCGATCAGCACCAGCCGCCCGCCGGGACGCAGCAGCCCGCGCCAGTGGCGCAGCACCCGCCCGGGTTCGGGCAGCGTCCACAGGACGTGGCGCACGAGGACGACGTCGAACCGCTCCTCCCCCACCGGCGGCAGCGCAGCGTCACCGACCATGAACACCGCGTCGCGTCCCGCGAGTTTCGCGCGGGCCTGAGAGACCATGGACCGAGAGAGGTCGACACCGGTGACCCGGTGCCCCTGCTCGGAGGCGAGGAGTGACAGACTTCCCGTCCCGCATCCCAGGTCGAGGACGTCCGAGGCCCGCTCCGGCAGCCACTTCCGCAGCCGGGCGGCCCAGGAATCGCGCACCAGGGGATCACGCAGACCGTGATCCGGCGCGTCGTCGAAAGTGACGGACTCCGCTTCCCAATCGACGCCCGACGTTTGGCCGTCGCTGTTAATGGTCATGTGGCCAGGGTGACACCCACCACTGACAGTCCGACGGACCGTCGGATCGTGACCACCGCCACTGACAGATCCCGACCGATGAGGAACGCTCCCCAGCAGGGTCTACCTCCGTGGAGTCACGGAACCCGGTAGGCCAAGGAGGCAGCCATGCGCCGTGTGACCGTGCAGAAGCCCCTGAAGAGGTCGGACTCCCGTCGCGTGCGGGACGAGGCCGACGAGCGCCCCACGGAGCGCCCGGAGGTCCGCAAGGACATCCACCGCACCTGGTGGCCCGACGGCTGATCCACGCCGTCCGCACGCCCGCCCCTCCTGAGCCCCGCCAACCGTCGACCGCCCCGGACAACTGCGGAGAGCGTCAGAGCAGCCGCTTTCGGTAGTGGACGCGGTCATAGGGACCGTCGACACGACGCTCCACGACCTCGTAGCCGAACCTCGGATAGATCTTCTGGTTCTCCCACATCATCGCGTTGGTGTAGAGCCTGACCTCGGACAGCCCGAGCGCACGCGCGTGTGCGTCGACGAAGGCGAGCAGCCGTCCCCCGACGCCCTTCCCGTGGGCGTCGGGGTGGACGGCGATGCTGTCGAGGAACAGATGGTCCGCGTGCGCCTCGATCACCACGAGGCCCGTGACGGGCTCTCCCGTGACGAACACCCGCCCCGCCGCCACCTGCGCCGCGTGGTCCGCCTCCATGGGCTGCGGCACCACACCGATGCGCGCGATGTACGGCCGGTACGCCGCGTCGGTCACGGCCGCGACGGCGGCCACGTCCGCGGCACCCGCCGGCCGGATCCCCGGCACTCCTGCGTCTGTCGAAGCCTCGTCCATACCGGAACGGTACCTACCTGATCGCAGTCTCAGCGCTCCCTTAACCGCACCATAAAGATCGCCATGCCCCGCCCCCAGCAGGGGATTTCGCGGATTCCCCGGGCTAGTTTGCTGAGCGCCCCACAGTTCAGGACCGTTTCGAGGAGTCTTCATGCCCGCTCGCCGCACGGCCGCCGCGGTCGCTTCCGCCGGTGTCGTCCCGCTCGCGCTGACCGCGCTCGCCACCGCGCCGGCCGCGGCGCACGGCACGATGGGCGACCCGGTGAGCCGGGTGTCCCAGTGCTACGCGGAGGGCCCGGAGAGCCCGAGGTCGGCTGCCTGCAAGGCGGCTGTCGCGGCCGGTGGCACGCAGGCGCTGTACGACTGGAACGGCATCCGGATCGGTGACGCGGACGGCCGGCACCAGCAGCTGATCGCCGACGGCACGCTGTGCAGCGCCGGCAACGACGAGTTCAAGGGCCTCGACCTGCCCCGCGCCGACTGGCCGGCGACGAGCGTCGGCAGCGGCTCGTACACCTTCAGGTACCGGGTGACCGCCCCGCACAGGGGCACGTTCAAGGTCTACATCACCAAGGACGGCTACGACCCGTCGAAGCCGCTCGGCTGGGGCGACCTGGACCTTGCCCACCCGGTCGCCGCGAAGACCGACCCGGCCGCGGCGAACGGCTACTACACCTTCTCCGGCACGCTGCCGCAGCGCTCCGGCAGGCAGCTGCTGTACGCGGTCTGGCAGCGCTCGGACAGCCCGGAGGCCTTCTACTCCTGCTCGGACGTCACCTTCGGCGGCAGCGGAGCCGGAAGCGGCGAGGGCAGCGGTTCCGCGGGGGGCGGCGGCGGTTCCGCCCCCACCCCGTCGGCCTCCGCGCCTTCCGAGGAGCAGATCGAGGACGGTGCCGACAAGTCGACCGTGGAGCACCACGGCCACGGCGACGACGACGCCGCCACGTCGGCGGAGCCCACCGCGGCCTTGGGCGCGGACGACGCGGAGCCCACCGCGGCTTCCGGCGCGGACGCCGCCGAGCCGGCCGCCGGCACCGTGAACCGGCCTGCCGCCGCGGGGACTTCGGAGAACCTGGCGGAGACGGGCGGCGATCCCAGCACCTCGTACCTCGCGGTCGGCGGGGCGGCCGCCCTGGCCGCCGGCGCCGCGGCGCTGTTCGCCTCGGTCAGGCGCCGCGCGGCGGCCGGCGGTCGCTCCGGCCGCTGAGGCGACGCGACTTCGCGCCCGGTCGCGAACGGGTCCGGGGTCCGCCCGGCGGCTCAGGCCGGGCGGACCCCGCTCACGTCGGCCGGACTCCTCGGCCGAGCTGGTCAGTCGAGCACGGACGCGCAGGTGGTCGCGGTGGCGTGCGCCGGATCGAGGGCGTTCGCCACCTCGTGGTACGCGACCCGGTCGAGGAGGCCGATCGCCACGTGCCCGGAGAAGTCGGCGGCGCACAGGTTCTGCACCAGCACGTTGCGGACGCCGGAGCCGCTGAGGAACTGCGAGGCGTACGGCGTGACCACCTCGTCGTACTTGGTGGCGATCACCGTGTAGTGGACGCCGGCGACCGTGTCACCGCCCGCGTTGAGCTTGGTGAGGAAGGCGGAGCCGGCCACCTGGTCGGCCAGCCCCGGCGTGCTCGCGGACAGCAGGGCCTCGGCACCCGGGAAGTACGGGAGGAGCTTGGCGAGTCCGTTGAGAGTGGTGCCGTGGTTGTCGGGCGCGATTCCGACGAGGGCGTTCACCTTGGCGGCGCCGCCGAGGAACTTGAGGTAGTAGCGGGGCATCATGCCGCCCTGCGAGTGGCCGACGAGGTCGGCCTCGGCGGCGCCGGTCGCGGCGAGCACCCTGTCCACGAAGACCCGGAGCTGTCCTGCCGACTTGTCGATGGGGCCGAGGCCGTGGAAGAGCGGGACGCCCGGCAGTTGGCCGTAGTCGAGTGAGTAGACGCAGTAGCCCCGGTCCACCAGGTAGGGGGCGAGGGTCAGCCAGTTGTCGACGGAGTTGCCGAGGGTGCCGTGGACGAGGACGACGGGGCGCGGGTGGGCGGCCGAGGGCTTGCAGGAGTAGTCGTTCCAGCCTCGCCCGGGGGCGGTGTCCGCACGGGCGGTGGCGGCGGGGACGGCGGTGGCGGCGGCGGCCAGCAGCAGGGCTGCCAGGGGTCTGAGGGCGCGCTTCCAGGGCAGCATCGTGTGATCTCCTTGCGGCTCAAGGGAGTTGCGACGGCGTACGCCCTGTGATCCGGATCACGAGGATGCTGTTCACTCGTCAAGTTACGAACGAGTAGCGCAAGTGTGAAGTTACGCGGCGGCAAAAACTCGCACGGGTAAGCGGGTCCTGTGGTTCGGCCTCACCACGTGGGGCGGATGGGGCCCCGGGGCGAGATGCGCGTCAACTGCGCGCACAGCCGGTCGACTTCTTCCTCGCCGAGCAGTTCTGCCCACGGCCGCACGGCCTCCGCCGCCGCCTCCTCCGCGGCGCGCGTGCAGGCCCGTCCCCGCTCGGTCAGCACGAGCAGCCGGGCGCGGGCGTCCCCGGGGTGCGGCCGGCGCTCGACGTACCCCTTGCGGACCAGTTCGTCGACGAGCTGGCTCGCGGCCTGCTTGGTGATCCCCAGATGGGCGGCGACATCGGTGGCCGTCGCGCCGTCCGGGGCGAGCCGGGCGAACGCGAAGCCGTGTGCGGGCCGCAGCCCCTCGAAGCCGCGCGCGACGACACCGGCGTGGATGCGCTGCGTCAGCTCACCGGCGACGGCGAGCAGGGCGGCGGACAGGGCCATGGCCTCGGAATTGTGCACGGGAGCATTCAAACACCCTTGACGAACTGGTCAAGCTGCCTGACCATATAGTCAAGCAGCTTGACCATATGGTCCCAGTGGAGGTTCGCCATGCCCGTCGTCCGTTCGTCCGAAGCCGTCGTCCACGAGATGCACGGCGCCCGTTTCGTCTCGTACGCCGCCCCCCGCAGCGGCAGCCGGGAGCTCTGCGCCTGGCGCGGTGAGATCCCCGCGGGCACCAGGGCACCGCTGCACACCGTGAACCGCGAGGAGATCTTCCACCTCGTCTCCGGAGAACTGCTGATCACCCTCGACGGCCGCACCGAGCGGATCACCGCGGGCGACGTCCTGATCGTCAACGCCGGTGCGACTCTCGGCGTGGAGAACCCCACGGGGGAGCCGGCGGTCTCCTGGGTCACCACGTCCGTCGGCCTGGAGGCGGAACTGGCCGACGGCACACGGATCACGCCCCCTTGGGCCAACTGAGGCCGCGGCGAAGCGGGTTCGGCTACGCGGCCAGTGTCCCCGGCACGATCACGTGCGGTCCGAATCTGGCCCGCGCCCGGTCCGCCGCCTCCTCGACCCGGCGGACCTTCTCGTCCACCGGATCGAAGGTGAGCTGGTAGGAGGCCTGTCCGGCGGGGGCCAGTCCCTCGGCGCGCAGGACGACCGCGCGCACCCTGGCGCGTTGCAGGCCGAGCACCTCGTACATGCGGTACGCGGTGGCCGTGAGCGCCGAGGAGTGGGCGGTCGGCTCCTTCAGCGTGCGGCTGCGGGTCGTCGCGGAGCGGTCGGCGTAGCGCACGGTGAGCGTCAGCGTGCGGCACACCTGCTCCAGCGAGCGCAGCCGGGTGCCCAGCTCCTCGGTCGCGGAGAGCAGCGCCCTGCGGTGCCGCCCGGGATCCAACTCGTCCCGGGGGAAGGGGCGTTCCGTCGCCAGGGAGCGCGCCGCGGCGTTCGGGACGACACGGCCGCGGTCGACGCCGGAGGCCTTCTCGTGCAGTTCGCGGCCGGCCCGGGCGCCGGTGAGCCGCTGGAGGGTGGACAGGGGTGCGGCGGCGACCTTGCCGAGGGTGTCGAGGCCGTACTCGCACAGGGTGCGGGCGGTGGCGGCGCCGACGCCGGGCAGTGCGGCGACCGGCTGGTCCGCGAGGAACTCCCTGACGGAGCCGGGATCGCCGGACACCACCCGGGTCCCGCCGCGCGTGGCCTGCCGCAGGGCCATGCGCGCCGGCATCGGGCCGGGGCCGGCCCCGATGACACAGTCCACGCCGTGGCGCGCGAGGGCCCGCACCCGTATCACCGAGGCGAGTTCCACGACGCCCCGGCCGAAGTACCGTTCGGCGCCCCGCAGGTCCACGAGCGCCCCATCGGGCGGCAGCGCCTCGACGACCGGGGTGAACTCCTCGAGCAGGCCGATGAGTTCAGGCAGGGCGGCCTCGGACATCGAGGGCAGCTGGAAACGTACGCAGAGGATGGTCATCCCGCACTCCCCGGAGACTGGTGCCACAACTTCTTTCCCCCCGCGGGCCCTTCGCCCGCGGGTTTCAGATCGGCCCAGGGGTGCATCTGGAACCCCGTGGGCAGGCGGATGCTCCGGCCGGCCATCGGGTCCTGGGCGGCGGAGCCGGCCGGGCGGGGCCGCCCCTCCGAACCCGCGAGCCTGGCCCGGGACGGTCCGTCGCCGTCCCGCTGAGGACCGTCGGAGCCGTCCTCGGCCGCCCTGTCCGCCTCGGCCAGCCGTGCGGCCACGCCGTCCAGGCCCTCCTCCCGGCGCACCTCCAGCAGGTCCGCGAGGTTCCAGGCGGCGGCCCCCACCACGCTGAAGCCGCGTGAGCCGCGGCGCTGGACCACTCCGCGCACGAGGAGCAGCCAGGAGTGGAAGACGGTGTGCGCGCAGGTGTCGTGGGAGTCGTCGAAGAAGGCGAGGTCGACCAGGCCCGTGCCGTCGTCCAGCGTGGAGAAGATGACGCGTTTGCCCGAGCGGATCGGCGGGGTCTGGGTGGCCGCCTTGGCGCCGGCGACCAGGACCGTCTCCCCGTTGCGCGCCTCCCGCAGCCGGCGGGCCGTGACCACGCCCAGCTCCTGGAGGAACTCCCGGTGGTCGTCCATCAGGTTGCGGGAGGTGTCCATGGAGAGGATGCCCAGCTCGGCGCTGAGCTTCTCCGCCTCGTCGAGGTCCGGCAGCCCGGCCGACGCCGTCCGCCGGCCGCCTGCCAGCGGGAGCTGGGCGCCGCGCCCGCCGCGCGCGCCCCGGTGCAGCTCCGTCAAGTGCAGTTGCAGATCACGGCGGTTGGCGCCGAACGTGTCGAGGGCGCCGACCTGTGCGAGCCGCTGGGCGAGCGGCCGGCTCGGCCGGGCCCGCTCCCAGAAGTCGAGCAGTGAGGCGTACGGCTGCCCGTCCGCGATCCGTGCCGCCTCGGCCTCGCTGATGCCGTGCACGTCGGAGAGGGCCAGCCGCACACCCCAGACGTCCTTGACTCCCCTGTATTCAGACACCAGTTCGATACGGTGGGCGACCGCCGACCGGTTCACGTCCAGCGGCAGGATCGGCACCCCTCTGCGCCGCGCGTCCGCGAGCAGCAGCCGCTTCGGATACATCCCGGGGTCGTGCGTGAGCAGCCCCGCGTAGAAGGCGGCCGGGTGATGCGCCTTCAGCCACGCCGACTGGTACGTCGGTACGGCGAAGGCGACGGCGTGCGCCTTGCAGAAGCCGTACGAACCGAAGGCCTCGACGATCTCCCAGGTGCGCGCGATCGTCTCCGCGTCGTAGCCCTTCGCCGCCGCGTGCTGGGCGAACCAGATGCGGATCCGCCCCTGCGACTCCATGTCGGACAGCCCGCGCCGCACCCGGTCCGCCTCGTCGCGCCCGCACCCGGTCATGATGTCGACGATGTCGATGATCTGCTCGTGGAAGACGACGACCCCGTACGTCTCCTTCAGCGGACCTTCCAGGTCCCGGTGCGGATAGCGGGCGGGCGCGCGGCCGTGCCGTGCCTCGATGAACGGCCGCACCATGTCGGCGGCGACCGGCCCCGGCCGGAAGAGCGAGATGTCGACGACGAGATCGTGGAAGGTCGCGGGCTGCAGCCGCCCGACCAGGTCCCGCTGGCCCGGCGACTCGATCTGGAAGCAGCCCAGCGTCTCGGTGGACTGGACGAGCCGGTACGTCGCCGGGTCGCCCTGCGGTACGGCGTCCAGGTCCACGGGGCCGCCCGTCGCCCGCTCCACCTCGGACACGGCGTGCGCCATCGCGGACTGCATCCGCACCCCGAGGACGTCGAGTTTGAGCAGCCCGAGGTCCTCGACGTCCTCCTTGTCGAACTGCGACATGGGCAGGCCCTCGCCGCTGGTCGGCATGACCGGCGTACGGGCGAGGAGGGAGGCGTCGGAGAGGAGCACCCCGCACGGGTGCATGGCGACGCCGCGCGGCAGGGCGTCGAGCGCCTCGACCAGCTCCCACAGCCGCCCGTACTTCTCCTTCTCCCCGGCCAGCTGCCGCAGTTCGGGCAGTTCGTCCAGGGCGGCGCGGGCGTCGCGGGCGCGGATGTGCGGGAAGGACTTGGCGATCCGGTCGATGTCGGCCGGGTCCATGGACAGCGCGGCGCCCACGTCGCGGATGGCGTGCCGGACGCGGTAGGTCTCGGGCATCGCGACGGTCGCGACCCGCTCGGTGCCGAACCGGCCGATGATCGCCCGGTAGACCTCGATCCGGCGCGCGGACTCCACGTCGATGTCGATGTCGGGCAGCACCGAGCGGCGCTTGGACAGGAACCGCTCCATCAGCAGCCCGTGCTCGACGGGGTCGGCGTGCGCGATGCCGAGGAGGTGGTTGACCAGCGAGCCGGCGCCGGAACCGCGTGCGGCGACCCGGATCCCCATCTCCCGCACGTCATCCACGACTTGAGCGACCGTCAGGAAGTAGGAGGCGAAGTTGTGGTGGGCGATGATGTCGAGTTCCCGGTGCATCCGCTCCCAGTAGTCCCGGCGTCCGGCGTAGCCGCGCAGCACCATGCCCGCCGCCGCCCGGGAGGCCAGGGCGCGCTGGGCGGTGCGGCGGCCCGCCCCGACGAGGTGGGGCTCGGGGAAGTGGACGGTCCCGATGCCGAGGTGGTCCTCGGGGTCGACGAGGCACTGGGCGGCGGTGGCCTGCGTCTGTTCGAGCAGCCGGTACGCGGTGTCGCGGCGGAAGCCGGCGGCCTCGACGATCCGCTCGGCGGCGCCCAGCATGGCGCCCGGGTCCTTGAGCCAGGCCTCGCCGCTGTCCAGCTCGCGCCGGGGGTCGACGGGGACGAGGCGGCGGGCGGCGTCCAGGACGTCGGCGACCGGGCCCATGCCGGGATCGGCGTACCGGACGGCGTTGCTGAGCACCGGGCGCACCCCCTGCTCGGCCGCGAAGCCGACGGTGCGCGCGGCCAGCCGCAGGGAGCCGGGTCCGGTGCCCGCCCGGCCGTGCCACACGGCTTCCAGCCGCAGGGCGTCACCGTAGCCCTCCCGCCACGGCGTGAGCAGTGCCGCGGCCCGGTCGGGACGGCCGGCGGCGAGCGCGCGGCCGACGTCCGAGGCGGGGCCCAGCAGGACGGTCAGACCCTCGGCGTGGTTGTCCGCCCGGGGCAGCAGCGGCGGGCCCTCACCGGCCTGCGATGCCGTAACGATTCTGCAGAGGTCCGCCCAGCCGGCCGCACCGTCCCGGGCGAGGAAGGTCACGCGGGGCGCCGACTCGTCGACGAAGGCGCCGCCGCGGACCGGGGTGCGCCGCTTCTCCCCGCGTCCGGTCTCGCCCACCGCGAGTTCGGCGCCGAACAGCGGACGGACGCCCGCCTTCGCGCACGCCTTGGCGAACCGGACCGCGCCCGCGACGCTGTCCCGGTCGGTGAGCGCGAGGGCGTCCATGCCCCGCTCGGCGGCACGCTCGGCCAGCCGCTCCGGGTGCGAGCCCCCGTACCGCACGGAGAACCCGGAAACGGTGTGCAGATGCGTGAACCCCGGCACACGCACCTCCCGCACCCGTGAGCCCCTGGCCGGGCTCTCGAACATTAGTTCCCAACTGCCTCACCTCCACCATAGACCAATTTTCGAACAAGCGTGCTACATCCATTCGGGCCTGTCCCACCTGCGCAAACACCGTGCCGCCCGGAGCGTGGGGGCATGACGCAGACAGCCGGTGCCGGTACCCCGCGTACGTCCTTTCTCACCGAGGTGAGGGACGCGGTCACCCCACGGGCCACGCTCCTCGTCATCGGAGTGATCGCCCTCCAGCTGCTCTTCGTCGCCTCCTACGTGGGCGCGCTGCACGACCCGAAACCCAGGGACGTGCCCTTCGGAGTCGTCGCGCCCCAGGCGGCGGCGGCCGAGCAGACGGTGAGCAGGCTGCGGCAGATCCCGGGCGGGCCGCTGGACGCGCGGACGGTCACCGACGCGGCCGCGGCACGCCGGCAGATCATGAACCGCGACATCGACGGCGCGCTGGTGGTCGATCCGTCCGGCACCAGCGACACACTGCTGGTCGCCTCCGGCGGGGGCGCGGCCCTCGCCAACACACTGGGCGCCCTCACCACCGCCCTGGAGAAGAGCGAGCGGCGCACGGTCCGGGTGATCGACCTGGCCCCGGCCTCCGACCAGGACTTCGACGGGCTCTCGTCCTTCTACCTGGTCGTCGGCTGGTGCGTCGGCGGCTATCTCGCCGCGTCGATCCTGGCGATCAGCTCGGGCGCCCGGCCGGCCAACCCGCGCCGCGCGGCGATCCGGCTCGCCGTGATGGCCCTCATCGCGATCACCGGCGGGCTCGGCGGCGCGGTCATCGTCGGGCCGGTCCTCGGCGCCCTGCCCGGCAGCGTCTGGGCGCTGTGGGGTCTCGGGGCGCTGATCACCTTCGCGGTCGGCGCGGCCACGCTGGCCCTGCAGGGCCTCTTCGGGATCGTCGGGATCGGGCTCGCCATCCTGCTGATCGTGATCGCGGGCAACCCGAGCGCGGGCGGCGCCTTCCCGCTGCCCATGCTGCCGCCCTTCTGGAAGGCGATCGGGCCGGCCCTGCCGCCCGGCGCCGGCACCTGGGCCGCCCGCTCGATCGCCTACTTCAAGGGCAACGACGTGACCGTCTCGCTGCTGGTGCTCTCCGCCTGGGCGGTGGTGGGAAGCGCGGTGGCCCTCCTCGCGGCATCCCTGCGCGAGAAGCACCAAGCCCCGGCCGAGGTCTCCCCCCGGCCCGTGTGACCGGCCCGCACCCCGGCGAGAGTCCCGCCCCCACGACCGGTGGGGGCGGGACTCTCGCCGGAACGGTGAGCCGTCTCCGATCCGGGCACCGGTCGCCGAGAGCGCCCCGGTGACGACGGGCCCCCGCACGCCGGTTGCGTGCGGGGGCCCGGGTGCCGCCGGCTGCAGTCCGGCCGTACGGGTGCGGTGCGCCTGTCTCAGTAGACGTGGACGCCGTAGGCGCTGAGGGCCTCGGTGACCGGCTGGAAGAACGTCGTACCGCCGGAGGAGCAGTTGCCGCTGCCGCCGGAGGTCAGACCGTAGGCGGTGGAGCCGCCGTACAGCGGGCCGCCGGAGTCTCCGGGCTCGGCGCAGACCGTGGTCTGGATCATGCCGTAGACGACGTCGCCGCTGCCGTAGTTGACCGTCGCGTTGAGCGCGGTGACCCGGCCGCTGTGCGTGCCGGTCGTGGAGCCGCGACGGTAGACGGTGGTGCCGACGGACGGCGTGGCCGCGCTGGCGATGTCCTGGCTGCCCACCGCGCCGGACTTGGTGACCGACGAGTTGGTGTACCGGACGATGCCGTAGTCGTTGGTCGGGAAGCTGGAGCCCGTGGTCGTGCCGAGCGTGGTGGTGTGCGCGGAGTTCGACCACCACGTGCCCGCGCCGTCGGTGCAGTGACCGGCGGTGAGGAAGTAGTAGTTCCCGCTGTTGTCCTGGACGTTGAAGCCCAGCGAGCAGCGCCAGCTACTCGCATAGATGGCGTCGCCGCCGGAGATCAGCTTGTTGAACTTGCCCGGGGTGTGCTTGATGACGAGGGCGTCGGCGTTGCTGCCGGCGTCCCGCTTGATCTGCGCGATCTCGGCCTTCGACACCGTGCTGTCGACGGTGACGACGACGCGGTTGGTCTTCTGGTCGACCGCCCAGGCGGTGCCCGCGATGTCGGAGGCGAGCACCGACTTGTTCACCTTGCTCAGCTGGGTGGCGCTGAAGGTGTGCGCGTCGGACGCGCTCGCGTTGGGGACCGCGAACGATGCGGCGGCCACGAGTCCGGTGCTCACGGCGATCAGCCGGGACCGTCTCGATATGCCGCTGCGGGGGGTGGTGCGCTTGATCCTCACGTGTCGTTCCTCCGAAGGGAAGTCGGGGGCCCGCGTGGGGTCGGGGCCCGTGAGGCGCAGCCAGGGGTCCGTCCGGATTCCGAACAAGGCGTGCCCCTGACAAGCGCTGTGGGGAATATTCGGCTGCACGGCCGACCGGCGCAAGGGCGCCTTTCGGCCGTGCAGTGTTCAACTTGCGCTCACCACAGGGGAGTTGATCAGCAAACCTTCCGGACCCCGGCTTCCCCGCACGGGTTCACCGCAGTCTGCGCTCCCCCGCCTCGATCGCCGTGCCCAGCGTGTTCCCGGGCGGCGGGAAGGGGCAGACGAAGTGGTCGGCGAAGGCGCACGGAGGCAGCAGCGAGCGGTTGAAGTCCACCGTCGTACCGCCGTCGGCGTCCGGTGCCGCGGGGCGCAGGAACCGGAAGCGGTAACTGCCGTTCCCGCTGGTGGTGTCGGCGAAGACGGCCCAGAGCGAACCGTCGTCCTCGACCGACACCTGGAGGGTGAGGTCCTGTCCGTCCAGCGTGAAGGCGAGCACTCCGCCGAGCCCCAGACCCCGGGTCCGGCCGTCCACGTTCTCGACCCGCACGGTGCGGCTCTCGCCGTACGGCGTGAAGTGTCCGGGCACCGACCAGCGGGCGTCGTACGGGGTGGCGTCGATGCCCTGGAAGGCCTGCCGCGCCGGGGACGCGGGGTCGAAGTCGCGTACCCCCCAGACCCCTTCGCGGGCGAGGACGACGAGCCGGCGCTCACCGTGGCCGACCCGGGCGGCGGCGACCGGTCCCGAGTCGGCCACCAGCCGGATCTCGCCACCGAAGGGCGCTCCGTCGACGGTGAGGCCGTCGGCTTCCCCGGCCGTCAGCACGACCGCGTCGTCCTCGGCGGCCCACCGCCCCGGGATGTCCGGAAGTCGACCCTCCGGATAATCCTCCAGCCAGTGCGTGCCCGTCAGGGAGAGCGGGCCGTAGGGCGCCGTCACCGTCTCGGTGCGCTGCTCGTGCCAGTGCTTCCAGTCCTGGGATGCGTCCGTCGTCATGTGATCAACCCTTCCATACCGGATCCGGCAACCCGAGGTGCGAGCGCAGCGTCGTCCCGGTGTATTCCGTACGGAACGCGCCCCGCTCCTGGAGCAGCGGGACCACCCGGTCCACGAACTCGTCGAGCCCGCCGGGTGTCAGGTGCGGTACGAGGATGAAGCCGTCGGCGGCGTCGGTCCGCACGAACTCGTCGAGATCGGCGGCGACCGCCTCCGGGGTGCCGATGAAGGACTGACGGCCGGTCGCCTCGATCACGGTCTCCCGGATGGACAGCCCCTTCGCGCGACAGGGCGCGCCACCTGGCGGCGATGGCGAAGGGGTCGCCGAGCCGGGTCCGGCCCTGCGCGAGCTCGGAGTCCGGCACCGGGTCGAGGTCGGGAAGTGGCCCGTCCGGGTCGTACGAGGAGAGGTCGACGCCCCAGATCTGCTCCAGCGCGAGGAGCGCGTTCTGCGGGGAGACCTGCCGGCGGCGGATCCCGTACGCCTTCTCCTGGGCCTCGGCGGCGGTGTCGCCGAGCACGACGGTGACGCCCGGCATGATCTTGAGATCCTCGGGTGCGCGCCCGTACGCCGCGAGCCGTCCCTTCACGTCGGCGTAGAACGCGCGGCCCGCCTCCAGGGTGCCGTGCCGGGTGAAGATGACGTCGGCTGCGGACGCGGCGAACTCCCGCCCCTCCGGCGAGTCCCCGGCCTGGATGACGACGGGGTGCCCCTGCGGGGAGCGGGGCACGGTGAACTCACCCGCGATGTCGAAGTGCCGCCCCCGGTGGGCGAACGGGCGCGGCACGCCGTCCGGTGTCCAGGAGTCCCACAACTCTCGTGCCGTGGCCACGAATTCGGCGGCACGCGTGTACCTCTCGGCGTGGTCGAGGTAGCCGCCGCGGCGGAAGTTCTCGCCGGTGAAGGCGTCGGAGGAGGTGACCACGTTCCAGGCGGCCCGGCCGGCGCTGAGGTGGTCCAGCGTGGCGAGCCTGCGGGCGAGTTCGTACGGCTCGTTGAAGGTGGCGTTGACCGTGGCGGCGAGCCCGAGCCGCTCGGTGACGGCGGCGAGGGCGTTCAGGACGGTGAGGGACTCGGGCCGGCCCACGACGTCGAGGTCGTGGATGCGCCCCTTGTGCTCCCGCAGCCGCAGCCCCTCGGCGAGGAAGAAGAAGTCGAACAGACCGCGTTCGGCGGTGCGGGCGAGGTGCTCGAAGGACGTGAAGTCGATCTGCGACCCCGACCGCGGGTCGGCCCACACCGTGGTGTTGTTGACGCCCGGGAAGTGGGCCGCCAGATGGATCTGTTTGCGCGCGGACGGACGGACGGTCATGACGCTCCCCCTGCCACGGCGTACTGGTTGACGGGCCGCGCCAGTCCCAGGTGTTCCCTGAGCGTGCTGCCCGGATGGAAGGTGCGGAACAGGCCGCGGTGCTGGAGCAGCGCGACCGTGCCGTTCACCAGCCGCTCGAGGTCACGGCGCGGTGCGACGGGTGTGAGGTGGAAGCCGTCGGCGGCACCGGCCTCGTGCCAGGCGGCGATCAGTTCGGCGAGGTCCACGGGGCCGCCGCGGTACAGGAGACCCTGCGCGGTCTGCCGGGGCCCTCCCCCGCCGTGGCCGGGGTCCGCCGCGTGCTCGCCGCCACCGAGGTCGACGGTGAGACCGGCGAGGACACGCAGCGCGTCCGGGTCACGGCCCGACCGCGCCGCGGATTCCCGCAGTTCGGTGCGGAGCGCGCCGGCCTGGGCGGCGTTCACGGCCCGGACGATCGCCACGTCCGCGTGGCGGGCCGCGACCCGCCGGGCGTGTTCCCCGGTCGCGTCGACGACCCGGACGGGGTGGCCCTGCGGGGGCCGCGGCACGATGGAGGGGCCCTTCACGGAGAAGGCGGTGCCCTGGAAGTCGACGTGGTGCAGCTTGTCCCGGTCGATGAAGCGGCCGGTCGCCCGGTCGCGTATCTCGGCGTCGTCCTCCCAGCTGTCCCAGAGCCGGGCGGCCACGTCGGCGACCTCGCCGGCCTCCTGCCACAGCGCCTCGGCGGGCGCGGCGCGGCGCCGCCCGAACAGCCGGGCCTCGCCCTCGGTAGTCGACACGTCGAGGTGCCAGCCGGCCCGGCCGCGGCTGACCCAGTCCAGGGTCGCCACCGCCGCCTGGACGTGGAAGGGCTCGGTGTGCGTGGTCGTCACCGTCGGCACCAGGCCGATGCGGGTGGTGGCGGGCGCGACCCGGGACAGCACGGAGAGCGCGTCGGGTCCTGGCCGCGCGAAGGTGTCGCCGAGCGTCACGAAGTCGAGGGCACCGCGCTCCGCGAGCCGGGCCGACTCCACGTACGGGGCGGCGTCGTGGGCCGCCTCCTGGTTGAGGGCGGCGGCCAGGTGCAGAAGCCCCCGGCCGTTCGGTGCGGTCATGGGGTGAACCTTTCTGATGGTGGGGGGCCGCCCGCCGCCGTGGCGGCGGGCGGGGCGGCGGGGGACCGGCGGTCGGCGCGAGGTGTGCGACCGCCGGTGACGCCTCAGGTCTTCGGCAGGCCGGGCGGGTTGATCTCGGACTTGCGCACCGCCTCGCTCGTGAGCCCCCAGCGCTTCAGCACCCGCGCGTAGGAACCGTCCTCGATCACGTGGTCGAGAGCCGCCGCGTAGGCGTCGACGAGGCCGCTGCCCTTCCTGGTGGTGGCGGCGATCTTGCCCTGGAGCTTGTCGCCGGCGCCGGAGAGCGTGCCGACGATCTCGCTCTGGCCGGCGGACGCGACGTGGTAGGCGGCGGACGGGCTGGGGCCGAGATAGGCGTCGATGCGGCCGGACTGGAGTGCCAGGTAGTAGTCCGTGTCCTTCTGGAAGTACTTGATGGAGACGGGCTTGCGGCCCGCCTTCTCGTTCTGTCTGCTCCAGTCGACGAGGATCTTCTCCTGGTTGGTGCCGGAGGACACGGCGACGGTCTTGCCGGCCACGTCCTTGGGCCCCTCGACCTTCCAGGACGTGCCCTTCTTCGCCTCGAAGGCGATGTTGTCGAGGCGGTAGGTCGCGAAGTCGTACTTCTCCTTGCGCTCCTCGGTGACGGTGACATTGGAGAAGACGGCGTCGAACTTGCCGCTGTCGAGGCCGACGAAGAGGTTCTCCCAGGAGACCTCGTCGTTGTCGAGCTTCAGCCCGAGGGTGTCGGCGACCAGCGTCGCGAGGTCGATCTCGGAGCCGATGCGGGTCTTGTCGTCGGTCGCGTAGAAGCCGAGCGGCGGCGAGGCGTCGGCGCTCTGGCCGAGCTTGAGCGTGCCGCGCTCGCGGATCGGCGCCGGGACGAGGGCGGCGATCTCGTCGACCTTCTCGCCGCGGATGGGGTGCTGGTCGGGGCCGGTGTTGAGGCCGCCGACCTTCCTGGTGCCGGCGGCGCCCGTCCCGGTCGCCGCGTCGCTGTCACCGCCGCAGGCGCTGATCAGGGGGGCGGCGACGAGTGCGGCGAGCGAGGCGGCGAGGACGCGTCGGGACAGCATGGTGGAACTCCTCATGGGTGACAGGGGACTTGGCGACAAAGAAGGAAGGGGTGGTCAGAGGTGGTCAGAGGACCTTGGAGAGGAACGCGCGGGTGCGTTCGTGCCCCGGGCGGTCGAGTACGTCGCCGGGCGTGCCCTGCTCGACGATGCGGCCGTCGTCCATGAAGACGACGGTGTCGGCGACCTCGCGGGCGAAGCCGATCTCGTGGGTGACGACGATCATCGTGGTGCCCCGGTGGGCGAGGTCCTTGATGACGTCGAGCACCTCGCCGACCAGCTCGGGGTCGAGTGCCGAGGTCGGCTCGTCGAAGAGCAGCAGCTTCGGCTCCAGGGCGAGCGCGCGGGCGATGGCGACGCGCTGCTGCTGGCCGCCCGACAGCTGCTTGGGGTAGGCATCGGCCTTGTCGGCGAGCCCGACCCGGTCCAGCAGCGTCCGGGCACTCGCCACGGCGGCCCTGCGCGGGCGCTTCAGCGCGGACACCGGCGCCTCGACGACGTTGTCCAGCACGGTGAGGTGCGGGAAGAGGTTGAAGTTCTGGAAGACGAAGCCGATACGGGTGCGCTGCCTGAGGATCTCGCGCTCGCGCAGCTCGTACAGCTTGTCGCCGGAGCGCCGGTAGCCGACGAGCGCGCCGTCGACGCTGATCCAGCCCTGGTCCACCTTCTCCAGGTGGTTGATGGTGCGCAGCAGCGTCGACTTGCCGGAGCCGGAGGGGCCGAGGATCACGGTGACCTCCCCCGCCCTCACTTCGAGGTCGACGCCCTTCAGCACCTGTAGCGAACCGAAGCTCTTGTGGACGGACTTGATGTCGACCATGGCGGTGTCCGGGGCGGCGGGGGTGCCGGCGGACTCGGCGGGCGCGCTCATCGGGCGGTTCCTTTCGCGAAGTGACGTTCCACGTAGTGCTGGAGGACCGAGAGCGCCGTGGTCAGGAGGATGTACCAGGCGGTGGCGACCATGAGCAGCGGGACGACCCGGCCGTTGCGTCCGTAGATCACCTGGACCTGGTAGAAGAGTTCGCCGATCGCCATCACCGAGACGATCGAGGTGCCCTTGAAGAGGGAGATCACCTCGTTGGCCGCGTTCGGCAGGATCGAGCGCATGGCCTGCGGCAGGACGATCCGCCGGATCTGCCGGAGCCGCGGGATACCGAGCGCGGCGGCCGCCTCCAACTGGCCGCCGTCGACGGCCAGTACGCCGCCCCGGACGATCTCGGCCGCGTACGCCGCCTGGTGCAGGGCGAGCCCGAGCACGGCCGCGCTCATCGCCCCGACCAGTCCCATCGTGTCGAAGGAGAAGAAGCCGGGCCCGAAGGGGATGCCGAACTGCAGCTCCTTGTACAGGTAGGCCAGGTTGAACCAGAAGAGGAGCTGCACGATGAGCGGGATGGAGCGGAACGCCCAGATGTAGGCGAAGGCCACGGCCTTCAGGAACGGGCTGGCCGACAGCCGCATGAAGGCGAGCACGATGCCGAGCGCGAACCCCAGCGCCGTGCCGTAGAAGGTCAGTTGCAGAGTGACCCAGACCGCCTTGAGGACCACGTCGGCCGTGAAGAACTCGGCGAACACCTCCCACTCCCAGCCGGAGTTGGTGGCGAGCCCGTGCACGAACTGGGCGAGCAGCACGGCGGTCACGACGACGGCGGCCCAGCGCCAGGGGTGGCGTACGGGCACGACCTGGAGCATGCCGGGATCGTCCGGCTCGGCAGCCGGGGCGGCAAGGGACGGACGGGGTGGATCGCTGGTCAGGGACATGGGTTCCTCGGACGTGGTGGGCATGGGCGGGAGTTCGGGCGAGGGCCGGGGCCGGCATGGCGTGCCGCCGGCCAAGGAGCCGGGCGGGTACGCGCTCGGCCGCGGGAGCGGCCGGTCCCGGGGCGTTCGGGGAACGGGGCGGGATCGCCGGGCGCCGTGCGGGGTACCGCCCCGTCAGGGGCCGGTACGACCGGGCCTCGGCACCCTCAAGGACGCGGCACCCCGGCCGGCGGCGCCGTCAGGCGGCGACGCGACAGGACAGGGCGCGCAGGAACGCCAGTGCGGCGCGGGCGGCTGCGTCGTTCTGCCGGAAGGCGGGACCGCCGGTACGCGGCCGGGTGAAGGCGCCCGAGCCCCGGGCGTCGGTGTGCGGGCCGAGCGCGAAGCGCCGGGGGTGCGGGGTGCCCGAGCGGTCCAGGATCCGGCCGTCGCCGGGGTGCACGGCGAGCAGCCCCTCGGGGGTCGCCGCGGCCCCCTCGGCGTACAGCGCACGCAGCAGGGAGTCGCCGGTGCGCTCGGCCGTGGGATGCGGCAGCCGCGCCTCGACCAGCGCGCGGGCCTCGGTCACCGAGCCCGGCACCGTGGCACTGCGCGCCCGGAAGACACCGTCCTCGGCGGCGACGGTCATGTCCGCGCCCACGAAGGAGAGGATCCCGGCCCGGGACAGGGCGAGCAGCTGCCGGAGCCGGGGACCGGGCGGCCCGGACGCCAGGTAGCTGAAGAAGCCGTGCCACCAGGAGCCGATGTCACCGAGCCGGACCAGCTGACCGTAGACCGAGAGCAGCCCGAGGAAGACGGCCAGGTCCGGACTGTGCGCGGCGTCGTGACGCCGCGTCAGGTCCTGCTCGATGTACGTGCGCAGTCCGACCTGGAACTCCTCGGGCGAGGAGTACCGCACCCCGTCGAGCGGACGGTCGAGGGCGGCGAGGTCCAGCCGGTCGGCGGGATCGGGCACGGCGGACGCCACCAGAGCCCTGATCCCGGCGCCGTCCCCGGCCGCGTACTTCTCCTCGAAGTCCGTCCAGGCCATCCGGGTCCTGTCGGGGTGGGCCGTGAACAGCCGGTGGTAGTGCGCGAACCCCAGTTCCTTCTCGACCAGCGGCCACACGTCCCGGCGGAAGCCGAATCCGGCCGGGCGCGCGAGGAGTCCGTCGATCTCGGCGGGGCCCAGGAACCGCGGCAGCGGCGGGCGTTCACCCTCCCAGTCGTAACCGATCTTGGAGTGGTAGGGGACACCGCGCCGGGAGCCGACGTGCAGGACCGGCTCACGCCCGGACGGCACGTACTCCCCCCGCTCGAACCGCCCGCCACGCCCCTCGGTGAGCAGCACGACCAGGTCGACGAAGGCCAGCCCGAAGCCGCGCACGAGGACGGGCTCGCCGGGGGCGAGGGCGGACAGATCGCTGTCGGCGGTGAAGTCCGGCGGCAGGTGGACCAGTCCGTGGTCGTGCGCGTAGGCCGACAACGCGCGCTGTTCAGGGTCGAGTTCGGCATCGAGGTGCCCCAGGGCGAGGACGACGACGTCGGCCGGGAGCGGACGGGCCAGGCCCGCCAGCCACACCTGCTGGCGGCCCTCGCGCGGGCCGTCGACACGTACGGCCCGCCGCGCGTGGTGGTGGACGTGGATTCCCGGTGGCAGGGCGGCCACGGCCTGCTCGAACACCCAGCGCAGGTACGCGCCCTGCCGCCGCCGGCCGGCGAAGGTCCGCCCGTCGATGCCGGCCCACTCGTGCAGCGTGGGCCCCTCGCGGACGGGTCCCGCCATGCCGACGCTCTCGTCGGTGAACATCGTGACGTCCTGGGCCTGCGAGTTCATCCGGAGCAGCGGCGACTGCTCCTCGCGCCAGATGCGTCCGCCGCCCGGCGGATAGGGGTCGACCAGATGGATGTCGAGGCCCGAACCGGCGTACAGCTCGGGCGCGTTGGCGGCGATCCGCTCCAGCAGTCCGGTTCCGCGCGGTCCGGCACCGACGATGACGAGGGACGGCCGCGCCGCCGGGTCCTGGGCGCTCATCGGACACGCTCCGAACCGCGGGCGTAGCGCTTCTCCACGTAGTACTGGCCGACGCTGAGCACCGAGGTGACGACGACGTACCAGAGGGTGGCCACCATCAGGAGGGGCATGACCTGGTAGGTGCGGTGGTACACCAGCTGCACCGAGTAGAGCAGGTCCTGCACGGCGATGACGCTGACGATGGAGGTGCCCTTGAGGGTGCCGATCAGCATGTTCCCGGCGGGCGGCACGATGGCGCGCATCGCCTGCGGCAGCACGATCTTCCACCAGCGCCGCCAGCGGCTCAGCCCCAGCGCCTGCGCGGCCTCGATCTGCCCGCGGTCGACGGAGAGGATGCCGCCGCGCACCACCTCGGCGGCGTAGGCGGCCTCGTGCAGGGTGAGGCCGACGATCGCGACGGTGACCGGGCCCAGCAGATCGACCGTCCGCACGCCGAGGATCCGCGGGTACAGCGCACCGATGTTGAACCAGAACAGCAGCTGCACCAGGATCGGCATCGACCGGAAGAGCCAGACGTATCCCCAACTCACCGAGCGCAGCACGGGGTTCGCGGACAGCCGGCCCGCCGCAAGCAGGGTGCCCAGCGCGAAGCCGAGCGCCATCACGAGCGCGGTCAGCCAGAGGGTGAGCCCGAGGCCGCGCAGCACCGAGGCCGAGGTGAAGTAGTCGCCGACGACGTCCCACTGGAACGCGTCGTTGCGGGCGACGGAGTTGAGGGCGAGCCCGAGCAGGACCAGGACGGCGACGGCGGCCGCCCACTGGCCGGGGCGGCGTCGCGGGACGATGCGCAGGGGCGCCGCTCTTTGCGGTGCGGCCACCTTGGTGAGGGTGTCGGAGGACATGCGAAGACTCCGTGATGCGTCGAGTCGAACACGGGTGATGCCTTCACACAGGTCACTAGGGCGCCGCGGGGGCGCCGCACGGCCGAGCCCCTCAGCAGGGCCGTCCGCCGAGGGTACGGGGGCATTTCCCCTCGCTGTCAAGGCTGTCCACACTGTGAGCGGTACGTCTCAGGCCGGTTGACGCGGAAACGGATGCCTGTTCCACTTGGGCCCATGCATTCGCAGCAGTGGCTGGTCACGCGCTCCCACATCGACTTCGGTCGAGTGTGGTCCTCGTCCTGTTGAGCTGACCGCCGGCGCCCTCTCTCCTGGGCGCTCTCTGCGTTTTTCCGGCGCCTGAGCGCCGTCCACCGACGCCTTCACACGCGTACCCGGCGCCTCCCCTCGCGCCTGCTCCCTTTCTGAACGGTCAGCCGTGCTGCCCGCCTGCCCGCACGCCGGCCGGCGAGCCCGGCCGGCCGCCCGCGCGCTTACGCGCCCCAACACCCCATGTGCCGTCTGCCAGTTCAGGAGATCCGTACGCCATGAGCACGTCCGCGCAACCCCGCCGCCGCCTCTTCCTCCCCTTCGCCCTGATCACCTCCGCGGCACTGCTGCTCACGGCGTGCGGTTCCGGCGACCCGGCCGGCGCGGGTGCCGGCGGCGACGCCGAGGCCGCGGCCGACAGCGGCACGATCCCGACGACGGACGTCGTCTCGTCCGTCACGAAGGACCCGGCGGCGGCCAGGCTGCTGCCGTCCGGCGTCGACAGCCTCACCGTCGCGATCAGCGTCTCCGGTCAGCCGCCGGGCACCTCCTACCTGGAGGACGGCAAGACCCTGTCCGGCCAGGACGTCGACTTCGCGGACGCGGTCGCAAGGACACTCGGCATCAAGCTGAAGCACGAGGCCGCGAGCTTCGAGGCGATCCTGCCGGCACTCGACAGCGGCAAGTACGACTTCGGGGCGAGCAACTTCGGGGTGACCGACGAGCGCCGCAGGACGATCGACTTCGTCACCTACATCAACGACGGCCAGGGGTTCGCCACCCGCAAGGACAGCAAGCTCGGGAAGGTCACCGACCTGAAGCAGCTCTGCGGACTGAACGTCGCGACGAGCGCGGGCACCACCTTCGAGGCGACCCTGGAGCAGAACAGGAAGCTCTGCACGGACGCGGGCGAGAAGGCGTACAAGGTGCAGACCTACAACGAACAGGGTGCGATCTGGTCCTCCCTGCAACAGGGGCGCAGCGACGTCGTGATGAGCACCATCAACGGTCTGCGCTACGCGGTCGCCCATCAGGAGGGCGTGAAGTTCCTCAACGAGTTCCACCGGCTGGACGTCGGCTTCGCGTTCAAGAAGGACACGAAGCTGGCGCCCGCCTTCCAGGCCGCGGTGAACCGGCTCATCGCCGACGGGACCTACCGGAAGATCCTCAGGAAATGGGGGACGACCGGCTCGGGCATCGAGAAGTCGCAGATATCACCGCCGGAGATCAAGGGCTGAGATCCGGTGACCGAGGGCTGACCACGCGGCGTCCCCGGGTTCCCGTCCTCGGAGCTGCTGGAACCGTCGCTCCCGGGCCCGCCGCGAGCGACGGAAACCCCTCCGGTCACCCGGAGGGGGCCTCACGCGTCAGCAGTCGCAGGAGCAGCACTCGCAGCATTCACAGCACTGGCAGCCCTCGCAGCAGTCACAGCAGTCGCAGCCGTCGCAGTTGCTGCACCAGCCCTCGCGCCGCTGCCGCGACCACGGCCCCTCGTACTCGTCGGCGCAGCACACCTTGCAGGTGCAGCACAGCCCGATCGCCACGGCGCACCCGGTCAGCAGGCCGCGCCTGCCCGGCCCCGGCGGCGGGAGCGAGGGCCCGCCGCCGAAGGGGTTGCCGGCGCTGTACGGATTCCGCGTGTCGTACGGTCCGTGCGGGCCCGGCTGCGGCGGCGGTCCGAACGAACCGTCCGTCCCGCCGGGGTGTCCGGACGCGTGACCGCAGCCGGCCGTCCCGAAGGCGCGGTCCACCGACCGCGCCAGCTCGTGCGCGAGCAGCTCGTGGGCCAGCTTGGCGTCGGTGAACTCGACCTCGCGCAGCGCGAGCCGGATCCCGTGCAGCGCGTCGTCGGCGAGCCGTCGCGCCTCGGTGAGCGGCGTCCCCGTGGCCGTCAGCGGGTTCCACGCACCCGACGCGGCGTCAGTTTCCCGGTCCTCCACGGCGTCCAGCAGATGCGCGAGCCGCCCGAAGAGGCGCCCGGCCTCGGCGAGGGGCGCCGCGTTGCCGGGCCGGCCGGCGAGGACGGCGGTGTGCGCGAAGGCGGCGGCGGTCGCGGTCTCGGTCGGTTCCGTGACGGTGAGCAGCGACGTCCCGGGCCCGGCGAGTGCCTCGATGCCGACCTGCCGGTCGACGGCGTCGACGAGGACGGCGGTGTCGAAGCCGACGGCCGAACCGCTGCGCGCGCCGGCCCTGCCCCAGCCCGCGGCGACCCGGCGTGCGGCGAGCGCCACGGGCTTGCGCGCCAGAAGTCCGTCACCGTCCGCGACATGGTCACGCACCTTGGCCGCGGCCAGTACCAGGGAGACGGCCGCCGCGAGCCGTGCTCCCTCACCCTGCGCGACGGACGCCGTGCGCATTCCGCGCAGCGGACAGGGCCCCGCGGTGCGCCGCCATCCCGTGGCGCGCTCGGCCTGAGCCTCCGTCAAAACCGATATCAGCAGACCGTCGTAGTTGGTGACGACTCTGGCGAACTGACCGTGGTCCCCGCGCAGCGCAAGGCAGAGGCCGCACAAATGCGCCATCCACTGGGTTCTCAGACCCTCTGTCAGGCGATGCCGACAGGGCCGGACGATTCCGAACATGACACTCCCCCGTGCCTCGTACAACGTTGAGCTGCGGCATCGTATCCGCCCCCGTCGTTCACCCGTACGCACCCTCCGTCACCCGTACGCAGTGAAGAATCATATTTCACTCCTAGTCAGCAGCCGTTTACATCACGACCCTTGGGAAACGTGGGCTCTCGACGGATTCGCTGTGCACCAGTACCGTCACGAAACCCCCGCACGGCGTCTATCCACTTGGCGCGACATCCGCATCATGGACGACCATGGGGATGCGGAAAGCAATAAAGACCGCTGTGAGAGGAGGCGTCCATGGGATCGGTGCGCAAGGCGAGTGCCTGGCTTGGCCTCGTCGACGACAACGATGACGAGCGCTACTACGACGACGACTACGCCGAAGGACAGGAGTCCGGCGATGCCTGGGTCACCGACCCGCGCGTCAAGGTCGCTTCCGAGACGGCCGAGGAGAAGGGCCGCCGGATCGGCACGGTGACCCCGGACAGCTTCCGGGACGCCCGCGGCATCGGCGAGCTCTTCCGGGACGGTGTCCCGGTCATCATGAACCTCACGTCCATGGAGCCCGCCGACGCCAAGCGCGTGGTGGACTTCGCGGCCGGCCTGACGTTCGGCCTGCGCGGCACGATCGAGCGGGTCGCCAACCGGGTCTTCCTGCTGACTCCCGCCCACACGGAGATCGTGAGCGGTGAGGCGGCGGGCCGTCCGGCGGACGGCTTCTTCAACCAGAGCTAGGGCAGGGCCGCTCACCGGCACCGCCTTCCGGCGCGCCGGTCACGGGGACCGGGTTCACCGGAAGGCGTCGAGACCGGTGAGCGCCTTGCCCAGCACGAGCTGATGCATCTCCACCGTGCCTTCGTAGGTGAGCACCGACTCCAGGTTCGTCGCGTGCCGCATCACGGGGTACTCGAGCGAGATCCCGTTGGCGCCGAGGATCGTCCGCGCCGTACGGCAGATCTCGATCGCCTCTCTCACGTTGTTCAGCTTGCCGAAGCTGACCTGCTCGGGGCGCAGCCGTCCGGCGTCCATGCGCCGTCCCAGGTGATGGGCGAGCAGGATCCCCTTGTGCAGCTCGACCGCCATGTCGGCGAGCTTGGCCTGGGTGAGCTGGAAGCCGCCGATGGGCCGGCCGAACTGCTCGCGCGTCCTCGCGTACGCGAGGGCGGACTCGAAACTGGACCGCGCGGCCCCCATCGAGCCCCACACGATTCCGTAGCGCGCGTGCGAAAGGCAGCTGAGCGGCCCCTTCAGGCCGGTGACCCCGGGCAGCACGGCGTCGGCGGGCAGCCGTACGTCGTCCAGGACCAGTTCGCTGGTGACGGACGCCCGCAGCGACCACTTGTGCTTGATCTCGGGCGCCGAGAAGCCGGGTGCGTCGGTGGGCACGACGAATCCGCGGATCCCGTCGTCGGTCTGCGCCCACACGACGGCGACCCCGGCGACCGATCCGTTGGTGATCCACATCTTCCGCCCGTTGAGCACCCAGTCCCCGCCGTCGCGCCTGGCGTGGGTCCGCATGCCGGCCGGGTCGGAGCCGTGGTCCGGTTCGGTGAGCCCGAAGCACCCGATGACCTCGCCGGCCGCCATCGAGGGCAGCCACCGCTCCTTGTGCTCCTCGGACCCGAAGCGATGGATCGCGTACATGGCGAGGGAGCCCTGCACGGAGACGAGCGAGCGGATGCCGGAGTCGGCGGCCTCCAGCTCCAGACAGGCGAGGCCGTACTGCACGGCGCTCGCCCCCGCGCAGCCGTACCCCTGGAGCGACATCCCGAGCGCCCCGATCCCGCCCAGCTCCCGGGCCAGGTCGCGGATGCCCGGCAGCTCCCCCTTCTCGTACCACTCGGCCACGTACGGCAGCACCCGGTCCGCCGCC
The DNA here is from genome assembly GCF_056435845.1 of Streptomyces sp. NPDC043867. NCBI lineage: Bacteria > Bacillati > Actinomycetota > Actinomycetes > Kitasatosporales > Streptomycetaceae > Streptomyces > Streptomyces sp. NPDC043867. The sequence continues at coordinate 20,204 of NZ_JBWKDS010000050.1, read as the reverse complement.
CAGGTGCGCACGGTGTCGCGGATCGCCAGATCCTCCGCGTCCAGGAGGTCGTCGATCCCCAGCGGATCGGCGGGGTCGAACGACGGCAACGTCGAGGACGCGGTCATGGCAGAACCTCCGGCACGCGAAAACTAGCAGTGTTAACCAAACTTCGGGCCCGACGTTACGAGCCCCCGCCCCGCAAGTCCAGAGCCCACGGCCCGCAGCCGCCGACGGCGCCGAGCCCCGCGGGAGACGCGCACCTCGAAGCAGGCCGGCGGTGCGCGGGTGGCAGGACGCCTGCCGGGTTGGGGCCCGGGACGCCTAGGGCCTGTCGTTTGGATCACGCCGGCGTCGCGGGGTCTGGCACGCACATCTGCGGCGTTGTCGTCGGTCGCCGACGCTCCGCGTCGACTCCCTCCTCCGCCTTGCAGCTGCACGCGCCAGACCCCGCTCGGGCCGGTCAGGACGAACCGTCGGTCACAGCCAGCCTGATCCAAACGACAGGCCCTAGGCGGTCACGCGGGACTTCCGCGCGTCGGCGGCCTCCCGCGGCGAGGGCACGTCCGCCGGCCCCGCCGCGGCCGCTCCGCACTCCATGACCCGCGGCAACCTCAGCGCCATCACGGCCCCGAGCAACAGCAGCCCGGCGCTGACCAGCAGGGTCACATGCAGTCCGTGCACGAACGAGTCCCGCGCGGCGTCCCGCAGGGCCGCACCCGAAGGCCCGCCGAGCCGCGCCGCGACCTCGTACGCCTCCCCCAGCGAGTGCCCCGCCGCGGCGGAGTCGGCGGCGGGGACACCGGGCACCGAGGACAGTCCGGGGGTGTACGCCGCGTTCATGACGCTGCCGAGCAGGGCGATGCCGATGCCGGCGCCCAGCTGGTACGAGGTCTCGCCGATCGCGGCGGCCCCGCCGGCCTGCGCGGGAGGCGCCTCGCTGAGCATGGACTCGTAGGCGCCGAAGAGCGTGGTCTCCAGACCGAAGCCGAGCAGGACGAAGCCGAAGAGCAGCAGGCCCGTGTTGTCGTGATCGCCCATGGCGGTCAGGCTGATCACCGCGGCCGCGGTCACGCAGAAGCCGACGCAGACCATCGCGCGGGGTCCGAACCGCCGCAGCAGGTTGGCCCCGGCCAGTCCCGCCGCCATCGCCGCGACGGTGAGCGGCAGCAGCCGCAGCCCGGTCTCCAGCGGTGAGAGGTCCAGCACGAGCTGGAGGTACTGCGCGGCGATCAGCTCCAGGCCGACCAGCGCGAGCATGGCGAGGACGATGCAGCCCACCGAGGTGCTGAACGCGGGCCGGGCGAACATCCGCAGGTCGACGAGCGGCTTCTCACGCCGCCGCTGCCGTCGTACGAAGGCCGCCAGCAGCGCGCCGCCCACCAGCAGCGGCAGCAGCGTGACAGGGCTGAGGGGCGGCTCCCCGCCGCCGAGCCGCTTCACACCGAACACGGCCCCGAAGAGTCCCGCGGCCGCCATCAGGGCGCCCACGACGTCCCAGGGACCGTCGCGGTCACCGGTCGACTCGGGCAGCAGCCGGCGACCGACCGGGAGGCTGACCAGCATCAGCGGGATGTTCACGAGGAAGACGGAGCCCCACCAGAAGTGCTCCAGGAGGAAGCCGCCGAGCAGGGGCCCCACGGCCGCGCCGACGGCGGCGACCGCACTCCAGATGCCGATCGCGAGCGCGCGCTCGCGCCGGTCGGGGAAGACCTGGCGCAGGATCGACAGCGTCGCGGGCATGATCATCGCGCCGCCGACGCCGAGCAGGGCGCGGGCCGCGATCAGTACCTGTGCGGTGTCCGCGAAGGCGGCGACGGCGGAGGCGACTCCGAAGAGGGCGTAGCCGAGGAGCAGGATCCGTCTGCGGCCGACGCGGTCACCCAGCGTGCCGAAGAGGATGAGGAGCGAGGCGCAGACGAGCGGGTAGACGTCGACGATCCAGAGCAGTTCGATCCCGCCGGGCCTGAGGTCCTCGGTGACGGCCGGCACCGCGACGTGGAGCACGGTGGCGTCGACGGCGACGAGAAGCAGGCTGACGCACAGCACCACGAGGACGACCCAGCGGTTGGCACCGGCCCCGGTCTCCCGACGGCGACGCGCAGCGGCCGTGGTCGTCCCGGACATGTACGTACCTCCCAGATGTTCCCTCGCCTCGGCGGAAACCGCGGGGTGGGGACTCCCTGCGGCTGCGGCGCGGAAGGAGCGGCTCCCGGGCCCACGCAACGAAAGGCGAGTGAACGGTCAGCGTACGCGAGTTCCGCCGGGTGTCACGTGGCGGACCTCTCACGTTCCCGGCGCGGGCCGTGTGGCGTGTGCCACGCCGCCTGCCGCCGTTGCCCGAGGTCAGCGACGCGGTGTGCCGGACCGGTCACCGCGAGGGGCACGGCGGCGGCCCCGGCCGCCGGTGAGCACGCGGGGAATTCCGCCCCAGCGTCCGGTGAACGAATTCATAAGAGCCGCAAAACAGCGTCACCGAATGATCAAAGGAATTGAAGGCCGAACCCGGCTGCGAATAGGCAATCCGCAGCGATAAAGGCCCTGTTGAGAGCAATCCCACATCACATCGTCATCACAAAGCCGGTGAATCGCGCGGGAACACAGCTCACTCGCTGTAACGTCGAGTGAGTGCGTACCGAACGAAACCTCACCCGTCTGGAGCGGGTCTTCGCCCGGCTGGACCGTGAGCCGGAACGGCCGGCCCACATCCCCGTACCGAGGATGAGCCGGCACAGGGTCGTGCTCCTCAGCGCGACCCTGGCCTTCTACGTGGCCATCGTGTGGGCCGTCGCGATCACGTCCTGGCTGGTCCGCTTCGACTGGCAGGTCATGTTCTTCCGGCCGTACCAGCAGTGGCCGGAGATCCACGCGTTCCTCGACTACTACGTGGTGCTCGGCCAGCGCGGTCCCACCGCCGTGATGGTCTGCGCGTGGCTCGGCTGGCGCTCCTGGCGGCAGCACACCCTGCGCCCGCTGCTCACGCTCGGCGCCTCACTGCTCCTGCTGAACATCACGGTCGGCGCCGCGAAGATCGGCATGGGCCGCCTGGGCCCGCACTACGCCATCACCATCGGTTCGAACGAGATGGGCCTCGGCGGCGACATATTTCCCTCGGGCCACACCGCGAACGCCGTGGTGACCTGGGGAATCCTGGCCTACCTCGCCTCGACCCCGCGCGCCAGGCGCTGGCTGTCCGCGCTGTCGGCGGTGACCTCGCTCGGTGTCGGACTCACCACCGTCTACCTCGGTACGCACTGGCTGAGCGACGTGCTCCTGGGCTGGGCCGCGGGTCTGCTGATCCTGCTGGCGCTGCCCTGGTTCGAACCGTTGATCGCCCGCGCCGAGGCCTGGATCTTCACCCTGCGCGACGCCTGGCGCAGCCGCCGTGGCACTGCGGTCCCGGCCGTCTCCCCGAAGCCGGTGGGCGCGCCGGTCATGGTCACGCGGCCGACCGCCGACGACGGGCAGGCCCCGGCGCACGCGACGGCCGCCACCCGGCCGCCCCGGGCGCCCGCCCATCTGGCTCCCGGTCCGCACTCCGCCCGCTCGGAGCGCACACCCGTCACGCCCGTGGGCAGTCGCCGGCCGCCGCACGCCGACCGTGTGCCGCGCACCACGGGCACCTCGGCCCGCCCCCTGACGGGCGGCTGAGCACAGAACGGCGGGGCCGGTACGCACAGCCTCCCCGCACGGCGAAGGCCCCCGGTTCCTGACGAGCCGGGGGCCTTCGTCGTGCGGGGAGCGGTGCGGTCAGCCCTTCCAGCAGCGGGTGACCGTGCCGTCGGTGACCTCGAGGTTCAGCCGGCCCACGCGGTACTCCATGGTGATGATCGAGCCGGGCGGCAGGGAGCGCACCGTGGACCAGCCGCGTTGCCGGGCACGTTCCTCGGCGCTGCTCGCCGCCAGCCCGACGTAGGTCTCCGGGCTGTCCTCGGGCTCTTCGGGCGGGGTGGTGGGTATGGGTGCCATGCACGCCACGTTAGGCGGCCCGCCGCGGCCGGGGAAGCCCGGACCGGACACCATGCGTCACGTGTCCCCCTCCGGTCACGCTTCTGTCACAGGATCACGACACGCGTTTCGGCTCGCCTCCGTCACACCTTCGAGGGGTTCTGTGCGTGTCCGCCGAGCCGCCGCGGACAATTCCCGAGGGGCCCCGCGACGCTCCGAATTGACCGGTCGAAAGGCCGGACACGCGCGTACGGCAACGTCATTGCGAGCCGAATCCGAAGCCGCCCCGGGGAAACCGGAGCGGCGTGGAAATATGCGGTTCCCGGACAGAACCCCGCGCGCCCTCTGTCGGAGCCCGGGCGGCGCGAGCATCATGGCGTCAGCTTCAGCAGGGCCCGGGGCGCGACGAGTGAAGGGGCGAGCGATGGGCACGGACACCGCGCGGGCGGCGGCGCGACCCGTACCGGCGAAGCGGCCGGGCCGGCTGGCCGTGGACTGGCTGACCACCACCGATCACAAGAAGATCGGTCACCTCTACCTGATCACCTCGTTCGTCTTCTTCCTGGTCGGCGGGATCATGGCGCTGCTGATGCGTGCCGAGCTCGCGCGCCCGGGGCTGCAGCTGATGGACAACCACGAGTACAACCAGCTGTTCACCCTGCACGGCACGATCATGCTGCTGCTCTTCGCGACCCCGACCTTCGCGGGCTTCGCCAACGAGATCATGCCGTTGCAGATCGGCTCCCCGGACGTCGCGTTCCCCCGGCTCAACATGCTGTCGTACTGGCTGTTCCTCTTCGGCGGCCTGATCGTCCTCGGCTCGCTCGCGGTGCCCGAGGGTCCGGCGGACTTCGGCTGGTTCGCCTACGCTCCGCTCAACAGCCTGGAGCGGTCACCGGGCATCGGCGCCGACCTGTGGATCATGGGGCTCGCGCTGGCCGGCTTCGGCACCATCCTCGGCGCGGTCAACTTCATCACCACCATCATCGGGATGCGCGCCCCCGGCATGACGATGTTCCGGCTGCCGATCTTCACCTGGAACGTCCTCTTCACCTCGATCCTCGTCCTCTTCGCGTTCCCGGTGCTCGCGGCGGCGCTGCTGGTCCTGGAGGCGGACCGGCGGTTCGGCTCGGTGGTGTTCGAGGCGGCCAGCGGCGGCGCACTGCTGTGGCAGCACCTCTTCTGGTTCTTCGGGCATCCCGAGGTCTACATCATCGCGCTGCCGTTCTTCGGGATCATCACGGAGATCATCCCGGTCTTCAGCAGGAAACCGATCTTCGGCTATCTCACGCTCGTCGGCGCGACGATGGCGATCACCGGTCTTTCGGTGGTCGTGTGGGCGCACCACATGTTCGCGACGGGCGCGGTGCTGCTGCCGTTCTTCTCCTTCATGTCGTTCCTGATCGCGGTCCCGACGGGCGTCAAGTTCTTCAACTGGACCGGGACCATGCTGAGGGGGTCGCTGTCCTTCGAGACGCCCATGCTGTGGGCGACGGGCTTCCTGGTGTCGTTCCTGTTCGGCGGTCTGACCGGGGTGATCCTGGCGTCGCCGCCCCTCGACCTGCACGTCACGGACACGTACTTCGTCGTCGCGCACTTCCACTACGTCGTGTTCGGCACCGTCGTCTTCGCGACCTTCGCCGGCTTCCACTTCTGGTGGCCCAAGTTCACCGGGAAGATGCTCGACGAACGCCTCGGGAAGATCCACTTCTGGACGCTGTTCGTCGGTTTCCACACGACGTTCCTGGTGCAGCACTGGCTGGGCGCCGAGGGCATGCCGCGCCGGTACGCGGACTATCTGGCCGCCGACGGCTTCACGGCGCTCAACACCGTCTCGACGGTCGGCGCCCTCCTGCTGGGCATGTCCACGCTGCCGTTCCTCTACAACGTCTGGAAGACGGCGAGGTACGGCACCCCGGTCGACGTCGACGACCCCTGGGGCTTCGGGCGCTCCCTGGAGTGGGCGACCTCGTGTCCGCCGCCGCGGCACAACTTCGTCACGCTGCCCCGGATCCGCTCCGAGGCCCCCGCCTTCGACCTGCACCACCCGGCGTTCGCGGCGATCACTCCCCCGCAGACCCGCTCCGGGCAGGAGGACAGCCCGCAGCTGCGCTTCGGTCAAGAGCGGCCGTCAGACGGTCCCGGGCCGTCCTGAGCGCGTCGACCAGCTCGGCCGGTTCGAGCACCTCGAACGGGAAGCCCATGATCAGCACGTGAACGACCATCAGCTCGATGCTCGCGGCCCCGGCGCGCAGCAGACAGCTGTGCTCGCTCTCCGCCTCCAGGGTTCCGGCGGACGGTGAGACGCGTTCCGCGGCCTCCGCCAGCGGCACGAGCAGCCGGACGACCGCGTGGGAGGCGTACGCGCGTGTGGAGACGCCCCGGGCGACGTGGGCGGCGAGATCCCCGTCGGGCGGGGTGCGGGGCGTGAAGCGCGGTCCGTGCGGGGGTCTCGGCGTGATGCGGTCCACGCGGAACGTGCGCCAGTCGGCGCGGTCGACGTCCCAGGCGAACAGGTACCAGCGGCGCTCGGAGCACACCAGGCGGTGCGGCTCCACCGTGCGCCGCGTCGGGGTGCCGCCGTGGTCGAGGTAGTCGAAGCGCAGCCGCTCGCAGTCCCGGCAGGCGTGGGCGAGTTCGGTGAGCACGGCGGGGTCGACGGCGGAGGCCTGAGGACCGCGCAGCATCGGCACGGTGAAGGCGTTCAGGGCGCCCACACGGCGGCGCAGCCGGTGCGGCAGCACCTGTTCCAGCTTGGCGAGAGCGCGGACGGACGTCTCGCCGATGCCCTCGATCGCCTGTCCCGCGGCCTGTCGCAGCCCGACGGCCACGGCCACCGCCTCGTCGTCGTCCAGCAGCAGGGGCGGCAGTTCGGCTCCCGCGCCCAGCTGATAGCCGCCGCCCGTGCCCGGGCTGGCGTTGACGGGGTAGCCGAGCCCGCGCAGCCGGTCCACGTCGCGGCGGACGGTCCTGGGCGTGACCCCGAGGCGGTCCGCCAGTTCGGCGCCGGACCACTCGCGGTGGGCCTGCAGCAGTGACAGCAGACGCAGCAGTCGTGCCGATGTCTCCAACATGGCGCCGAGTCTGCCAGCCCTTGCGGACAGTGACGGTCCGCGAGGGGACTCCGGGCGCCCCGCCGCACCGGGGCCCCGTGCCGCTCAGCCGGCCGCGGTGACCGCGACGGACAGGTCGTTGTCCCGGGTGTAGTAGGGCCCGGCCTGCACCGGGCCGTGCTCCGTCTCCAGGTCGACCCCGGGATAGGCGAAGATGCCCTTCTTGTCGGCGACGTCGTCGAGCAGCCGCGCGATCCGCACCCGCGGTCCGGTCTCCCCCGCGGGCCGCAGCCACAGATCCCAGATGCCGGGCGCCAGTGCTCCGTACGACAGGGTGAGGGCGAACTGGGCCCGCTCCGCGTGCACTTCGGCGCGCACCACGGAACCCGCGGGGTGCCGGTGGCGCAGCTCGGCGTGGGCGTCCGGCCCGAGCGCGGTGCCGAACACCCTTCCGCGCACCGTCAGTCGGTCCTTCTCTATCAGCAGTTCACCGGCCTCCGCGTGCGGTGCGCGCAGCCAGCTGCGGACGGTGAGGTTGCCGTGCTTGGTCGCGTACGGGATGCGGACGGCGACATGGCCGAGGGAGCCGCTGGGCATCCGGTCGACGAGGGAGCGCAGGTCGTTGACGCCCGGCGTCAGGCGCCTCGGTTCGCCCCCGGCGACCTGCGCGTACGCGTCCCAGCGGCCCTCGGGCAGGGCGACGCTGCTGGGCAGGGCGGCGCGCAGCCGGCCGTCCGCGGCCGGGCTCAGCGGCAGACTGACCTCCTCGGTGCCCTCCCGGCGGCGCAGCACCAGGAGTGCGTCTCCCGGCTCTCCCGTCTCCGTCACGTCGAAGGTGAGTCCGCCGGCGGAGTCGGCGATGCAGTCGGCACGCGGCGGCATGGCGGTGTCCTCGTCGGATCGCTGGGGTGTGGTCTGCGGAGCCGGCGTTCTCATGCGGTGTGCCCCTTCGTCGCGGCGACGCGTCCGGCATCCCGAACGGCATACGCACCGCTGAGCAGCGCTCCGCGCGTACGGTGCAGCGATCCGCGCACCCGGCCCCCGAGGGTGGAGCCGCCGCGGCCCGCCAGACCGGAGAAGATGGACTCGTAGCGCTCGGCGATCCGGGCCGGGTCGAAGCGCGCGGAGTCCTTCAGCGCCGCGTCGGCCATCCGCAGCCGCAGGCCGTCGTCGTTGATCAGTTCCAGGAGTCCCGCGGCGATGGCCTCCACGTTGCCGACCTCGACCAGGCGGCCGTCGACACCGTTGTCGATGATCTCGCCGGGACCGTGCGGGCAGTCGGTGGACACCACGGGCAGACCGCAGCGCATGGCCTCCACGATCGTCATGCCGAACGACTCCAGGCTGGAGGTGACGGCGGCGATGGACCCCTTGGCCCATTCCGGTTCGATGGGGTTGACGGGGCCCATCAGGTACACGTGGTTGTAGAGGCCGAGTTCGTCGATCAGGGCCCGCAGCTTGTCCCTCTGCCGGCCGCCGCCGTAGATCCGCAGGCGCCAGTCCGGCCGCTGGGCGCGCACCCGGTCGAAGGCCCTGATGAGCAGGTCGTACCGCTTCACCGGGGCGAGCCGTCCGGCCGCGACGACCCACTTGCCCGAGCCGTCCGCCGGCTCGACGCCGGGGGCGGGCACCGGGTTGGGCACGGCCTCCACCCGGACCCCGGGCAGCCGCATCCTGCCGCGGTAGGCGCGGGCGTCGGCCTCGGTGGTCGTGGTGAGGGCGTCGAGCCGCGGGTAGGCGCCGCGCAGCTGGGCGCGCAGGGCGGCGGAGTGGCTGTCGAGCGTGAGGTGCTCCTGTCCGACGCGGAGCGGACCGCGGCGGGTCTGGCGGGCCAGATGGACGTTCAGGCCGGGCCTGGTGCCGATCACGACGTCGGCGTCGACCTTCGCGAGGTGCTCGGCGATGCGCCGGTCGGTGAGCGCGCTGTACTGCTCGTAGCGGCCCTCGGCGCGGGGGAAGACCTTGGCGGGACGGCTCAGGTCCGGATCGTCGCCGTCGCGTCCCCCGCCGTCATCACGGACGTCGACGAGATGCCGCAGCCGTACGCGCGGGTCGGGTGCGAAGGCCGGCTCGTCGCGGTGGCGGAAGACCGAGACGATCTCGACGTCGTGCTGCCGGGCGAGGGTGTTGGCCAGGTTGTACGTCGTCCGTATGGTCCCCCCGATGCCGTACGCGTTGTGTATCAGGAAGGAAATATGCATGCGTCCCCGAATCTGCTGTGTTCCCCTATCTCGTCCACCTACCGCATGGTTAGACCCGGAGGTTCATCAAGGGGTTGGGTCCCCTTACCGTGTTGTTCCCGAACAGTTGCCCGATCGGTAGGCGAATAGGGGAACCCTTGTTCCGCGTCGTGCATCGGGGCCGCCGGGGCGGAGAGTGACGGCACCGACGAGGGCGCGGGGGCCGGGGACGCGAGCGGGGGGCCGAAGAGCACGCGGTCCGCATGCCGGGCCGTGCCGGAACCCTGCGGGATGACCAGCATCGTGCCCGGGTTCAGCCGGCCGGGACGGGGACCGAGCATCTGCTTGTTGGCCTTCTGGAGAGCTGTCCTGCCGCCCTTGACGCCGTACTTGCGGGCGATCGACGACAGCGTCTCGCCGGACTTCACCACATGCACCCGGCCCGCGAGCCCGTACTTCCTCGAGCAGTACGGCCAGGCTCCCCACCCCTGGGAGGCCAGCACCTCCCGGGCGACCTTGATCTGCTGCTTGCGGGTGGCGAGATCGGCGCGCGGCGCGTACGCGAGCCCGCCGAACTCCTTCCAGGTGGACTGCCCGAACTGCAGCCCTCCGTAGAAGCCGTTCCCGGTGTTCGCGTGCCACCGCCCGCTGCTCTCGCACTCGGCGAGACACCCCCAGGGCCAGTCCTTCGCCGCGCAGTCGTACAGGCCTCCCTGCGATCCGGGAAGCGTGGATCCGGGAAACGGCGGTCCGGGAAACGGCGGGGGCGCGGCGGTCGCCCGCGACGGGAGGAGTACGGCCAGGGCGGCGGCGGCCACGGCCGCGTACCGGATGCGCTTGATCGACACGGCGAGCATCGGCCCACGCTAGGCCGCGGGCCGCCGCCGGGCCGCCGACCGCGCCCGGGGGCGGCCGGGGTCCCACCCGGTCGGAGGACCGGCGGCCCGGCCGGCCGCCCTCGGGAGCGGCGGCGAAATTTACGTCAGCCCCCGCATGCGGCGATGTCCGGATTTGTCGACCTGTCGGCTCGACGGTCGACGGCTCGCCGGAGCGGCACAACTCACCCTCCGCCCCGAGCAGTTGGCAGGCGGGAGTGCATCCCGGTGCGTACGTCACCCCGTGCGCCGGCCGGTTCGATTCCGTTCGCCCCCGGGCGTGACCCCTGCCGCGGATCGCCCGTTGTCTTCTTCATGAGCCGGGGACCCCCGGTTCATGGGCCGGGAGCCACCCGGCATCGCCACGTACCGCATCCCGAGGAGCCACCCGTGCCGCGCATGCTCGACGTCAGCGACGACGTACGCGCCGAGATCGGCGACGAAGAAGCCGACCGGCTGCTCGCCGGAGAGAACGCCCCGGGCAGTTACGACTGCACGTCCTGCCGCACCCCGGGCGACTCGGAACAGGAGCGCACCAGCACCGTCCTGTTCATCGGCGACGAGACCGCCGTCCTGGCCTTCGCCCACGCCACCTGCCTGCCCTCCCAGGTCGTCCAGGTCACCGAGGAGCAGCTCCAGGGCGCCGCCCGCTCCATCGGTGCCGACGACACGCCGGCCCAGGCCGCACCCGCGCAGGCAGCGCCCGAGCAGGCCGTGCTCGGCGTCACCAGCGGACTCGTCCTGATCAGCGGCGAGCTGCACCCGGCGCTCGTCGTCGAGCCCACCGGACCCATCGCCCGCCCGGGCACGAACGGCCCGGGGGACGACTTCCTGCCGCTGCTCATCGAACAGGGCTTCATGCCGGTGACCGAGCTGAACTCGGCGCCCTCCGTGCTGCACGGCTGGTCCGTGCTGCTCGCCATGGGCCAGCTGCACGCGGTGCTCCAGCCGGGCACCGGCGGCGGCTCCCCGGTCGCCTGGTGGCAGGCGCACCAGCCGCTCCAGGTCACCGAGAGCTGGCGGGCCGCCGCCAACAAGCACCAGCAGGTGCTGCTGTTCGCGGCCCCGGTCGGCTCGATCGGGCGACAGCCGCGCGAGGACCTGCTGCGCGACGCGCTCGACAAGGCCGCCGCAGGCGGCCAGCTCGTCGCCGCCGCCCTGCCGCTCGCGGGCACCTGAGCCTCCGGGACGGGAGCCGGGGCGCGCCGCCGGTCGCGCCCCGGCTCCCTCACGCTGCCCCACATGACCGCTGACCTGCGAAAGCGGCGGGGCGACCGCATCCGTTGGGCGACCGGGTCGTTGGCACAGACGTGCACACCTACGACTCCCCCCGCCGCCAGCCCTTCCAGCCGATCCCGTCCGCGCGACCGGCCCAGGACCCGCCGGGCGGCCCATCGGCCACGCCGATCTACGACGCGCTCTACGCGGAGTGGGTCAGGTCCTTCAGGGCGCTGCCCGGCGACCGCCACGGGGAGGAGGAGACGGTCTTCACCCCCTTCGGGAGCCTGCCGCGGGGGGCGAGTTCGTACACCTCGTACAGCACCTACAGCTCGTACAGCGCGGGCGCGCACTCCGCGCGCCAGGGCAGCGCCCAGCACACGGACCCGCACCGGGGCTCACACGAGACGCACACCGCCTCGACGCCCGCCGTCTGGCAGGCGGGCGTACGGCAGCACGGCACCGGGATGCACCACGTTCCGGCGGCGCTGCCGCCCGCGCCCCGCAAGGGGATCTGAGGCGGGACCCACGGGAAAGGGGCGGCTCCTCGAAGGAGCCGCCCCTTTCCCGTGATCACTTCTTCTTGGCGCCGCGCTTCTCGCGCACCCGCACGGAGATGTGGATCGGGGTCCCCGCGAAGCTGAACTCCTCGCGCAGCCGGCGCTCGATGAAGCGCCGGTAGCCGTGCTCGATGAAGCCGGAGGCGAAGAGCACGAAGCGCGGCGGCTTGGTGCCCGCCTGGGTGCCGAAGAGGATGCGCGGCTGCTTGCCGCCCCGGATCGGGTGCGGGTGGGCGGCGACCAGCTCACCGAGGAAGGCGTTCAGCCGGCCCGTCGGGACGCGGGTCTCCCAGCCGGCCAGCGCCGTCTCGATCGCCGGGACGAGCTTCTCCATGTGCCGTCCGGTGCGCGCCGAGACGTTCACCCGCGGCGCCCAGGCCACCTGGAGGAGTTCGGTCTCGATCTCCCGCTCCAGGTAGTAGCGGCGCTCCTCGTCGAGGGTGTCCCACTTGTTGAACGCCAGGACGATCGCGCGGCCCGCCTCGACGGCCATCGTGACGATGCGCTGGTCCTGCACCGAGATGCTCTCGGACGCGTCGATCAGGATGACGGCGACCTCGGCCTTCTCGACGGCGGCGGCCGTGCGCAGCGAGGCGTAGTAGTCGGCGCCCTGCTGGAGGTGGACACGCTTGCGGATGCCCGCCGTGTCGACGAACTTCCAGGTCACGCCGCCGAGTTCGATCAGCTCGTCGACCGGGTCGCGAGTGGTGCCCGCGATCTCGTTGACGACCACCCGGTCCTCGTTCGCCACCTTGTTGAGCAGGGACGACTTGCCGACGTTCGGGCGGCCGATGAGGGCGATGCGACGGGGGCCGCCGACGGCGCCGCCGAAGGTCTGCGCCGGTGCCTCGGGCAGGGCCTCCAGGACGGCGTCCAGCATGTCGCCGGTGCCGCGGCCGTGCAGCGCGGAGACGGGGTGCGGCTCACCGAGGCCGAGGGCCCACAGGTGGGAGGCGTCGGCCTCGCCGCTCTGGCCGTCGACCTTGTTGGCGCACAGCACGACGGGCTTGCCGGCTTTGCGCAGCAGGCGCACGACGGCCTCGTCGGTGTCGGTGGCGCCGACCTTGGCGTCGACGACGAAGACGACCGCGTCGGCCGCCTCGATCGCGTACTCGGCCTGCGCGGCCACGGAGGCGTCGATGCCGAGGACGTCCTGCTCCCAGCCGCCGGTGTCGACGAGCTTGAAGCGGCGGCCCGCCCACTCGGCCTCGTAGGTGACCCGGTCGCGGGTGACGCCGGGCTTGTCCTCGACGACGGCCTCACGGCGGCCGATGATGCGGTTCACCAGGGTCGACTTGCCGACGTTCGGGCGGCCGACGACGGCGAGGACGGGCAGCGGGCCGTGGCCCGCCGCGTCGAGGGCGCCCTCGACGTCCTCGATGTCGAAGCCCTCTTCCGCGGCGAGCTCCATGAACTCCGCGTACTCGGCATCGCCAAGCGCCCCGTGCTCGTGCTCGGCCGAGCCCTCGGGCTGGATGTGGTCGTTCATGAAGTGCGTACCTCGTCGTTCATCGTGGTGATCGGTGGATGCGCCCGGTGCCGGGTGATCCACTACTCAAGTGTCGCTCAGCGCCCGGCGGGGCGCCCGGCGTTCATTGCGCCGGGCGTCCGGTGAGACGTCTGGCGTGGTCCAAGTGCGTACTGAGCTGCTTCTGGATGCGCAGGGTCGCCTCGTCCAGCGCCTGGCGCGTCCGTCGTCCGCTGCCGTCGCCCGCTTCGAAGGGGTCGCCGAAGACGACGTCGACCCGGCTGCGCAGCGGTGGCAGCGCCTTCGTCAACCGGCTGCTCCCGCCGGAACTTCCCAGCACCGCCACCGGGACGACGGGGGCGCCGCCGCGGAGGGCGAAGTACGCGAGCCCGGCCCGCAGCGAGGCGAAGTCGCCCTCGCCCCGGGTGCCCTCCGGGAAGATACCGAGGACGCCGCCGTCGTGGAGGACGCCGAGTGCCTGCGTGACGGCGGTGCGGTCGGTGGTGGTGCGGTCCACCTTCACCTGCCCGATGGCGAGCAGGAACGGGTCGAGCGGTCCGATGAACGCTTCCTTCTTGATCAGGAAGTGCGTGGGCCGGGGCGCCACCCCCATGACCATCGGGCCGTCGATGGCGTGCGAGTGGTTCACGGCGAGGATCGCCGGCCCCGTCGCGGGCACCCTCCAGACGCCGAGGACGCGCGGCCTCCACAGGCCGTACATCAGACCGACGCCGATACGGCGGCCGACCTCGGCGCCGCGGACGGACGGCGCCTGCGCCGCGAGGGCTCGACTCACTTCGCGGCCCGCTTCTCCTCGACGAGGGTGACGACGCACTCGATGACCTGCTGGAGCGTGAGGTCGGAGGTGTCCACCTCGACCGCGTCGTCCGCCTTGGCGAGCGGGGAGGTCTTGCGGCTGGAGTCGGCCGCGTCCCGCTTGATCAGGGCCTCGCGGGTGGCGTCGACGTCGGCGCCCTTGAGCTCGCCGCTGCGGCGGGCGGCACGCGCCTCCGGGGACGCGGTGAGGAAGATCTTCAGGTCGGCGTCCGGCAGCACCGTCGTACCGATGTCCCGCCCCTCGACGACGATGCCGCGCTCCGCGGTGCCGGCGATCGAGCGCTGCAGCTCCGTGATCAGCGTCCGGACCTCGGGCACCGCGCTGACCGCGCTCACCTTGGAGGTGACCTCCTGGGTGCGGATCGGGCCGGCGACGTCGGTCCCGTCGACGGTGATCGTCGGCGCGGACGGGTCGGTCCCGGAGACGATCTCCGGCTTCCCGGCGACGGCGGCGATCGCCGTGGGGTCGGTGATGTCGATCCCGTTGTTCACCATCCACCAGGTGATCGCCCGGTACTGGGCACCGGTGTCCAGGTAGCTGAGCCCCAGCTGCGCGGCGACGGCCTTGGAGGTGCTCGACTTGCCCGTGCCGGAGGGGCCGTCGATGGCGACAATCACTGCCGGGGCGGTCCGGGCGGCGCCGTTTTCCACGGTGGGGACACCTTCCTGGTGCGTGGTGGAGGTCTGTGCGGGGCACGAGGGCGCCCCGCACAAGGTTACTGGCTCCGCGGACCCCGTATTACTGGCCCGTCCCGGCGCCCCGCGACCGGCCCGTCACCGTCCCCCGCGGCGGCCCGTCACCGCCCCCGCGGCCGGCCCGTCGCCGCGCCCCGCGACCGGCGGCTACTGCCGCAGCGCCCAGCCCCGCTCGCGCAGGGCCGCGCTCAGCACCGGGGCCGCCTTCGGCTCCACCATCAGCTGGACCAGACCGGCCTGCCGTCCGGTGGCGTGCTCGATGCGCACGTCCTCGATGTTGACCCCGGCCGCGCCCGCGTCCGCGAAGATGCGGGCGAGCTGGCCCGGCTGGTCGTCGATCAGGACGGCGACGACGTCGTACGTCCGCGGGGCGGAGCCGTGCTTGCCGGGCACGCGGATCTGGCCCGCGTTGCCGCGGCGCAGGACGTTCTCGATGCCGGTGGCGCCCACCCGGCGCTTCGACTCGTCCGAGGACTGGAGGGCGCGCAGCGCCTCGACCGTCTCGTCGAGGTCCGCCGAGACGTCGGCGAGGAGGTCGGCGACCGGGCCCGGGTTCGCGGACAGGATGTCGATCCACATCCGGGGGTCGGAGGCCGCGATGCGGGTCACGTCGCGGATGCCCTGGCCGCAGAGCCGTACCGCCGCCTCCTCCGCGTGCTCCAGGCGCGCGGCGACCATGCTGGAGACGAGATGCGGCATGTGGGAGACGAGGGCCACGGCCCGGTCGTGGGCGTCCGCGTCCATGACGACCGGCACGGCACGGCAGTGCGACACCAGCTCCAGGGCGAGGTTGAGCACCTCGGTGTCGGTGTCGCGGGTGGGCGTCAGGACCCAGGGGCGGCCCTCGAAGAGGTCCCCGGTGGCGGCCAGCGGGCCGGACTTCTCCCGGCCCGACATGGGGTGCGTCCCGATGTACGAGGAGAGGTCGAGGCCGAGCGCCTCCAGCTCACGGCGCGGGCCGCCCTTGACGCTGGCCACGTCGAGGTAGCCGCGCGCCACCCCCCGCCTGAGCGCGTCGCCGAGGGTCGCCGCCACGTGGGCGGGCGGTGCCGCGACGATGGCGAGGTCGACGGGCCCGTCCGGCGCCTCGTCCGTGCCGGCGCCGAGGGCGGCGGCCGTACGGGCCTGCTCCGGGTCCCGGTCGACGAGGTGGACGACGACTCCGCGGGCGGTCAGCGCCAGCGCGGCCGACGTACCGATGAGGCCCGTTCCGAGGACGAGTGCGGTCCTCACTGGGCGATGTCCTTGCGCAGCGCGCCCGCGGCACCCAGGTACACATGCGTGATGTCGGCGCGGGGCTTGTCGGACTCGATGTGGGCGAGGATCCGCACCACCCGGGGCATCGCGCCCTCGATGTCCAGTTCCTGGGCGCAGATCAGCGGCACGTCGACGATGCCGAGCTTGCGGGCAGCCGCGGCCGGGAAGTCGCTGTGCAGGTCGGGCGTCGCGGTGAACCAGATGCTGATCAGGTCGTCCGTGGTGAGGCCGTTCCGCTCGAGGACGGCGGTGAGCAGCTCGCTGACCTGCTCGTCCATGTGGCCGGCCTCGTCCCGCTCCAGTTGGACGGCGCCCCGGACCGCTCGTACCGCCACGGTGATGCTCCTCGCTGATCTGCGTACACGTCGTGTCCCACCAGCGTAGTCAGCCCGCGGCGGGCCGGTGCGCGGCGCCCGCCTGCCGAGACGGCCGGGCGCACGCGTACTTCTGCGCCGGCCGTGCCTCGGAGTCATGGCCGGCCGGCACGTCCAGGGGCCCCGCGCCGCTGGTCGGGCCCGCGCGGAGAGGATCACGGGGACGGGAAATTCGATTCGCCGGGTCGGGGACGGCCCGTACGCTCCGGGGCATGCACTCCGAGGCCCTGGTACGCGACCACACGATCTACGCCTGTGTGATGGGCTCGCGCGCCTTCGGTCTGGCCACGGACGGCAGCGACACCGACCGCCGGGGCGTGTTCCTCGCCCCGACTCCGCTGTTCTGGCGTTTCGACAAGCCCCCGACCCACGTCGAGGGGCCGGCGGACGAACAGTTCAGCTGGGAGCTGGAGCGCTTCTGCTCCCTCGCCCTGCGCGCCAACCCGAACATCCTGGAGTGCCTGCACTCCCCGCTGGTGGAGCGCGTCGACGACACCGGCCGCGAACTGCTCGCCCTGCGCGAGGCGTTCCTCTCCCGGCAGGTGCACGAGACCTTCGCCCGTTACGCCCTCGGCCAGTACAAGAAGCTGGAGGCGGACGTGCGCGGGCACGGGGTGCCGCGCTGGAAGCACGCCATGCACCTGCTCCGTCTTCTCATGACCTCCCGCGACCTCCTGCGCACCGGCACCCTGACGACCGACGTCGGCGACCAGCGCGAGCCGCTGCTGGCCGTGCGGCGCGGCGAGGTTTCCTGGGCCCGCTTCGAGACCTGGATGTCCCGCCTGGCGGCGGAGGCCGACGAGGCGGCCACCCGCAGCCCCCTCCCCGCCGAGCCGGACCACGCCCGCGTCGAGGACTTCCTCGTCCGCACCCGCCACGCCTCAGCCCTGCGGACCGTCCCCCGAGCCCTCCAGACGCACCCGGACGACGAACTCGTGCAGGAGGTCGTGGACGGACGGGGCGTCGGGCAGTTCTGAGGCGTCCTGCGCCTCGTCCAGCCGGGCGTGCAGCTTCTCCACGTCGTCCCTCACGCGCGCGCGGCCGACGTCCGCCGCTCCGTGTTCCTGTTCGGCCTTCGCCGCGATCAGGTCCGGCAGGTACGCCGGAGCCCCGACCTGCCCGACGAGCGTGGGCAGGTCGGCCTGCACCTCACCGCTGCGCATCAGGTGGATGCCGGTGAGCAGCACCCGGAACGTGTAGAGCAGCGGCTTCAGTTCGCCGGTCTTCTCGAAGAGCCGCCACTGCGTCGTCGCGAATCCCCGGTAGTGGTGGGCGTGGTGGCTGGTCAGGGTGCCGGGTGCGAGCGCGGCCAGCTCGCGGTGCGCGTCGCTGGTGTGCACGACCAGGGGCGAGAGCAGCTGCTCCAGCACATAACCGTTGCGCCGCAGCATCAGCCGGACGAACTTGCGCAGGTCGTGGGTGACCAGGTCCATCTCGACGCCGTCCCGGTCCCACATCCGGGACCGGGTCTCCTCCGGCTCGCGCAGGCCCACGAGGGCGGCCGTCGGCAGCAGATGGACGCCCCGGAGGTCCACGTCCGAGTCGCGCGACGGGAAGCCGTAGAGGTGCGCTCCGGAGACGGTGGCGAAGAGCAGCGGGTCGGGCTGTTCCGCCACCACGGGGCCAAGATCGAATTCCAGGACGTCTCTCATGCCTCAAGCGTCCCAGAGCGCTCCCAGTGACATGAGGTCGCTCTGGTATTCGATGCGGTCGGCCCATTCCCGCGGCCAGGCGTCCGAGCCGTGGTAGGCGCCCGCGAAGGCGCCGGCCAGGCACGCTATCGAGTCCGAGTCGCCGGAGGTGCAGGCGGCCCGGCGCAGCGCGGTGACGGGTTCGTCGACGAACATCAGGAAGCACAACAGGCTCGTGGCGAGCGCCTCTTCGGCGATCCAGCCCTCCCCGGTGGCCAGGCAGGGGTCGGTCTCGGGGGAGACGGTGTGCACGGCGTGCCGGAGGCGGTCCAGCACGTCCAGGCACTCGTCCCAGCCGCGCGCGATGAAGCGCTCGGGCGTCGGGTCCTGGCCGCGGGTCCACAGGTCGCCGAGCCACCGCTCGTGATAGCGGCCGCGGTTCTCGTAGGCGTAGGAGCGCAGGAGGCCGATCAGCCCCCTCGGCTCGGCGCCCTGGGCGAGCAGCCGTACCGCGTGCATGGTGAGGTCCGAGGCGGCGAGCGCCGTCGGATGCCCGTGCGTGAGCGCCGCCTGCAACTGGGCTGCGCCCGCCCGCTGTTCGTCGCTCAGCCCGCGGATGAGGCCGAGCGGCGCGACCCGCATGTTCGCCCCGCAGCCCTTGGACTGGACCTGGCTGGCGTCCTGCCAGGGGCGTCGCTCCGACTTGAGGAGATCGCAGGCGACGAGGCAGGTGCGGCCGGGCGCGCGGTTGTTGTCGGGCGACTGGTACCAGTCCACGAACTCCTCGCGCACGGCCCGCTCGAGCCGCTTGGGCCCGAGCAGCCCGCGGTCCATCGCCGTCCGCAGCCCGCGTCCCAGTGCCAGCGTCATCTGCGTGTCGTCGGTGACGACGGCGGGCCTGGGCAGGTCCATCTCCCGCCACGGGCCGCACTTGGCGAGGATGGAGGGCACGTCGTTGAACTCGGTCGGGAAGCCCAGCGCGTCGCCGAGGGCGAGGCCGATCAGGGAGCCGGTGGCGGCGCGTTTCGCGAGCGTCGTGGTGGTCATGGGTTCCGTCCTTCCGAGGCGGGGCGCAGCAGGGGCGGGTGCAGGGCGGTGGCGCCGCCCGCGCGGTAGAGGGCGGCCGGTTTCCCGCGGCCGCCGGTCAGGCGCGCGGCGCCCGGGACCGGTTCGACGAAGCCCGGCGTGGCGAGGACCTTGCGCCGGAAGTTGGGCCGGTCGAGGGCGGTGCCCCACACGGTCTCGTAGACCTGCTGCAGCTCTCCGAGGGTGAACTCGGGCGGGCAGAAGGACGTGGCGAGACAGGTGTACTCGAACTTGGCGCCGACGCGGTCGTGGGCGTCGGCGAGGATCCGGTCGTGGTCGAAGGCGAGCGGGCCGAGGGCGTCGGAGCGCAGCCACCGGGCCTGGGCCGCGTCGCCGCCGCCCCGCGGCAGGGGCGGGTCGGGGAGCAGCGCGGCGAAGGCGATGGAGACGACCCGCATCCTCGGGTCGCGGCCGGGTTCGCTGTACGTCCGCAGCTGCTCCAGGTGCAGTCCGGAGACGTCCGACAGTCCGGTCTCCTCGGCGAGTTCGCGCCGGGCGGCCGTCTCCGCGGACTCGTCCGGCAGCACGAACCCCCCGGGCAGCGCCCAGCATCCCTCGTACGGCTCCTGCGCCCGCTCCACGAGGAGCACCTGGAGCCCGCCGGCGCGGACGGTGAGCACGGCGAGGTCGACGGTGACCGCGAAGGGCTCGAACGCGTACTTGTCGTAGCCCTCGGGTGCCCTGCCGCCGGGTGCCCGGCCCTCCTGCGCACGCACGTCCGCCCGCCCCCTTCCTGGTCGGCACGACCGATAGCCGGGACGACTAATAGTCAGGACGACCATAAAGGCGTGGCGCGGCACCCACAAGCCCCACGGCCCCGCGGATTTCGCGGGGCGTTCGGGGGTTCGCCGCCCGGAGATCGACTCCGGTCCGCGCGGGACGAACGCGTCGGCCGGCCCCGGAACAGTTCCGGGGCCGGCCGAGGGAGTACGCGGTGACGCGGGGCGACTAGGGCCTGTCGTTTGGATCACGCCGGCGTCGCGGGGTCTGGCACGCACATCTGCGGCGTTGTCGTCGGTCGCCGACGCTCCGCGTCGACTCC
>NZ_JBWKDS010000049.1:0-63416 GCF_056435845.1 Streptomyces sp. NPDC043867 | reverse complement strand
GACCAGCGGTTCCTCGACACGTACTGGTCCCGTTTCGAGGGCAGGTACTTCGCGGGCGACGGAGCGAAGAAGGACGACGACGGGGACATCTGGCTCCTCGGACGCGTCGACGACGTGATGCTCGTGTCGGGCCACAACATCTCCACCACCGAGGTCGAGTCGGCGCTCGTCTCGCACCCGTCGGTCGCCGAGGCGGCCGTCGTCGGCGCCGCGGACGAGACGACCGGACAGGCCATCGTCGCCTTCGTCATCCTGCGCGGGACGGCCTCCGCGGAGGACGAGGGCCTCGTCGCGAACCTGCGCAACCACGTGGGCACGGCGCTCGGGCCGATCGCCAAGCCGAAGCGGATCCTGCCGGTGGCGGAGCTGCCGAAGACCCGTTCCGGCAAGATCATGCGACGCCTGCTGCGTGACGTCGCGGAGAACCGCGAGCTCGGCGACGTCACCACGCTCACCGACTCCACGGTGATGGACCTCATCCAGGAGAAGCTGCCGGCGGCACCCAGCGAGGACTGAGCGAGGAGAACGCGACAGATCGACGGCGCATGGTGCCGTCGGGTCGGGCAGTGTGCGGTGCTGCGGGACACAGAACAGCTGCCCTCAGGAGTCTGTGCTCCATTTCCGCGACAGCGCGGACAGCTCTACCGGGCAGCTGAGACGGCCAGGGCCTTGCGGACCCGGACGGGCTCGTAGGTAGGCGATGCCATGGAGAGCACCACCAAGGCGGTTCGGCCCAGGTGAGCCGCCAGTGCCTTGGCAGCACCGCTCGCGTCACGTACCTTCACCGCCTCGGCGATCGTGCGGTGCTGCTCACTCGTGCTCGCCTGCCATTCGAGCGGGTTCCATGACACGAATGCCAGGCGGTAGCGCGTGGCATGGTCGGAGAGCAGCGCAAGCTCTCGTTCCATGCGGGGGCCGGAGGGGTGGACGAGGGCGCGGTGGAACTCCTCATGCGGGCACCGCCACTGCTCGACATCACCAGTGCGTGCTGCGTCTTCCATCTCCTGGAGCAACTGGTCGATGCGGTGGAGGTGATCCTCGCTCATCTGCGGTACGGCGATCTCGACTGCGAGTGCTTCCAGAGTGATGCGCATGGCGTAGAGCTCGTCGAGGTCCTCGTCGCTGAACTTCGCCACGCGGGCGCGGTGCTGGGATTCCTGCTGGACGAAACCTTCCCGCTGCAGGATCCTGAGCGCTTCGCGCAGGGGGCCGCGGCTCACCCCGAGCTGCCGGGCCAGCTCGACCTGCGAGAGCGGGTCGCCGGCACGCAGCTCACCACGCATGATGGCGCCCCGCAAGGCGTGGTGGGCTCTGCTCACCTCATCGGGGTGGGCGACTTGGTCGGCCACCGTGGCTGGCTGTGCTGTCATCGCATGCTGGCCTTTCACGCGTTCACCTACGGACCCGGGTAATCCCCTGTACGCACCGCTCGGACGAGCTGCAAGTATCACGGTAGCCGACGCTCGCGGCCAGTCTGCCGACACTTTGCAAGCTGGCTCAACTTGACAGGCTCGCCCGAGTGCCCTGAAGTGCCCGTTTCTTCTGTATGCAACCGCCGCTGCCCTCAGGATCCATCTGCAAGATGTTGACATTCTTGCGGATGGATCGTGAGGGCACGACCTCGGATTCCGGGCTGTCCGAATACCGGCCCCGCCTCGTGGAGGCTGCGAGATCAAGCAGGTGAGTCTTCGGACTCCTTGTTCTGGGCGACGGCGATCATCGGAGTGGGGTCGAAGTAGAAGGGGCGGATGTCGCAGATCTGATGCCCTCGGAATCGGATCACTTCGGCTCCGTCGACCGTCGAGCCGTCGGCCAGCACGAATTCGACGATCTCCACGACGTGATCATCACCGACGGTTGTCGCGATGTACTTCACACGCGCCAGGCCGACGGTCTTAGCCACGAGTGGGATCAGCGTGCGAAAGGCGTCCTTGCCTCGGTACTCGCCGGCGAACGGCATGTAGGAGGGAATGGTGATGCAGAAATCGTCGGTCAGCAGCTCCCGGGCCGATGCGTGGTCGCCGGCAGTGTTGAGTGCGTAGTGCTGCTTGACGAGCGCGAGCTGTTCTTCCGGTGTCATGGTCACTCCGTTTGGTGAGCAGGCTGCTGGGGCTGGTCATGCACCGGCACGTGTTCCCGCCAGTCGGTCACTGGGCCTGGATCGGTGGTGACTGCCCACTACGGTGTTGCGCACCTTGCCCAGCCGCTCGACCTCGACCTCGACGGTGTCTCCAGGCTGCAGCAGCCGCGGGGGCTTACGGCCGTAGCCGACTCCGGCCGGCGTACCGGTCGCGAGTAGATCGCCCGGGCGCAGTGTCAGGGTGTGCGAGATCAGCGACAGCGTCTCTCCGACCGAATAGATCATCTGGTCGGTGCGGGCGTCCTGCATGGTTTCGCCGTTGACGCGCGTCCGCAGCCGCAGGCCTCGGCTGAGGTCGCCGATTTCTGAGGCCAGCACGATCGGGCCAATGGGGCCGGACTTGTCACCGTTCTTACCCAGGGTCCACTGGGAGGTGAGCTTCTGCGCCCGGCGAGAGGTCAGGTCGTTGAAGGCGGAGTATCCGAACACCGCGGCCAGTGCCTCTTCGGGAGTGGCGTCGACGAGCGGTGCCCCGACCCAGGCCACGACCTCGCCTTCCCAGTCCAGACCTTCCTCGTTGGAGGGCACAGGGACCTCCGCCCCGTCCACGGTCAGCGACTGTGTCCACCGGGCGAAGAGCGTGGGATACGGCGGCAGCTCCTGGTCGCTGAAACTGCCCTCTGCTACATGCTGAAGGTAGTTCAGACCCACGCACAGGACGCGCGCGTCGGGCAGTACCGGCGGGACCTGCTCGACGGAGGTGGCGGCAAGCGTCGGCCCGGTGGGCGGCTGGGAAAGGCAGCCCTCCGGGTCGTCCCAGAAGTCCGCGAGCGACGCAATGACGGTGACGCGGTCGCCTTCCTCCCCCAAGGCAGCGACCTCCACGCCGGAAGCAGCGTCCGGTCGCCTGATGCCCACTATTTTCACGTTATATCCCTTCCTTAGCTCCGGGGCGTAGCCCGGAGCGTCTCCTGTCGCCAGCCTGGATGGGGCCGCCCGAGGACAGCCCTGCAGGTCAGACGGCGCTCTCCGTACCGGAGCCGGTGTGGTCGTGTTCGAGGTGATGCTGCATCAGCAAGTCCGCGCCGAAGTCGTTGGAGGGGTCGCGCCAGACGCTGTGCACGTGGTTGGCGTTGTCCTCGGCGTTGTCGAACTCGATCAGGGTGGCCGGGCCCTGGATCCGGAAGTAGTGCGGCTCCCGCAGGGTTGTGCCGCCCGCCCAGGCGAAGTGGAGGTTCTCGACGCCGCCGGAGGCGGCGATGCGGTCCATCTCGAAGCCGACCAGGCCTGGCCGGGCCCGTCCGACGAACCGGGCGAGCAGCTCCTCGAAGTGTCCGCGCTGCGTGTCCGAGAGGTCACCGGCCCGCACCCCGCGCGGGTGGGCGCGGAAGTAGACCAGTGCCTTGCGGTCCTCGTCGGTGATCATCGCGTCGCGGCGGCCCACACCGTGGTAGGCGGGGTATTCGACCTCGCCGATGGTGGGGACGGTGCGGGTGACGAAGTCCGCCGGCGGCTTGTGGTGGATGATCGCCTGCTTCTGCTGTGCGGCGGTGAGGCTGTCCAGCAGGTCGAATGCGCAGTCCTCCTCCTCACCCAGGATCCGGAAGGGCCCGAACCGGGCAGGCTCGGCGCCAAGCAGAAACGGGGTCGCGCTGACCAGGTCGCCGTCCACGACGGTGACGTTGATTGACAGGTGGTGGCCGACCAGCCGCCAGCCCCAGGTGGTGTCCGGTTGCGGCTGTCCGAAGAAGCTGAGGAAGTAGCCGCGGGCGTCCCGCAGGGTGGCCGCGACGTGACCGAACAGAGGCAGGTTCAGCTCGCGGAGCACGTGCTCGTTGGCCATGACCTGGACCACCCGGGCGTAGGCCGGGATCGACATCGACTCGGCGATCAGCCGGTGGGCCAGCACCTCCTGGCGGCGGTCGAGTTCCCCGAGCGGCAGTCCGTGGCGGCCGGACTCAGGGAGGAAGTTCCAGTGGGTGCGGCCGGGGTCGGTGTGGGGCAGCAGGGCCTGCTCGCGCTGGTCCGCGCTCAGGCCGTCGAACAACCCCATTGCCGCAAAGGTGACCGCCGTCGCGTCGAAGGAACCGCCTCGCGGGCGGTGCTCGTGCGGAAGCTCAGCGCCGGAATGCGGGAGCGGTGTCGCCGTCATGGCGTTCCTGCCTTTCTTCGTCGTTGGCTGCGGGCATCCGTTGGGTCCCGGTCGTGTGGGGGCCTGTCCGGGACTGCGGGACGCCGGCGCCGCCGTTCAGTTGTGGGCCGCCTCGTAGCGGTAGGGGCCGAGGAACAGGAACAGTGCGGCGCAGACCAGACACACGGGGGCCAGAGTGAGCATTGCGGGGGTGTAGGAGCCGGCGCTGTCACGGACGAGGCCCACCGCGGACGCGGCGATCGCCCCGCCGATCTGGAACACCGAGAACGTGATGCCGTAGACCCTGCCGTAAGACAGGCGGCCGAAGTGGCGCGGGACGAGGTAGCTGAGGACGTCGAATTCGGAGCCGATCAGCAGCCCGGCCAGTGCCGCGGCGATGATGCCCGTCACCACGTTCGGTCCGGCCGCGAACAGCAGCACCGCGACGATGCCCCCGGCGAGGTTGATGCCCATGACCAGGGACGCCGGAAAGCGGTCCAGCAGCCAGCCGGTTGCGATCCGCGCCACGATGAGCGCCACGCCGAGGGCGACCGGCACCAGGTTGGCGACGCCTTCCGAGACGCCGGCGTCGAGGAGCATGGGAATTTGATAGACCGTCACCGAGGAGCCGACCAGTCCGAGCAGGAAGAACGCGGCCAGAAGAAGCCAGAACGGCCGTCTGGCTGTCGCAGCTGCCAGGGTGTCGCCGTCTGCCTGGACACCGGTCTTGCGCGGGCTTGGTTCGGCGAGGAGGAAGTAGGCGATCGGAAAGGCAAGGAGCGCTGCCGCCCCCAGTCCGACGAACGCGGTTCGCCAGCCGAACGCCCCGATCAGCCACGCGGTGAGAATGGGCACGATCACCGTGCCGACTCCAATGCCTGAGTTGGCGACTCCCAGTGCGAAGCCGAGCCGGCGCTCGAAGAAGCCTGCTGTGAGCCGGAGGTAGGCCACCGGCCACAGACCCAGGCCGCAGATCGGGATGAGAACCCAGGCCAGGTAGAACACGGAAATGTTGTCGGGCAGGAAGTACATCGCCATCAGGGAGAGCCCGAAGACGGGGGAACTGCACAGGATGAGGCGACGGCCGCCGTACCGGTCGACCAAGTAGCCCTGAATCGGCGAGATGAGCATGACCGTGATGCTCAGGAGGGAGGCGGCCGTTCCGATGGCTGAGACGCCCCACCCGAACTCACGGTTGAGCGGCTTGATGAAAGCCCCGAACGCCATGACCGTGAGCACGCTGGGACCGACGGTGAGTCCGAGGGCGGACGCCACTGCCGTACGCCACCCCGCCGCTTCGCTGACGGCGCCGGACGGTTCTTCGCTTGTCTGGGTGAGCGTTGCGGACTTGTCCGTGGTCATGCGCAATCCTCCTTGATTCGCCGATTCCCTGGTGGCAGCGACGCGGTCGTGACGACGCCTCGGTCACCAGGTGGGACCCAGGTTTCCCTGTCCGTTCGTGGCCGGCCGGAGTGCTTGGCGAA
This sequence comes from Streptomyces sp. NPDC043867, assembly GCF_056435845.1. Taxonomy (NCBI): domain Bacteria; kingdom Bacillati; phylum Actinomycetota; class Actinomycetes; order Kitasatosporales; family Streptomycetaceae; genus Streptomyces; species Streptomyces sp. NPDC043867. Next base: position 57,721 of record NZ_JBWKDS010000049.1, on the reverse strand, counting down.
GACGCGAGACGAAGCGGGGGATATCGCGATGCGCACCGGCTGCAAGGACGTAGAAGTCCGGCCGGGCGAGGAACGCCTCGCACCCGTGCTCGGTGAACCAGCGCGCGTAGGCGCCGTCGAGATCCTGGACGGCGCTGGCGTCCGACACGTCGGCGGCCACGCCACCGATCTCCCAAAACCAGGCCCGCTCCTCGTCGCTCAGCGCTTCGGTCGGGTCTCCGGCACGGCTGATGAGCTGCCAGCCGCCCCCGATGACATCGTCGAACGGGCCCTCCTGACCGGCAATCCTGATTCGCCCCTGCGGTGCCAGCCGCCCCTCAACGTCCGCGGTCAGGGCCGTCAGGGACGGCTCACCCAGCCGGGGATGGGGAGGCTTGCGGGTGATGGCTTCGGGGTCACTCGCCCGCTTCCTCATCTCGGCGTCCCGGGCGGCCGCGCGTTCGACGTCGAGTTCGCAGATGACGCGGCCGGCGGCCACCGCCTCGTCGATGATTTCCCGGACGTGCCCGGCACGCTCTGGGCCGTAGGTGTCAAGCACCGCCGGTGCCGCCAGCTTGTGGTGCACCATTGCCAGCCGCCAGGTGAGTGCCCTGGCGTCCCGCAGGCCCGCGCACAGACCCTGCCCAAGGAAAGGGGGCATGAGGTGGGCCGCGTCACCGGCGAGGAAGACATTTCCCTCACGCCAGCTGCGGGCCCACCGTCCGCGGAAGGTGTACACGGCATGCCGTTCCAGCCGGGCTGTCTGCGGTGTCACGCCCCAGGGCTCCATGAGCCGCCAGGCGGTGCTAACCCGGCCGAGTTCCTCGGCGGTCATGTCGGCCGGGCGCATGAACTCAAACCGTCGCCGTCCGGGGCCGCTGTTGACCGCTGTCGCGGGCTGTGCCGGGTCGCAGTACTGGGTGACGAAGGCGCTCCACTTCTCCTCGACCAGGGGCTGGTAGTCCACCACCAGCCAGTCGGCCTCGAACCCCGAATCCCCTACCTCGACGCCGAGATGGGAGCGTACGGAGCTGTTGGCGCCGTCCGCGCCGACGAGCCACCGGGACCGGACCTGAACAACCTCCTTCGGCCGGTCGGCGGCAGCCAGCTGTGCAAATACTCCCGCCTCGTCCTGGGTCAGGGACCGGAAGGTCCATCCGCGGTGCACGCTCACGCCGGGTGTGGCGACCGCCATGTCCTCCAGGACCGACTCCAGGTCGGGCTGGTAGAAGCCATTGGTGTTGGCCCACCCCGATTCGGCGGTCCTGTTCCAGTCGATGGCTTGGAGGAGTTCACCCTCGCCGTTGCGGAACTCGTACCCGCCCCGTTCGCCCTGGGAGGGCTCGAAGAGGTCTGCGTGGTCGGCCATGAGTCCCGCCGCCTGGAGGATACGCAGGGCTTCGTGGTCGATGGTGCATGCCCGCGGCAGGGGATACCGCTTCGGCCAGCGCTCCACGACGGCCACCCGCAGGCCGGCCCGTCCGAGGAAGACAGCAGTCAGCAGGCCGACAGGCCCGCCGCCGATGACAGTGCAGTCGACTACCGGCGCGGGAGGCTCGGTGAGGTCCGCCTGTGGTGGAGTGGTCATGCGTCCGGCTCCTGCGCGCCATGGGTGTGTGTCACGGACGTGTGCTCCGGTCGTGCCGGGGTGCGATGCGAGCGGTGCCCGTCGGCGGGCAGGACGACGCATTTGCCATGCGGCGAGGCGGCCTGCGCCCGCCAGGCGGACGGGAGGTCCTCGAACGGGAAGGTCCGCACGTCCACTCGCAGTTCGTCGCGGGTGAGGGCGCTCCACAGCCAGGTCAGGGCCGCCCGCTTTTTCTGCAGCGGGGTGTGCAGACCGGCGAACCCGGAGAGAGTGAGCTGCTTGCCGCGCAGAAGGCGGGCCGGGATGTGCGCGGTCGGGCCCGCGGGGTTGCCCACGTTGACGATCCGTGCCCGGGGTGCGCACACGCGCAGGGCCGCCTCGAGCGGTGCGCCGTACACGCCGTCGAGGACGACGTCCACGAGGCCCGCGGCCGCATGCAGCCTAGCCGCCAGTGATTCGACGTCCTCGTCGGTGCGCAGCTCGACGACGGCGTCCGCGCCGAGGCCGAGCAGCCGCTGAAGTGCCGCACGATCGCGGGCGACTCCGACCACCCGGCCCGCTCCCCTGCGGTGCGCGATCTGAACGGCGAGCTGTCCGACGGCTCCGGTCGCCCCGAGCACCAGCACCGTCTCTCCGGGACGCAGGCCGGCGTCCTCGATAAGAGGCATGAACGCCGCCGTGCCGGAGTTGCCGACGGCGGCGGCCGAAACCGGGTCGACTCCCTCGGGCAGCGGCAGCAGGTCGTCGTCGGCGACCAGGACGTGCGTGGCGAGGCTGCCCGGGGTGGCGGGCGAGGCGTGGCATTCGGCGTAGACCCAGGTGCCGGGCGTGTGGGAGTCGGAGTCGAGTACCAGGCCCACGCACTCGCTGCCTGGGACGTAGGAGGCGTCGTGGCGAGCCGAGTGGAAGGTCCCGGACGCGATGACCAGGTCGAGCGGGTTCAGCGGCGCCGCGACCACGGCAACCAGGGTGGTACCGGGTGTCCGCGGCGGCAGCACGACCGGTCCGAGCCGCGGTGCGGCGCCGGGAGCGTCGACGATCGCCGCCATGACTTCCCAGCCCACGCCGGTCGACGCTTCATTTTCCGGGCTGGACCCGGTCGTGCCGTACTCGGACACGTCATCTTGCGGTTGCATGGTCACCTCCACTCAGCCTCGCTTGTCTACGACCGTCGTTCGAGCACGCTGGTCGATGCCGGTCCGCTCTTGACTCCGCAGAGTGCTCGGCCGATGTTCTCCATCCAGGTGTCGAGGTTGTTGGCGGCGTGCAGGCTGCCGGCCCGGGTATTGCGGGCGATCAGTTGCAGCGGCTGCCGCTTGGCGATCGCCGACGCCCCGGAGGCGCGGAACAGCGTCTCGACCGCGTCGGCGCACGCGTCCCACACGTACGCGACGTCGGTGTGGAACTGCAGGGCCTGGTCTTCGGTGGGTTCCACTCCCTCGGCGTCGCAGCGGTCGAGTTCGGCCACGGCCGCGTCGGCGACCCGGCTTGCCGCCCGGATCCGGGTGTGGGCGCGTCCGACAGTGAGGTGGGTGATCGGAGCGTCGATCTGATTCGCGTACGGCGAGTACGAGATGCTGCGCTTGCTGATCCCGCCGAGGAAGACTTCCAGGGCGTGGTCGGCCATGCCCAGCGCGACACCGGTGCCTGTAACCAGGGAGCGGGGCAGGCCACCACGGCGGGGTCCGGTGCCCTGCTCAGTGAGTTCGCCGATCCGCTCCCTGAGCCGCTGGGGCGTGCTGAAGCGCTCTTCGGGCACGAAAAGCTCGCCGTCCGTTGCGACGGTCTGGCTGCCTGTGGCGGCCATCCCCATCGCGTCCCAGTCGTCCCGGCAGACGAGCTGGTCCTTGGGGACCAGGACCATACCGACCTTCGAGTCGTCGGTGTCGTCGTAGAAGACGGCGAGGAAACCGTGGGACGCGTGGACGCTGCCGGTGGCAAAGGGCCACGCGCCCTTGATCATCCATCCGCCGTCGGTCCGGCGCGCCGTCCCGGTCATGCGCCGGCTCGTTCCTCCGACGGCGAAGGTGCGGTTGCCCGTCCAGGGGGACTCGTACACCGGCCCGATGACGTCGTCGTCGAAGGACACGCCCCACAGGTTGCCGCCCGCGGCCGCCCACACCATCCAGGCCGTCGCCCCGCATCCCGCAGCCAGCGCGCGGTAGATGTCGTGGAGCTCTCTTGTGCTGAAGTCCGCGCCTCCGAACCGCTTCGGCGTGGTCAGACTGAAGACGCCGGCCTCGTCGAGCCGCTCAATGGTTTCCTGGGGGATGCGGCGCTGCTGTTCCGCCAGGGCCTGGTGCTCGCGCAGCCAGGGGCGCAGCTTCTCCACGTCGGCGACGACGTCCTGAGCCTGTGGCGCTTTTGTGTTGCTCATCGTCATGTTCCTCATGACTTTCTGCTAGTTCGCACACTCGGTGTCGCTGGTCCGCCTCACGGCGGTCACACGGGCCAGGTGTCGTCGGGCGAGGTCAGCGGCGTGCCGTGGAAGCCGGCGACCGGGCGCAGGCTGGGGTCGCTGCCGTCGCGCAGGCCTACGGAGGCGTCGGGGTGGTCGTCGAACCAGCCGGTCGCCGGGTACTTGTACATCCAGTCGACGAGCAGTCGGCGGCGGGCGATCAGCCAGACGCCGTCGCGCTTCTCGAAGCGGTCGAGGTAGCGGGCCCACAGCTTGACGTAGTCGCCCTTCCAGTGGTGCTTGTCCGACCCCTGGTGGTCGGCCTGGAGGTAGGTCTCGACGTGGGCGACGTCGGGGCCGTCGAACTCGATCAGGCTGTTGCCGAGGAAATGCATGGTCCGCACGAAGCGCGGCATCTCGTTGGTGAGGAACTCAAGGAAGCCTTCGACCGGGCCCTCGTGCAGGCTCTTCGGGAACTGGACGTGTGCGTCCGTGTGGAAAGCGCCGCGCACCAGGTCCATGTCGACGCGGTCCAGACCGCGGCAGTAGCGGAGCAGTACGTCGTGGATCTGCGCTCGAGCGGTCAGTTCCTCAAGGTTCATCGGGTCTCTCCCTCAGGGTTGCTTCGGACCGGCTGCACACCCGTGGGCGGCAGAACGGGCAGCTGTACGTAGCTGGGGTGTTCCGGGCCGGTGTAGACCGAGTTCAGGGCCCCGTCGTGATAGGCGGGGTCGTAGGCGTGTCGCATGCCGTGACCGACGCCGGTGTACGGCTCGATGTCGACGCGGATGCGGTGGCCTTTTCGCACCAGGCCCGTGTTCGGAATGATCTCGATCTCCACCGGCACGATCTCGCCGTCCCGCAGCGGGGCGTGGTCGGCGCGCAGATGGGTGTGCTTGGGCCGGTACTCGGTCGAGCGCTGCGTGTCCCAGCTTGCGGTGGGAGGCCTTGAGCCATCCCTTGGCCAGCGGGTAGAACCGCGTGGAGATGCCGGGGATCAGCGCCGGACCGCAGTAGTCGATCTCGCGGTTCTCCTCGTCCAGCACGCGGAAGGACACGTAGATGTCCATGTCCTCGCTGGTGCTGGCCACCCACAGGACCGCCTTGCTGTACCCGGCGAGAACCGTGTCCTCGGTCATTGGCTCACTGATGAACGTGGCACCGGGAGCACAGGGCGCGGTGGCCGGCACTCCCTCGCCTGGAGCGCACGCCCGGCGGGGCACGGTCGGGTCCACCTCGGCCGAGTAGGTCACGGACCGCTCAGCCTCGGGGACGGCGCGTGCCAGGCGCCCGACGTTGCTGCAGGGCAGGTGTCCATCCTGGGGGGACGGCGAGGCGTCGAGGTACCACCGGACATACTCGGTACGCGCGACGGGCCATTCGTTCTCTTCCTGGAGGTACGAGCCGCCGCGTCCGGTGCGGATCTCCAGGCGTACCGCAGGCCTGTCCATGATCCCGTTGTCGATCCCCTTGAGCCAGTGATCGAAGAACGCCATGTGATCGTCGACTGCCGCCGAGGAGTACGACTTCAGGAACCAGTCCTCCCAGAAGTCGATCTTCTTGTTCGGCGTGGGGGTGTTCAGGTACGTCTCGCTGCTGCCGAGTTGATGGAAGTTGCCCGGGTGCGAGGTCGCAGCGACCGTCCACAGCGGCACCGTCACCCCGCTGAGGTCCGGGCTCATCAACACCTCAGACCGTGGCCCGAAGATCGCCTCTGGGTCGGAGTCCTTGAAGGGGCTCGCCTTCGCCGTCGCAAGGAAGTCCTTCGCCTTGATCTTGCCGCAGGCCGCGGGCTCGATCGCATTGGCGAACCAGCCGGGGAAGAACTCCTCATTGAGGATGCCCCCGGTGTACATGAGTTCCTCGTACAGATCGGCGTCCGTGCCGATGGCGATCATCGCCTTGAGGTGCGGGGGATTCAGGCTCGCCACCGCGTGCTGGCTCACCGCGTAGTACGACATGCCCCACAAGCCGACGTTGCCGTTGGACCACGGCTGTACGCCGGCCCACTCGATGGCGTCGTAGAAGGCCTCCGCCTCGTCGATCCCCCAGATCCCGAGGGTGCCGGGGCTCTTGCCTGCGCCGGGGCTGTCCACACGGACGACCGCGTAGCCGCGCGGGACCCACGTCCGCGTGTTGACACTCTCGTGGTTTTCGTATTCGTAGCCGTCCGGGTTGCCGAGGAAGTAGCGCTCCTCCATCGCCTCGTGATGCTCGGCGTCCTCGTCAATGCAGATGGAGTGGTGGACGAACGCCCGGCCGTAGACACCGCAGTTCATGACCACCGGGACCGGTTCGTCGTTGTCCGGGCGATACACGTCTGCGTAGACGAAGCCGCCGTTGCGCAGCGGGATCCTGACGTCGCGGTAGCGGCGGATGCCCAGGACGTTACGGCGCACCTCGTTGCGTGCCGCAGCCGGCGACCGCAGCGTGCGCGGCTTGCCGTCGGCAAAGACTTTCGCCCGGTTCAGGTCATCGAGCAGTTCCGCGACGACCGGGTCGTGCGTGAATGCCTGGACGGGATCGGCCGGGGCGCCCGGGAGCGATGCGAGCCCGTAGCGGAAGTCGATGGGCCGCTCCCCCACCAGTTCATGGATCTCGGAGGTAAGGGTGATCCCGTTGTCGGGGTTCCCGTCCAGATCGAGGGTCTGAAGGAAGCGGGCGATGTTCGTCAGCCCCGGATCGGCAACCTTGTCGATGTTGCCGTCGACCCTTGCGACGATGTCCGCGAGGGTGAGCCGCTCGGCGCCGCGCGCCGCGCCGAGCACGACGCTGCCGACCGAGAACACGACCACTTCGCCGTCCCGGTACTCGAAGTGGCCGTCCTGGTCGGTGACGCCCGAACAGGTCGGGGTTTCGAACCGCAGGCCGACGACGGGGCCTGCGAACTTCCCTTGGCGTGGCATGGAACTCTTCTTTCTCAGTCGGAAAACCATGGCCGTCTAACCGGCGTTTCGCGGCGCTGTCGGCACAAAGCGGTCCAGGGTGGTGATCCCGTCGAACTTGTGCGGCTGGGCCCCGGCCATCAGCCGTCCGTAGTTCTCGGAGAGCGCCTCAAGGTTGAGAGCACCGTGCAGGGTGATAACGCGCGCGTCACGCCATGCCCGCTGAATAGGCTCGCTCTCCATGATCGCGGTCGAGCCGGAATTCCTTTGGAGCAGCTCAATCGCCTCCGCGCACCATTTGGCGGCGTAGGCGGTCTCGACGAGTACCCGGGAGCTGAACATCTGCATGTACTCCGGATCGGCTGGCGTGCCGACGGCGGCGAGTTCACCAAGGCGGTCGGTCTCTTCGGCGTTGGCGCGGGTCATCAGCTTGGCCGACTGGATCTTGGAGTGGACCTCGGCAAGCATCAGGTGCGTGAGAGGCGCTTCCAGCTGGTTCCTGTAGGTGGTGCCGCGGATGGGCCGACCCGAGGAGCGCTCCAGGAAACGGCCCAGCGCGCCCTCGGCGATGCCGATGGACATCCCGGCCATGAGGCTGAACGCCCAGCCCAGCGAAGGGGCCTTCCAGAGGGATCCCTTGAGACCGTCGTCGATGGTCCCGCCGATGATGTGCCGGAAGTCGACGCCGCGGTGGTCCGGCACGAAGAGTTCGTCGGTTGCGAGCTTGATGGAGACGCTGCCGGTGGCGCGCATCCCGGCGACCTTCCAGTCGTCGAGGAACCGCAGTTCCTCGCGCGGCACCTGGAGGCCCACCAGGTAGGGGCCCTCACCGTCGTCGGCGATGCATCCGAGATTGGTGTAGGGCGCCCAGAGCGAGTCGCTGCCGAAGGTCCAGGGGCCGCCAGAGACGATCCAGCCGCCCTTGCAGCGCTTCACGCGCCCCCGCGAGGCCGGGAAGTGGCTGGAGCCGGCGACTCGCGGCCCGACCCACGGGGAGCCGTACACCTCTTCGATGACGCGGGGCCCCGACCCGGCGGGAATCCAGTTTGTCGAGGCTCCGACCCACACGGTCCAGCCGCAGGAGCCGTCCCATCGGGAGACCTCGGAGACGACGTCCAACTGCTGCCGCACGGTCAGTTCGTAGCCGCCGAACTCGCGGGGATTGGCGATGTTGAAAGCACCGGTGGCATCCAGGTCTGCGATGGTCTCGTCCGAATGACGGCCCGCACGTTCCGCCTCGAGGGCGCGCTCCCTCAAGGTGGGGCCGAGCGCGCGGACATTCTCGAGGATTTTCGCGAGCATCTCGGAGGTGTCCTGGGTCTCAGCCATCGTCGTCATCTCCTGGTGTCGTTCCTGTGTGTCGAGACCCCTTGGGGGCTTGCTGCTGGTCATTACTGCGGCACAAAACGCGAGGGACGAGCTGTCCGGCATCGACTCGCGGCGCTTCCTCAACCGGCTTGCGGACGAGTCCCTCGGCCAGGAAGGTGACCGCCTCCCCTCGCCGGGACCTGGACTCACCGCGTTCGTTCGTGACACCGTTCGTCCTCGGTGTCCGGTATCTGAGGCCGGCGATCGGGCCGGTGAAGACTGCGGCGGCTACTACGGCGGTCGCCTTTCCGGCTGTACTGGTGGTGCCCGTCACGTTCCGCTCCCGTACGTCGTCTCCGAGTCTTCATTGCCGGCTGACAGTTCCAGCGGTCCACACGGAAACGACTTCTTGCATGTCAGACACCGGCCAGACGTCTGAACCGGCTGCCATGGAAGACGAGCGGGGAGGCCTCCGGAGCAGCGCTGAGACCGAGGACGTTCAGAAGCACGATGTCGTGGTCGCCGAACGTGACCTCCTCGCGGACCGTGCAGTCGAGCCATAGCGTGGCGCCGTGCACGAAGACACCACCGTCGTCGGAGGCGAACCAGTCCACCCCGGCGAAACGGTCCCCTTCTTTACTCGCCAGCCGTGCGCAGACCTCGTCCTGCTCCTCGGCCAGGACGCTCAGCCCAAGGCGGGACTGCTCCCGCAGTTTCGGCCACGTCCTGGAGGTGTGTTGTATGCACACCGACACCAGGGGCGGCTCCATCGATACGGACGTGAACGAGCTCGCTGCCAGCCCTACGGGCTCGCCCTCGCTGATCGCGCACAGCGCCGTGACTCCGGACGGAAAGCATCCGAAGGCCCGCCGAAGCTGGTCCGCTGCCGTCACTGGCTCGATATCTCTCACCGCAACCTCCATTTCGGTCTGCGCTGGCTCATCCGGCCGGCGTAGACGTATGCGTCCGGTGATCACCGGACGTCGTGACGCGTGGCCTTGAGCCACCGAATCAATGGCTCGTTGGCGTTCTCGATTTCAGGGATGCTTCGGTCCGGCTTGCGGCGGCGTAGTCGCCAGCCACGCCCGAACGGTGTCGGCGGCGGAGTCGAGAACTGGGGGCGGCTGATGGTCGACTCGGGTCGTCTCCGTCTCGCTGCCTGCGGCATCAACGGAGAAGGTCCGCAGGGCCGATCCCGGCAGGCTGATCGGCCCCAGACTCGGGTGCTCGACGTCGATCAAGAGGCGCTGCGAGCGGGTCTGCTCCCACTCGTAGACCTCGTTAAGGGCACGGACCCGGCCGGCAGGAATACCGGCTCCGGTGAGCCGCTGAAGCAGCTCGTCCGGCTCGTGTTGGGCGAATACGGACTCGAGCAGTTTGGTGAGGCTGTCGCGGTGAGCCAGTCGGTCTGAGTTCGTCGCAAAGCGCGGGTCGTCTGCAACCAGGCGGAACTCTGCGCAAAGGCGCTGCCACATGGCGTCGTTTCCACAGGCGATCTGCACGCCTCCACCCGCACACCGGAACAGCCCGTAGGGGGCGATCGTCGGGTGCTGGTTGCCCTGCGCGACACCGACTTCACCGGCGACGGTCCAGCGGGTTCCCTGGAAGGCGTGCGCAGCGACGACCGAGGCGAGCAGCGACGTGCGCACGATCTGGCCCTGGCCGGTGCGGTCGCGTTCCCGCAATGCGGCAAGGACGCCGAACGCACCGTTCATGCCGGCGAGCAGGTCGGCGATGGGCACCCCGACACGCTGGGGGTGAGCTGGGTCCGGTCCCGTCAGGGACATCAGCCCGGCCTCGCCCTGCGCGATCTGGTCGTAGCCCGCGCGGTGGGCCTCGGGTCCGTCGTGCCCGAATCCGCTGATGGACAGCACCACCAGGCGTGGGTTGAGCCGCATCAGTTCCTCGGTACCGAATCCGAGTCGCTTCAGCCCTCCGGGCTTGTAGTTCTCCATCAGGACGTCCGCGCGCTGAATGAGCCCGGCCAGCACCTGGGCGTCGTCGTCTCGCTTCAGATCGAGCGTGATCGACTCTTTGTTCCGGTTGCAGGACAGGAAGTACGTCGACTCGGGGGTGCCGTTGTTGGTGTGGACGAACGGCGGTCCCCACGATCGGGTGTCATCTCCGGCGGGACTCTCGACCTTGATGACGCGGGCGCCGAGGTCGCCCAGCATCATCGCCGCCTGCGGTCCCGCGAGCGCGCGGGTGAGATCAACGACGAGCAGGCCCGCGAGCGAGCCGGTCATGAGCGGTCCTCCGGCACGCTCGCGGGCGAGGCTGCCGAATTCGGTCGGATCACCAGCATGGTGGCGGGCAGGTTCGTGCGGTTCTCGACGCCGCGGACCGTGCCGGCCGTCAGCCGCGCCGAGTCGAGGGGGCCCAGGTCATGGGAGGCATTGTCGGCGTCGATGAGGGTGAGAGAGCCGGTCAGCACCACATAGACGGTCTCTGCCGGAACGGGTGACAGGTCCGCGCGGCCGCCGGGCAGATAGTGCGACAGGGCTACGGTCACGGCACCGTTGTAGTGCTCGCCCCCGAAGAGATGGACAGGTCCGACGCCGTGATGGCCAACGGGCAAGAAGGGCTGAGCCTGTGTGAGCTGGGCTATTTCTATCGCCACGGTCGTGGTACTCGATTCTGGCTGGGCTGCGGGTCTGACGGGTCTGAGCCTTCGACGGCAGATGTCAGCGGTGCAGCACGGACGCTGGACGGAGGTAGGCGCCGGCAGCACCGGTGATGACGGGACAAGGACGGTCTCGGCAGACGCTGACGAGGTCAGCCGGAAGCGCAGCGCCCCGTGCGGCTTTCGGGTGCGGTTGTGGCATGGGCCTGTCCCCGGCCGCCGTCGATGAGCCGTCCCGGGCCCGGCGGAGAGGGGAGGTTCGCGAATCTCACGATACGAGCCACAGCCTAGATGTCAACATTTTGCGATGCCTGGATGTTCTGGCTTCGACCCCGCCCCGACACCTGAGAGTCGCCGCACATCTGGCGATATCCATCTTTACTAGCATACGAATCGGGCGTTAGGCGTGGCGACAGTCAGATCGAGTGAGGGATGTACAGGTCACCCCGGGTCGTCGAAGACAAAGTGTTGACATATTGGCGGTGAATCGTAGGGTGAGCGTCACGACCGTGCCGTCATTGCGAGGCCCGTCGGCTGAGTCGCCGAGCCGCCCGAGCACTCCCTTTTTTGGCCCGCATCATCCCTACGGCGATCGCTGCCGTGGCCCAGAGGCGACCAGCGCCGCTTCATCCCTACCTTGGACGAGGAGCACACACATGGCTGTCGCAGACGACAAGGCGGAGATCCTCGAGATCTTGAATCTCTATGGTCTCGCCCTCGACGCTCGTCAGTGGGACCTGTTCGATCGCGTCTTCTCTGAAGATGTGATCGCGGAGTTCGGCCCGGCGGGGGCCGCCTGGACGGGGCTGGAGACCTTCAAGCGTTCCTTCGCCGACTTCCACGACCGCCTGGACGGCCATCAGCACACGATGATGGGCCAGTTGGTGCATGTGGAGGGCGACAGGGCACATGCATTCAGCTACGGGAACTGGCTTTTGATCCGCGAGGCCGCCGAGGGCGGGCCCACGTGGCTGGGAACAGGCTGGTATGACGATGAGCTCGTACGCGGTGCTCACGGATGGCGCATCCAGCGTCGCGTGTGCCGGCTTATGTCCTGGTCCGGCAACCCATCGGTTCCGGAGCCGCACCGCGAGCACAACCCGGACATGGCACTCAACGTGCTGCACCAGCACGCCGAGGCCGGGAAGATCGCGTTCCTGAAGGCCATCCAGGCGAAGTAGGGCTACTGCGCTTCAGCCGTCCGATGCTCCCCCGCCACCCCGTTCAGCGCATCTGTTAGGACCTTCATGCCAGTCCTGCCCAACGACGGGCTCTCCCTTGCCGTCGAATTCCCCGACGCCACATATGAGCACTGGCAGCACCTAGTCGCCGGTGTCCTGCGAAGGTCGGGCAAGGAGGTCCAGGCCGCCGCCACAGAGGATGCATTGTCCACCTCGCTGGACGACGGGCTCCGCACCAGACCCCTGTACACGGCGAGCGACCCCGCGGCCGAGTCCGGACTCCCTGGTTTCTCCCCGTTCGTGCGCGGGGCCCGAGCGCAGGGGAACACCATCGGCGGCTGGGACGTACGCCAGCGGCACACCGCCCTTGACCCCGGGGCCGCCCTGACCGACCTGGAGAACGGCGTCACCTCCCTGTGGCTCGTCGTGGGTGACGCCGGTGTTCCGGTGTCCTCCCTCGCCCAGGTCCTGGACAATGTCTACCTCGACTTGGCGCCCATAGTTCTGGACGCCGGCGGCGAGGTCGAAGAGGCGGCGGGCGAGTTGCTGCGCCTCTACGAAGAGCGGGGCGTCTCCCGAACGGCGGCACGCGGGAATCTTGGCGCTGATCCGCTCGGCCACGAGGCCCGTACGGGGCGGGAGGCGCAGTTCGCACCGGTGACAGGCCTCGCGCGGCAGTGCGCCGAGCATTACCCGGGACTGCGGGCGTTGACCGTGGACGCGCTGCCGTACCACGAGGCCGGTGGTTCGGCCGCCCAGGAGCTGGGTGCCTCGCTGGCCACGGCGGTGGCCTATCTGCGGGAGCTGACCGGGGCGGGGCTGAGCGTCGCCCAGGCCTGTGGGCAGCTGGAGTTCCGCTATGCAGCTACCGCCGATCAGTTCCTCACCGTGGCCAAGCTGCGCGCTGCGCGCCGACTGTGGTCGCGAGTGGCCGAGGTGTCCGGGGCTCCGAGCACGGGTGGGCAGCGCCAGCATGCGGTGACCTCGCCGGTGATGATGACGCGGCGCGATCCGTGGGTGAACATGCTGCGCACCACCATCGCCACGCTGGCTGCGGGCGTGGGCGGTGCGGACGCGGTGACTGTGCTGCCCTTCGACCACGCGCTCGGCATGCCGGACGCCTTCGCCCGCCGCATCGCCCGCAACACCTCCGCCATCCTCATCGAGGAGTCGCATCTAGCCCGGGTGATCGACCCCGCGGGCGGCTCCTGGTACGTGGAGCAACTGACGGACCAACTTGCCCATGAGGCATGGCGGTTCTTCCAGGAAATCGAGCGCGCGGGCGGGCAGCAGGCGGCCCTGCGCTCTGGCTTGATTCCCGACCGGATGGCCGAGACCTGGTCCGCTCGAAGCGCCCGGCTCGCTGACCGCCGTGAACCAATCACCGGGGTCAGCGAGTTCCCGAACCTGGCGGAAAAGCCGGTGGTGCGCGAGAGCGCCCCCGAGCGGCCGCCCGGCGGACTGCCGCGGGTGCGCCGCGACGAGGCCTTTGAGGAGCTGCGGTCCCGCTCGGACGCTTACCTTGCCGCGGCTGGCTCCCGGCCCCGGATCTACCTCGCCGCGCTTGGTCCGGCCGCCGCCCACACCGCGCGCCTCACCTTCGCCTCGAACCTCTTCCAGGCGGGCGGCATCGAACCGGTCACCGAGGGCACGTTCGCGGACAGCGGCGCCACGCAGGCGGTGCTGTGCTCCAACGACGCCCTGTACGAGGAGCAGGCGGCGGCCCGTGCCGCAGAGCTTAAAGAAGCGGGCGCCTCTCACGTGTTCCTTGCCGGGCGGCCCGGAAAGTACCCCGGTGTCGACACGTACCTCTTCGCGGGCTGCGACACCGTGTCCGTACTGTCCGCCACCCTCGACCGCATGGGAGTGTCCCGATGACCACCCCCTCCAGCCCTTCTGTCCCCGACTTCTCCGGGATCGAGCTGGGCACCCCGGCCGTCGACGGCACGCCCGAAGAGTGGCGCGCGGCGCTCAAGAACGCCTGCGGTGGGAACGACCTGCTCTGGGAGACCCCTGAGGGCATCGCCGTCAAACCGCTGTACACCAGCCGTGACCTGGCGGGCCTGGACTTCCTGGACACGTACCCCGGCATAGCGCCGTACCTGCGCGGTCCCTACCCCACGATGTACGTCAACCAGCCCTGGACCATCCGCCAGTACGCCGGCTTCTCCACCGCCGAGGAGTCCAACGCCTTCTACCGGCGCAACCTCGCGGCCGGGCAGAAGGGCCTCTCGGTCGCCTTCGACCTGCCCACGCATCGAGGTTACGACAGCGACCACCCGCGCGTGACCGGTGACGTCGGCATGGCGGGCGTGGCTATCGACTCGATCTACGACATGCGGCAGCTGTTCGACGGCATCCCGCTGGACGAGATGACGGTGTCAATGACGATGAACGGCGCCGTGCTGCCGGTGCTTGCGCTGTACATCGTGGCGGCCGAGGAGCAGGGTGTGCCGCCGGAGAAGTTGGCGGGGACCATCCAGAACGACATCCTCAAGGAGTTCATGGTCCGCAACACCTACATCTACCCGCCGAAACCGTCAATGCGGATCATCTCCGACATCTTCGCCTTCACCTCGCAGCGGATGCCGCGCTACAACTCCATCTCCATCTCCGGCTACCACATCCAGGAGGCCGGTGCGACGGCCGACCTGGAGCTGGCGTACACCCTCGCGGACGGCGTGGAGTACATCCGGGCAGGCCGTGAAGCGGGCCTGGACGTCGACGCGTTCGCGCCCCGGCTGTCGTTCTTCTGGGCGATCGGCATGAACTTCTTCATGGAGATCGCCAAACTGCGCGCGGCGCGCCTGCTGTGGGCGAAGCTGGTGAAGCAATTCGATCCGCAGAACACCAAGTCGCTGTCCCTGCGCACCCATTCGCAGACCTCCGGCTGGTCGCTCACCGCACAAGACGTGTTCAACAACGTCACGCGCACCTGCGTCGAGGCGATGGCGGCCACCCAAGGCCATACACAGTCGCTGCACACCAACGCCCTGGACGAAGCGCTCGCCCTGCCGACCGACTTCTCGGCGCGCATCGCCCGCAACACTCAACTGCTCCTGCAGCAGGAATCCGGCACCACCCGGGTCATCGACCCGTGGGGCGGCAGCGCCTACGTGGAGAAGCTGACCTACGACCTGGCCCGGCGTGCCTGGCAGCACATCCAGGAAGTCGAGGCCGCAGGCGGCATGGCCAAGGCCATCGACGCGGGCATCCCCAAGCTGCGCATCGAGGAGGCCGCGGCCCGCACCCAGGCCCGCATCGACTCCGGCCGCCAACCGGTCATCGGCGTCAACAAGTACCGCGTGGAGACCGACGAACAGATCGACGTGCTCAAGGTCGACAACTCCTCCGTACGCGCCCAGCAGATCACCAAACTGCGGCGGCTACGCGCGGAGCGAGACGAGCGGGCATGCCGGGACACCCTGGACGCGCTGACCCGAGCCGCCGCCGGCGAGGGCAACCTGCTGGAGCTGGCCGTGCACGCGGCCCGCGCCAAGGCCACGGTCGGGGAGATCTCCGATGCCCTGGAGAAGGTGTACGGCCGGCACGCCGGCCAAATCCGCACCATCACCGGCGTGTACCGCAACGAGACGGGAGAGTCCCCGAGCGTGGACCGCACCCGCACCCTGGTGTCCGCCTTCGAGGAGGCCGAGGGCCGCCGCCCGCGCATCCTGGTCGCCAAGATGGGCCAGGACGGCCACGACCGCGGCCAGAAGGTGATCGCCACCGCCTTCGCCGACCTGGGCTTCGACGTCGATGTCGGCCCGCTGTTCCAGACACCCGCCGAGGTGGCCCGGCAGGCCGTCGAGGCAGACGTGCACATCGTCGGCGTCTCCTCGCTAGCGGCCGGTCACCTCACCCTCGTCCCGGCGCTGCGCGAGGCGCTGGCCGAGGAGGGACGCGAGGACATCATGGTCGCGGTCGGCGGCGTGATCCCGCCGCAGGACGTTCCGACGCTGCTTCAGATGGGCGCGGCGGCCGTCTTCCCGCCCGGGACGGTGATCCCGGACGCAGCGCACGACCTGGTGAAGCGGCTGTCGGACGGTCTCGGGCACACACTGTGATCGATGTCGACGCGTATGTGAAGGGCGTACTCGACGGGAAGCGGGCACTCATCGCCCGTGCGATCACACTCCTCGAGTCGACCCGGCCGCAACACCGCTCCTTGGCTCAGGAGTTGCTGACCGCGCTGCTGCCGCACAGCGGCCAAGCCCGGCGGATCGGGATCAGCGGGGTGCCCGGGGTGGGCAAGTCAACGTTCATCGACGCCTTCGGCACGCTGCTGACCTCGCTCGGGCACCGGGTGGCGGTGCTGGCCGTCGACCCGTCCTCCAGCCGTACGGGCGGCTCCATCCTCGGCGACAAGACCCGGATGGAGCGCCTGGCGGTGGACCCGGCGGCGTTCGTGCGCCCCTCCCCCACTGCGGGCACGCTGGGCGGGGTCGCTAGGGCCACCCGAGAGTCGATCGTAGTGATGGAGGCGGCCGGCTACGACGTGGTCCTGGTGGAGACGGTCGGCGTCGGGCAGTCCGAGACGGCCGTGGCGAACATGGTTGACACCTTTCTGCTGCTCACCCTCGCCCGTACGGGTGACCAGCTCCAAGGCATCAAGAAGGGCGTGCTCGAGCTGGCCGACGTGATCGCCGTTAACAAGGCGGACGGCCCACACGAGCGGGACGCCCGGGCGGCCGCACGGGAACTCACGGGCGCATTGCGCCTCATGCATGGCAAGGACGCCTTCTGGGCCCCGCCGGTGCTGCATTGTAGCGCCCGCGAGTCGACCGGTCTGGACGCCGTGTGGGAGCGCTTGGAACAGCACCGAGCACTGCTGGACTCCGCAGGTCGGCTTACCGCCAAGCGCCGCGACCAGCAGGTCAACTGGACCTGGGCCATGGTCCGTGGCGAACTGCTGGGCCGTCTTCATGGGCATCCGGCGGTCCGGTCTTTGGCGCCTGGGCTGGAGAGGCAGGTCAGAGAGGGTGAGCTGACAGCTACACGAGCTGCGGAACGCATTCTGGACGTCTTCCGTGAAGACAGCGAACCATGCCTCCAGAGGAGGTATCCGGATTCTGACATGGACCTGTGACGGCAACATGCAGGGCCTTAAACGGCGCTGGCCGGCCCCTGCCACGCCCCGCGTCATCCGTACGCGCCGTGCAGCGACCCGCGGCAACGAACCCGCCCGGCTTTTCAGGGAGGTCATCCAGCTTCCGACCAGGGCCAAGCCGACTCATTGGCGTCCGCCGGCAGGCACTGGCAGTGAAAGGCAGTCACGCTGCGAACCCGTTCGACCGTCCCAGAGACGATAGAGCCCCGTGCCGCTGCTGTGACCGGGATCGCTACATTGCGGATCTTGACCTGGTGACTGTCGTCTGCGCCGCGTCGCACCCGGCGCGAGGAGGTGATTGCGTTCGGCGCAGCGCTCGTCCTCAAGCGGACTCCTGAAGCCGCCGGCGACGACGTGCTGAGATTGGCCTCTACGAGTTCGGCGTCAGCAGGATGTCCGGGCGGGGAACGTGACGGCTCCCCGCCGGGAGCCTGCGAACGTCACCTTAACCGGCCGCCTTCTCCGCCGCCAGGGTCCGCTCGCGATGAGGGATCCTCACCGTCGCGGTCCTTGGTGGGTTCTCAGCCGAAAGCGGAGAAGGCGCGCTCTTCCCTCTCCTTCTGCGCACGCCGCAACCCGCTCCAGTCCAGCGCCTGCTGCGCTGGGGCTTGCGTTTGTCCGGCCACCTTCCTCGTCTCGGCCGGCACATCGCCACGTTCCCGGACCAGCCGGTCGTAGATCGGCGGATGCTCGAATGTCTCTGCGGTGCTCATGGCCCCTGATCCTTCCCGCTCCCACGCGATCTGTCAGGCCCCGACGGAGAGCCCTTCGCACGGCCTCAGTCCTCGAACCGCGGCCGAGGCCACGGTCCTGCAAGGCAGCGCACAGCCGACGTCAGCCGAACACCCTTCACACAACGTGTTCGCCACTCAACAGGTCCGCAGTGAGCGCGCTGGCCAGCCAGCTCTCGTAGGTTTCCGCGTTCCAGCCCCGGCCGGCGGTCAGCTGGGTGAACACATGCGGACCGGTCAGGGCCCAGCAGGAGTCCGCGAGGCGGCCGGTGTCGGCGCCATCGGGCAAGACACCTTCGTCGGCGAGGTGGGCGACGAAGGCGGTGACGCCAGTCATTCGTTCCTCCTCACTGAGGGCGAGGACCTGCCCCACGTCGGGGCCGGCCTGGGCGAGGAGGGCGAACAGCGGGGCAAGTCGTTCGTGTACGCCCCGGACGAACGCGGCGTACAGGCGAAGCTTGGTCTGCACGTCGCGGGTCGCCCAGACCTCTAGCAGCTGGGGCCGCTCGGCCATGGCCAAGGGTTCGTCATCTCCTGCCAGGGTGACGTCCCACAGCGCCTTGACCAGCCCCGGCTTGCCACCGAACGCCTTGTAGACGGTCTCGGGAGAGACTCCAGCGCGCTCCGCCACCGCGCGGATGGTGGTGGCCTGGTAGCCATCGCGGAACAAACGCTCCCGGCACGCCTCCAGCACCGCAGCGCGATTGCGGCGAGCAGCCTGCTGCCGGCGCGCCGAGTCATACGGCCGGCGGGAAGCGCCGCTGGGCATCCCGGTCACCCCCCTATCCATTACAGTCGACTGTATCGAAAATGTTGTCTGTGCCGATGCCGGAGGAACGCATGTCCCGCTCCGCTCGCCCCCACCTCAACCGGCATATCGCTCCCGGCGTGGACCGCCTTGGGAACGATCTCGTCAATTTCTACCTGGTCGAGGAGCCCGACGGCCTAGTCCTTATCGACGCCGGGCTGCCAGGCCACCTCGGTCACCTGCGTGAGCACCTGGCCGGCTCCGGTCACCGCCTGGCCGACATCCGCGCTGTGCTCCTTACCCACGGCCACCCCGACCACACGGGCCTGGCCCATGTCCTCCAGAGGGCCGGGGCCGACATCTGGGTTCACCGCAAGGACGCGCCGATCCTGCGCGACGGTCCGCGCAGCGCCCTGCGCCACGCCAAACCGGAGCGCTCCATGCTGCCCTACCTGCTGCGTCGGCCTGCCGCAATCGCCACCCCGCTGCACCTCGCCCGCAAGGGGGCGTTCACTGCCCCCGCCACCGCCGACGTGCGCGTGTTCGACACCGACCGGCCGCTAGAAGAGGTCCCCGGCACACCGCGGACTGTCCTTCTGCCCGGCCACACGCCGGGCAGCACCGGTTATCTCTTCCCCGAGCGCGGGCTGCTGTTCACGGGCGACGCCCTGGTCACCCACGACGGCCTGACGGGACACAACGGCCCTGCCCTGGTCTGCCGCGGCTTCACCCACGACAGCCGCACGGCCCTGGCCTCCCTGGACCGGCTCGATGAGCTGACCGCCGCGACCATGCTTCTGCCCGGTCACGGCCGGCCCGTCACCGGCGACTCCCGCAGCGCCACGCGCCAGGCACGGCAGACCGGCCTGAGGTAAACCGCGGAGAGGGCCCGCGACAGGACCGAGCTTCCACGCCGCTCCTGTCGCCGCGACCGGCCCCCCGAAGTGAAGTGATTCGCCTGCCCTAATGCGCCTGGCCGGGGCCAGCGGACCAAGGGGGTCTGCGGGTGTGCAGCTCCGCCTCTGCGCCCCAGCAACCATCCGCCTCATCGGCGCCCTCAGCGGCAGCTGGCTGGACGCCTGCTCCTACCTAGTGAGCGTCGCGCTCGGACCCGTCCGCTGAGAGCACAGGTCGGACAGCTGCTTCACTGGGGCCGCAGCGATCCACTCGTCGAGTCGGTGCCCTTCACGTTTTGTCGGGGTGACGGAATCTCAGAACCGTTCTCTTGTCCGGGCATCACCAAGGCTTGGACACCGGCTTCCGGTCACAACCTCTTCAAGATGAGTGCAGCACCGAAGAGGCTTGCTGCCAACGGGATACCGATCTGCGCGATGATCAATATCAGGTAGTTGGCGGTCGAGTACACAGCGTACGGAATCGTGTACCCGGAGCTGGCGTCGATCGCTCTCAGGGTGCTTTCCCCGAAGACGGAGGCGAAGACCCCGACGAGAGCGAGAACATACGACATGACGCGTATGCGTTTTGCGAAGGATTCGTTGGAGGTCAGCTCCGTGTTCAAGGTTTTCTTGGTCCTTCTGTGGTGGATTTCGAGGGTCGTCCCGTTCCTCGGTCCCACGCACGTCGTCGCGGGCGCATCATTTGATGATCTCGGAGTCTTTCAAGATCAGTACGTTGTTGCGCTCGGCGAAGACGTCGCAGGTCGCGGTTGCGACGATCCGCTGGCCGTCCTTGATGCTCTCCAATTGGCGGAACGATTCCGCGCGGCGATCGTCGTAGGGGAGAACGATGCTGGCGAGATGGGTGCCGTCGGCCACGTCGGATGCTTCGATCGTGGGCGTTCCGTACTCGCTCGCACCCGTCTTCAACACGACCGCCCGGACCGTCACGGATTTGCCGTAGCACGCTTCCTCAGTGCGGGATCGATCCGTCATGAACCGGTCATGGAGATCCCGGACCTCAACGGTCCCTGTGAGGTCCGCCGGCCGACGGGAAGCGGAAGTGCCGCCAGCGGATCCAGATGTCGCCGCGCAGCCCGTCACGCCGAGGAGAAGCGCCAAGGTGCCCGTGAGAATCGCGCCGTGTCTCATCGTGTCATCTTTCGATCGTTCCTGTTTCTCAAGGCCGCTGGGGGACGAAAAGCAGGAAGCCGGCTGGATTTTCACCCGGCGCCCGGGCGCCTGCGTTCGGCATGTCGAATCCGATCCGCACGGTGCGGCCCGTGGCGATGCGCCCCCACACAGTCTTGACATCGAGTCCGTCGTTCGGCGGTCACGACATCGTGGTCGTGCCGCCAGGCTGCTTCAGTCCCGGATGATCAGCCAGGGACCCCGTTTCCTGGTACTGCCGTTACCAGAATGATCCGGATGAGCTGGTGCACAGTGATGTCACGGCGGTGATGGGACGGTTACGCAGGCGCACTCGGATGGCTGGCCCTTCAGGTGCTTCCGAGGCGGAGCGTGCAGAACCCGGCATCGCCGTAGCGGCCGCCACAGCCACGTTGTCCGTGAACGCGGCCCTCGGCCCGGCGAACGAGGGCGGGCAATGCCTCCCGGATGCTGCCCACCGTTCATCCCGTGCTGTCGGTGGACCACGCCCATGTGCCCGGGGCCAGCGTGGTACCGCAATTACCAGGAAGAGACGTCCCTGGCTCCCGTCGGCGGTGTGTCCCAGACTCACATCGCCCCACCACGGTGTGCGTCCGTCCTCTTGGGCTGATCGCGCGTGTCACGTGCTGTACGGTCGCGCGCCAAAAGGCTGCGGACGAGGTCGACAAAGGATGAAGGATCATGCTGGTCGTGCTGCTGATCGCAGTCGTGGCGCTCGCTCTGTCGGCCGCAGTGCACTGGTTCGTATGGCGGCGGCTGGTACGGGATGTGACCGCTGACGGAAGTCGGGCGCGGCGCGTGGGCGCGATCGCCGCCGTCATCCTGCCCCTGGTCTCGCTCGGCGCGTTGGGCGCTGGCCTGGCGGGCGCCCCGTTCTGGCTTCAGCGCGTGCTTGCCTGGCCCGGTTACCTCTGGCTGGCGTTGCTCATGTACTTGGTGCTCGCGCTCGTCGTCGGCGAGGCGGTCAGGCCGTGGCTGCTGCGTGTCCGCAATCCGCGCAGGACGGCCGGTGCGGGCAGCGGGCCTGCGACCGCCGCTCCCGCATCGTCCCGGGCCGTGGCCGACAGCCCGGTCGGTCCTCCTGCGCGGGAGGAAGCCGTAAGGAACGCCCGGCGGCCGGAGGCACCACAAACCGCCGGGGTGACCCGCCGGCTCTTCGTCTCCCGGATCGTCGGTGGGGCCGCGACTGCAGCTGCCCTCGGAACCGTCGGCTACGGCATGGCCGACGTGTTCTGCGGACCGGGCGTCAAACGGATCACCGTGCCGCTCGCCAAGCTCCCCCGCTCCGCGCACGGCTACCGGATCGCCGTCGTCAGCGACATCCACCTCGGACCCATTCTGGGACGTGGGCACACCCAGCGGATCGTCGACACCATCAACGCCACCCAGCCCGACCTGGTCGCCATTGTCGGTGACCTCGTCGACGGGACGGTTGCCGACCTCGGCAGTGCGGCGGACCCGCTCGCCCGGCTGCGGGCCCGGCACGGCTCGTACTTCGTGACCGGCAACCACGAGTACTACTCCGGCGTCGAGGAGTGGGTGGACCGGGTGCACGAACTGGGTGTGCGGCCCCTGCGCAACGCACGCGTGGAGATGCCCGGCTTCGACCTCGCCGGCGTCAACGACATCTCCGGCGAGGACCACAGCGACGCCCCCGACTACACCAAGGCTCTAGGCGACCGTGACACGGCCCGGGCGGCGGTACTGATGGCACACCAGCCGGTGATGATCCACCAGGCGGTCGAACACGGTGTGGACCTCCAGCTGTCCGGTCACACCCACGGTGGCCAGCTCTGGCCCGGCAACCTCATCGCCGCACTCGACAACCCCACTGTGGCCGGACTCGAGCGGTATGGCGACACCCAGTTGTACGTCACCCGCGGAGCCGGAGCCTGGGGACCACCCGTCCGGGTCGGAGCCCCCTCGGACATCACCGTCGTCGAACTAGCCTCACGACAGACATAGACATCTCCGCACCAGCTCGACATGCCGCAACAGGGCCGACGCGCAGCCCGCTCAGCGACACAATTCCGGCAGCGAACAGCGGACTCGCCCCGGCATGAGGTGCTTTCGCTCCTTTGACGTAGCAGCACCGTCAGCGATGAACGCCGACGGCCGTGCGCGCCCGGACGGTTGCAGCCGTCGCAGTCTTCCCTCCCCTTTTCATCCCCCTGAGAAAGACCTGAGATGCTCACACCTACCCGCGAGATCCTCGGCTTCCGTACTCTCGCCATCCTCCCTCCCGTCCTCTTCACACCTTCGTTGATATCGTTCGCCGTCGCCCCCGGGGCCGTCGCAGTCGAATACACGGGGGTCCTGTTCCACTTGGCCATCATGTTCGTCGTGGCCCGCATGCCCGCTCCGCAGTGGGCGAGGGCGGCCGGTTTCGGATGGCTCACGCTCGATGTCCTGTCGGCGATCATGACCATCAACGAGGTACCACACGAGATCGCGTGGTCGGTCAGGCTCGGCGGGCACGTCATGGCGGGCATGTGGTTCATCACCACGTCCCTGCTCGCTCCGCCGAAGAGCGTCCGCGTCGTCGGCGTGGTCCTGGGCTCCTGGCTCGCCCTCTACAGCTTTCTCGGCAACGTCCTGCCCCAAGAGTTCCTCTTCCCCGGCGGCATCCTGGTTCCCGTCTGGTTCCTTCTCCTCGCCTGGAAGTACCAGCCTGCTCAGGACCGCGTTCCGACTCCCGTCCCCCGTATTGCGTGACACCCGGCCCGCCCCGAAAGTGCTGCCTTCCAGCAGTTCGTGCGGCAGAAACGGACTACCGCCGTCTGCCGGGCGTCTGCGGCACGAAGCTACTTGAGGGGCGCATCCAGCATGTACTGGATGCCGATGGTGGCGAGCAGCGCGAGTTTGCCGTCGGAGTCGCTGCCGGGCTCGCTCGTGTACATGACGATGCGCAGGTCGCCCCGCTGGGTAGTCAGGATGTCGCAGTCCAGGTCAAGGCGTCCGACGTCGGGGTGGTCAATCGTCTTGAGGGCCGGACCGTGTTCCGCGATCTCGTGGCGCTGCCACAGTTCGCGGAACCTTTCGCTCTTCGCGTTCAGCCGGGCAATCAGCTGGTGCAGCGGTCCGTCGTCGGGGTAGCGGCCGACGCTGCGCCGCAGATCGGCGACCATGGAGGCGTCGAACGCCTCGGTGCCGGAAGACCTGCTGACGTGGCAGTCGCTGAGGCCGGCGAAGTGCATCCACAGGACGTTGCGTTCCGCCTCCCTCAGTGAGGAGGGGTCTCCCATCAAGGCCGCCCACATCGGGTTCAACAGCAAGAGGGTCCATGTGGCGTCGAAGACAGCGACGGGCCGGTCGGTGGTGCGTTCCACCAGGCGGCGGATGCTCATTGGTACCAGTCGGCTGACGCGCCCGTCGCCGCTGGCATGTCCTGCGAGGCGGAACAGGTGTTCCTGCTCGGTATCGGTCAGCTGGAGCGCGCGGGCGAGCGCGGCGCACACCTGCGCCGAGGGCGCCAAGGCCCGCCCCTGCTCCAGGCGCACGATGTAGTCCACCAACATCCCCGCCAGAACGGCCAGCTCCTCGCGCCGCAGGCCGCTGGTGCGCCGCGCGGTGTTCGTCGGCAGACCGGCCGCCTGCGGGGTCAGGCGCTCACGCCACACCCGCAGGACCGTCGCCAGCTCACTGGATGCGTTCATGCGACCCATGGTCGCAGCCCCGGGCGCGCACAGCCTGGGACTGCCGGTACCAGGAACAAGCTTCTCTGGCTCCTTGCAGCGAGGCGAAGCAGCCTCGGTGCCATGACCGTCACACTGATCACCGGGGCGACCAAGGGCCTGGGCTTCGAGACCGCCCGCCGACTCGTTGCCGCCGGGCACACCGTCTACGCCGCCGCGCGACGGGGACGCCTTTCGTGGCGCTTTGCCCTGAGCCCCACCCTGGACAGCTCGCCCTGCCCCTGAATCTGGCTGGCTATCCAGCGGCCCCTCCGCTGTGGCGCCCGACCGCATGCCGGCGCCCAGAGGGTGGGGAACTTGGATGAGCAAGTGCCCAGCAGCCCGAGCGTCCATTTACTGACCTCAACCGTCAGGGTGGCCCAGCGGGGAGGGACCGACGGCGCCCAGGATGAAGGGGTCGTGACCTCGATGTACAGGATGACGAGCCCGAGAAACACTGTCCTCGGCGGGCGGGGACGCTCACGTGGGAGGTGGTACTGCGTGTCGGTTCGTACCGGAAAGTGCCAGAGCGCACGGCATATAGCGGCGTTCCCCGTCCCGGCCCTTCGGAGACGCCGCACGTAACTGACAGTGATCGCCTCACGCAACTCACCGCGCCAACCGGCACCTCAGGCCGACAACAATTCCTGCTCGACCCAGATGGTCTTTCCGCTCTGCCCGTACCTGCTCCCCCACCGGCGGCTGAGCTGAGCCACCAGGAACAGACCGCGGCCGCCCTCATCGGTTGTGCGGGCACGGCGCATCCGAGGCTGGGTGTTGCTCGGGTCGGTGACCTCACAGAAGAGGACGTCACCGCGGATCAGCCGCAACCCCACGGGCCCGCCCGCGTACCGGACGGCGTTGGTGACGAGTTCGCTTACCACCAGCTCCGTCACGAAGGAGTTGGCGTCCAGACCCCAATCGGCGAGCTTGCCCGTCACCGCCTCACGCGCCGAGGCGACCGCCGCCGGATCCGCAGGAAACTCCCAGGAGGCGAACGCGTCCTCTGCCAGCGGCGAAGGACACGCGAGAAGAAGCGCCGCGTCGTCCCGGAACGACCGCCCGCCGGTCACCGCCATGAGGGAATGGGCCAGCGACCTGAGGTCGTGTCCGGACGGCCGACACCGCCCCAGCCGCTCCGTCAGCCGGGCGGCGAAACCGTCCATGTCCCCGCCGTAGCGCTGCAACAGACCGTCGGTGTACAGGGCGAGGACGCTGCCCCCGGGCAGATCGACCGTCGTCGTCTCGAACGGCAGGCCCCCCACTCCGAGGGGCGGACCGGGCCGCACCTCAACCGGTCGGGCAGCGCCGTCGGACAGAGCCATGAGCGGCGGTGGATGGCCGGCGGCGGCCATCGTGCAACACGCGGTGACCGGATCGTGCACGGCCACCAGGCAGGTGGCGCCGATCCCGTCCCGCTGCGCCGGATCGGCCTCGTCGGCCAGACGAGCCACCAGGCCGTCAAGGTGTGTGAGGAGCTCGTCGGGCGACAGTTCCAGATCTGCCAGCGTCTGGACGGCCGTACGCAATCGCCCCATGGTGGCGGCGGCATGGAGACCGTGTCCGACCACGTCACCGATGACAAGGGCGGTTCGCAGCGAGGGAAGTTCGATTGCGTCGAACCAATCACCCCCGATTTCGGCACCCCCCGCCGCCGGCTCGTACAACCCTGCGGTCTCCATCACCCGCGTGGAGGTGGACGCCTGCGGCAGCAGACGCCGCTGGAGGGTCACGGCGGCACGGTGCTCTCGGGTGTAGCGGCGAGCGTTGTCCACGCCCAGCGCGGAGTGCGCGGCGACCTGCGCGAGCACGGCCGCGTCCTCGGCATCGAACGGTTCGGGCAGGTCCGTGCGCCAGACAGCTACCACACCGAGGACCAGGCCGCGGGCGAAGAGCGGCGCCACAGCCAGGGAATGTCCGGCATCAGGGGCCGCCCGGTGGATGTGGACCGAATCGCCGGCGCCCCGCAGAAGGGTCTCCCGGTCCACCACGACCGTGCGTCCCTCCTGGAGTGCGCGCACCAGAGGGAGGTCAGGGAGGCGCGGGATGACCTCGCCCGGCTGCACCAGCTCAGCCGGCCAGGGGCCCTTGCCGCTGCGGACAGCGGTCCGGCGCAAATGCAGGTCACCTCCTCCAAAAGTCTTCGGCGGTTCGTCACCCCGCAGCACGGCGTCGGCAAGATCCACCCAAGCCAGGTCGGCGAAGTCCGGCACGAGTGCGCCGACGATCTCCTCCGCCGTCCGGCCGATGTCGAGGGTGCCCCCGATACTCGCGGCCGCGCGGTGGCGCAGTTCGGCCCGGCGGCGGGCGTGCCAATGGTCCGTGGCGTCGGTGAGCAGGACGGCGACGCCCGTGGGCCGCCCGCGCGGGTCCTCCGTCCGCACGGCGGACACGGACAACGCCCACCCCCGATAAGGGGGTTTTAGTGCTCTGGCCCGGTGCTCGTGGGCGGCGAAAGGTTCGCCGGTCCTCAGCACCCGCTTCAGGTCGGCCTCCGCGGAGGCCGCGTCGGGCGGGCTCATCACGCCGGAAAGTCTGGTGCCGACGGGCAGGGACGGCCCGGGGAATGCACCCTGACCTACATTGGTCTGCACGACTTCAAGATCCGTGTCCCGGAAGACGAGGCCGATGCGGTCCTGAGCGAGCAGGGCCCGTGACAGGGCCTCCGCCCGTTCCTTCTCCAACGCGCGCTCGGCCGCCACCGCAAGGACCAGGGTTTGCCCGGTGCCCTCCAGCCGGACGGCCTGATAGCGCACGGGGACCCGCCGCCCGGATCCGCCGAGCAGATCGACCCGGCCCCCGTGCAGCAGCGCACCGCCGTCGAGGGGACGCGGCTCGGCCATCAGCCGTAGGACGGAACGGCCTAGCACCTGATTGGTTGGCCGCTCCAGCAGGGCCTGCGCCTCCGTGGACCAGCCGATCACGACACCCCGGCGGTCGAGCAGCGCGGCAGCCGCCTCTACCAGCGGTCCATCGTTGGGCGCACCACGTTCGCTCATGGCGCCTCACCGCCTCTCACCGGCCGGACGATCCCATCGTGTCCCCTGCGCCTTCCGGGTTCCCCAGACGGGACCGATGCAGCGGCTCTTGTGGGACGTGACCGCACCGACAGTTTCGTGTCATCGCATATACGGAGTACGTACCGGCGCCTCCACGGCCCCCCTCTACGGGACTGCCGAGGCCGTGCCCTGACCGGCCCGCAGGCCCAACCTCATCCCTGTCGAGGCCGCACCCCTCCTCTGCACGGGACCGCCTCTCGAGACCGTGCCACAGGTCTGACCACTCCGACCGTGCACCTCCGCGTTCCGGTCCGGCCGGAAAGGCGGCGCGACGTGCACCAACGGCAGCAATCGGCAGCGGGCGCTGACCGGCGACGTCGACACGGGCCACCACGTGCCGCTCGATAGCCCGCTCCCCGCGTTCCCGCGACGCGCTTCGCCTCGGGGGGGCCGGGCCGCCGTACCCAACCTGAACATGATGGAGGGATTTTCCGCCCTCGGTATCCCGGGGATGGATGACGCGGCCGCCGAGGGCAGCGTCGCCATCCCGCCCCGGCAGGCCCGCGCGTCCTTGCGGGGACGGACGCCAACCACACTTCCGGCATACCGGTGCAGCCCGGGTACCGCAGCAGTCTTCGCCATGAGCTGGACCTCCTTGTCCAGGCAGGGCTCGCCCCGATGCAAGCTCCTCAGAGCTGGTACGTCACTGCCCGCCCAGTCGTTCTTGCCCTTCGACGGTGACCTGCTCGCCGGCATCGGCGCAACCTGCGGCGCCGAATACGTCACCGCAGGCTGGCCTTCGTCGGATTCACCATGGGCTGACACCCGCACCGTCGAGGAAGGCGCCCGTAGGGCCGTCCGGGCCGAGTAGTGCGGCACGAACGATGGGAGCGGCGCCCTGCTCGACGGTCTGGAAGCCCTGGCGGCGGTTGAGGTCGGTGGCGGTCGGCCCCGGGTCCACGACGTTGATGCGCAGGCCCGGATAGGCGCGCGCGTACTGCACGGTCAGCATGGACACAGCCGCCTTGGAGACCGGGTACGGCAGCAGATTGGGTACCCGGGACTCGGGCCGCTCCTGATCGTGGACGCGTCCGAAGGAGCCGAGACCGCTGCCGACGTTGACGACGGTGCCGCTGCCGCTGCGCTCGAGCAGCGGGAGGAAGGCGTGCAGGACGCGGACGATGCCGAGGACGTTGGTGTCCAGGACGGCGGCCATGTCGGCCGCCGTGCACTCGCCGAGCGGCTTGGGCCCTCCGCCGTTGATGCCCGCGTTATTGACGAGGACGTCGAGGACTCCGTGTTCCTCCGCGATGTGCCCGGCAGCGACACGGACGGAGTCGTCGTCGGTGACGTCCAGGACGAGCGGCAGGCCGCCCAGCTCCTTCGCGGCGCGTCGCGCGTTGTCGGAGTTGCGGGCGGCGGTGTAGACGGTGTGGCCCGCGGCGACGAGCTGGCGAGCGGTTTCGAAGCCCAGGCCCTTGTTGGCGCCGGTGATCAGGGAAATGGTCATGGAACGACTGTGCCCCTGACCAGGGGACGGGGCCAGAGACGCCTCATCCTGGTAAGGGGAGTACCAGTCACCCGTCCCGCCGGGCACCGATGAGGGGGTGGTCCGGGCGTGCGGTTGCCCGGACCACCCCCCTGCGGTTTATGCGAGGCGGGCGTCGGCGGTCGTCCTGCCCGCCTTCCGCGGGTCGTGCTTCCAGGCGACCAGAAGGAACCAGACAGGCACCAGGATGCCGCCCGGGTACAGGAACTCCTCCGACAGGACATGGCCGAGGACGCTGTAGAGGGCCAGCCAGGAGCCGAGGACGACCCCGGTTTGCCCTGATGCTGCGCGGCTCTGCTAGCAAGGATGCGGTGATGAACCACATGCCCGCCATGAGATGTCCGCCCAGCCGTACAGCCCAGGCGATGTCGTGGGGCTGTTCGTTGATCGTCATCTGCCGACAGGAAGTCGAGGGTGAGCCATCCGTAGCCCGCGGCCTTCGCCCATTCGGGTGCGGGCAGGCGTGCGACGACGAACATGATGGCCAGATGGAAGAGGATGCCCGTGTACTCAACCCCGACGGTCCCGGGAGCGACCGCGAAGGAGACCAGTGACGGGATGAACAGAACGGGCGGGAGTATGGCGAGCGTCCGGAAGCCGAGGATCTCGCGGGTCGGTGTGAGCATGGTTCCTCTGGCCGGATGTGAAGGGGCCGCGCCGAATGTTTCCTCTCGCGGGACAAGCACACCAGCTACGGCCCTTCCTGGGAACGGCGTTATCAGGAAGGGCCGTTAGGCGTTCACACGCCGGTCACGGCTGTCCGGCGTTCAGCCACTCCCACACCGACGCGTAGAAGGCGGCCAGTTCCTTGGGGCGGTCGTCGCCGAGCTCGTCGGAACTGGGGGTGCGGCCCTCTCGCGCGATGTTCCACGCGAGCACTGCATAGCTCGCCCGATACCCGGTCAGCTCCTCCTGAGGCACCACGATGCTCTGGCCAGGCACTGACGGCGTGAGGGTGCAGTACTCGTACACGGCGCTCAGGGAAAGGATCTTCCAGACATCGTCCCGCTGCTCGAGGCGGTAGTTGAGACGGGTGTACGAGACCAGGTCACCCGGCACTCCGTCCACCTCGACCTGGAACCGCATGGCCGTGGGGGCCTCGACGTAGGCCCTGGGACCGCGGACGTGGACGACCGGCGCGAACATGTGATGCAGGGCCACCGCTCCACGCTCCGCCATCGCCCTGGAGCCAGCGACAAACCCTGCGCCGTCACCGTCGTACCAGCTCAGGCGGACTGTCGAGTCCCGCCAGTACCGGTCCGACATCAAGTCCCACCAGCCGCGGTCGCGCCCCTGGCGTTCGGCCAGGACGACCTGCGTCACCAGTGCGACATCACCGCCGCTGCCGGCGCTGTTCGTCCCGCCCGGGGCGGCGGCCTGTGCAGTTCCCATGGGTGCTCCTTGTTCCGGGTTCACTCGGCGGCCGGACGCAGTTTCCGCGTCAGCCGGGCCAGTTCGTCGAGCATCAGCACCGCGGCCTGGTCCAGTCCCGCGTCCGTCTCCGCCTTGCCCTCGGCAGTGACCTTGTGCATGGCGAAGGGGATGTTGACCGACTCCAGTACAGGCACCATCCGCAGCGTGGTAACGACCTGCTTGAGCTGCTGGACCGCCCGCGTGCCCGCGCCGACGCCGCCGTAGCTGACGAAGCCGACGGCCTTGTCCGCCCACTCGTGGCAGAGGTAGTCCAGCGCGTTCTTCGTGACCGCGCTGTACCCGTAGTTGTACTCGGGGGTCACCAGCACGAAGGCGTCGGCGCGGTCCACGGCCTCGCTCCAGTCGCGGGTGTGCTGCTGGGTGTACTGCCGGAGTCTGGGGTGGTTGGGCTCGTCCAGCAGGGGCAGACCCACCTCAGCGAGGTCGACCACCTCCACGTCGAATGCGGCGTGCTGCTTGGCGACTTCGGCGAACCAGTCGGCGAAGGCGGGTGCTATCCGGTTGGGCCGGGTGCTGCCGATGTGAATCTGCAGAACGGGCCGGGGGGTGGTCGACATGGGGTTCCTTAAGGTTCGGCAGGTGGCGCGAGCTCCTTGGGTGAACCGGGCTGTGGGAGCGACCGCCGACTCGACTACGGGCCGGCCGGGTGAGGTGCGCCGGAAATCACCCGTACAGAGAGAGGGAAGGGGCACAGAACTCGTCACCGCGGAAAGTGATGCTGTTATATCATATTTCAAGGGGGGCATGGTCGATGCCCTCCCTGAGGACCTACTGCAAAGGCGGCAGCAGAGATGAAGCGTCCCCTCCAGCCGATCCAGTCCAGGTCGATCCCGGAGATGGTGACCACCGAGTTGCGCCGCTCGATCATGTCGGGGGACCTCGCGCCGGGCGAGACCTTCTCGCTGCGTAAGATCGCCGCGATGCTCGACGTCAGCTTCATCCCGGTCCGCGAGGCACTGCGCAGCCTGGAGAGCGAAGGGCTCGTGATCACGCGGCCGGGCCGGAGCGCCTATGTGACCCCACTCCATCTGGACGACCTCCAGGGCATCTACCGGCTCCGCCGCAACCTCGAACCCGAGCTCGCAGCACGCTCCTGCCTGCTCATTTCCGACGCCGCACTCGACCGCCTCCAGGCCCAGGCGGAGGACTTCGGCCACGAGCGGCACACCATCCAGACGGTCTACGACTCGCACCACGCGTTTCACGCGACGCTGCTCGCGCCGGCCGCCACCGCCTGGGACATGCGCGTTCTCAACTCTCTGTGGCGGGCCGCCGAGCGCTACATCCGGATCGGATTCAGCAAGCTCGACCCCGATCCGCGGGACAAGTCCCGACGTCGGCACGCCCACCAGGGCCTCATCGACACCTTCCGGCTGCGCGACCCCTACGCCGTCGCCGATGCCGTACTGGCGCATCTGAAGCGCAACGAGGCGACGGCACTGCGCGCACTCTCCGACGACCCGCGCGTCGCGGTGGATGACGGCTCTGGCAGCTGATCCGGGTCCCCGGTGCGGCCGCCCCGGGGACCCGGCGGAGCCCTGCGGCGCAGGGCCCGGACGCGCCGGGGGCACCTCCTAGATCATCGGAGTGATCCGGTCCTTGGAGCCGACCAGCGACTTGCCGTAGATCTCGTAGCAGACCATCGGCAGGATGCCGGCGTGCCGGGAGGCGACCTCGGAGTCGCGCCAGATGCGCTGCAGCGGATTGACCTCGGCGAAGCTGCCCGACCCGTGCGCGTACAGCAGGATGTCGATCGCCTTCACCACGTGCTCGATCGCCCAGCCGATATCCGCGCGGATGCGCGCCCTGTCGGCGAACTCCAGTTTGCGCCCCTCGGCGGCGGCCGAGTCGATGTCCTCGGTCACCCGGTGCGCGTGGAAGTGGGCCGTGTCGAGCAGCATCGTCGCCTGCGCGAGCTGGATCTGGAAGGCCACCGAGTCGGCCTGCCGGGTGTAGACGGTGTTGGCAATGCCCTTGGTGCCCGCCTTCTCCTTCACGATCGCCAGGGCCGCCCGCCCGAGGCCAAGCTGCGGTCCGACCATGCCGACCGCGAAGAACGGCCCGAGGGGAGAGCTGTAGAGCAGCTCTTCGGTGAATTCGGTAGGGAATTCGCCCTCGATCGCCGGGCCCACGGACATGATCCTGTGCTCGGGTACGAACACGTTGTCGGCGATGAGGCAGTTGGAGCCAGAGGCACGCATGCCGGCGACGAACCAGGTGTCCTCCAGGTCGAGGTCCGTACGCGGCAGCAGGGCCATGGCCATGTCGACGACGGCGCCGTCCTCGTCGGTGACGGGCATGCTAAGCACAGCCCAGTCGGCGTGCCAAGAACCGGAGTTGTAGTACCACTTGCCGGTGACCCGGTACCCCCCGGCCACCTTCCTCGACTCGACGAGCGGCGAGAACACACCCGACACCAGCGCCCCGCGGTTCGCTGCCCAGACGTCGTCCTGCGCCTGCTTGGGAAAACAACTGGCCAGCCATGCGCCCGAGTTGAGCAGCGACACCACCCAGGCCGTGCCACCGTCGGCCTCGCCCACGGCCGCCGAGACGTCGACCAGGGCGCGCATCGAGGCCTGGTGCCCGCCGTAGCGCCGGGGCTGGAGGAGCTTGAAGAGTCCCTCCTGGTGGAGGGCGTGGATACTCTCGTCCGTCACGCGCCGGTCCCGCTCGCCCTGCGCCGCGTTGGCACGCAGCAGCGGTTGCAGCTTGGTGGCACGGGCGACGAGCTCGTCCACATCGGGCGTGACGGTGGAGGAAGGGGTTGTAATCGACGTGGTCATGCGTTGTCCTCGGATCTCAGCGCGCCGTCATGGGCGCGGTGTCTGCAAAATCCGGCGCGCGGCCCATTCCGGGGCCGGCCGGGTCACCGCGAGCGCTCGGTCGGCTCAGGCCGCGGCGTCGAGTTCGCGCACCACGTACTCGCGCAGCGTCGTGGGCGGCCGGCCCAGCAGCCAGCCGAGCACGTTCGGGTTGCCCGTGATGCCATAGCGGCTGTAGTGGCCCCACAGCCGGTACATGGCGTCGTACGGAAACTCGTCCTCCGCGCGCGCCTGACGCTCACTGCTGGCGATTTCGCTGATCGGCTGGAGCTCGGTGGTGATGGGCACCCCTGAGACCTCACCGATCAGGGCCGCGATCTCGTGGCCATTCACGTAGTCGGACCCGCACAGCTCGTAGGTCG
Source organism: Streptomyces sp. NPDC043867 (assembly GCF_056435845.1). Classification (NCBI taxonomy): domain Bacteria; kingdom Bacillati; phylum Actinomycetota; class Actinomycetes; order Kitasatosporales; family Streptomycetaceae; genus Streptomyces; species Streptomyces sp. NPDC043867. The sequence goes on along the minus strand of NZ_JBWKDS010000049.1, from coordinate 24,264 downwards.
CGTAGTGGTGGCCGGGGTCACCGACGACCTGCGCGGCCACGGTCGTCACGTCCTCCATGTCCACCTGCGCGAGCCGTGTGTCATGGGAGAAGGGCTTGCGGTGCACCCCCGTCCGCACGGTCTTTGGGACGTCGATGTTCTGGAGGTAGTGCATCGGCTGAAGGATGGTGAAGGGGATGGGTGACTCGATGACGGCGCGCTCCACGGCCAGCTTGGCCTGGTGGTTCAAGAGCGCCTCGATCTGCGGGTGCACCACCGAGAACTGCACGAAGTGTCCGACGCCGACGCGTCGCGCCTCTGCTACCACGGCGCGCCCGATATCCGCCTCACGGTGGTGGAACAGCGGGCCGATGTGGATGACGGAGTCGACGCCTGCCATGGCCTTGCGCAGGTCGGCGGGGTCGAGCAGGTCGGCGACAACGGCTTCGTCCGCGCCGTGGTCGCGCAGTTCGGTCACGGACGGGGCGATGTCCGCGGCCCGGACGGATTTGCCTTCGCGCGCTAGCGCTCTCACCAGACTGCGGCCGGTTCGGCCGCTTGCTGCGGTTACGAGAATCAAAAGAAACCTCCGGCGTGCATCGCCCCCCGCACGGCCGGGCGGGCCGACCGTGGCGGTGAGCATATGTTATAGCGGCTGATTGCGAAATGAATGAGGTGGCTCGGCCGGCTCTGTCAGTAGGCGACTGTGAAACGGGCGCGACGGTGCGCCGGGCTCTCGATCTCGTCGACGAAGGCCGTGGCGAAGTCCGCCCCGGAGATGTACGAGCGCCCCGCCTCGTCGGCCAGCATGACCTCCTGGCCCAGCCGGAATGTCCCGACTGGCTCACCGGGTGCGTAGTGTCCAAAGCCCCGGGGCGGGCTCAGTACGAACCAGTCAAGGCCCGGGTCGCTGTCACGCAGCGCCTGAAGGACCTGGTCGCTGATGCGCGCGTAGCCGCGGAACTGCTCGGGGAACTCGGGCGTCTCGTACACCTTCGGTCCCTCGGATGCGACCAGCAGGGACCCGGCGCCACCGACCACGCCCAGGCGGGCGCCCATGACACGGGCGAGGTCGGCGATCTCCTCGTTGAGCTTGACGAAGCCGTCCGCCAGGTCTCCGCTGGGCGCCAGCGCGACGACGATCACCTCGGCGTTGGCCGTGGCGCGTTCCAGGTCGGCTCGGTCCTGTGCGGAGCCGGTGACGCGCGTGACGCCGGCAATCGTGTGACCCGAGGCGCTGCGGCTGAAGGCGACGACGTCGTGCCCGCGCGCGGCGGCCTCGCGGACAATGGCACCACCGGCATATCCGGTGCCGCCGAGAACAGTGATACGGGACATGAGAACTCCCCATCGATGTGCGTCGAGGACTCTCCCCCACGCGAACTGGCCGGCCGCGACATCGGGTTCACGGCGGGCTTCCGGGACATCTACAGGCGGCGGGCGACCCGGAAATCGCTCTCCGACCACCCTGCGCCAACGGTCAGCTGCCCTCGGCCGGGGCGGCCCGGGGCGCCACCAGCGGCTCCGCGGTGAGCTTGGCATAGGCTTCCCGGACGGCCGGGACCAGCGCCCTGGCACGCTCCGGGTCGGCCCCCTCATCCCTGAGCTTGAGGATGTCCCCGCCGCGGCGGCCGACGGGCACGTCGGCGGTGCGGGCCGCGATCAGGGCGTGGAAGTGCGGGAACGCCTCCCCGAACATGAGGATGTAGGTAGCCTCGGCGCCGGTGGCGTGGGTGACGGCGGCGACCATGTCCCGCGCCCTGCGGCCGAACGTCTCGAGTTCCTGGTCGTTCAGGCCGGTGATGCGCTCCGCGTGACGCCGAGCGCGCAGGAAGTACCATCCGGGTACGTCGTAGGACGGGACGACCTCCCCGGCCCAGAGCTCGTCGCGGAAGACGACGTTGGCCTCCTCGGAATCTTCCAGACCGCAGATCAGGCAGTTCTGTTCCATGTGCTGTTCCCCTCCGGGAGTGTCAGTGGTGATTGCGGGGCGGGACGTCACGGCGCGGCGCGGAAGCCGGTGCGGATCGTCCCGATGCCCTCGATGGTGGTGACAAGTTCGTCGCCCGGGCCGATCAGGACTTTGGGCTCGCGCGCGAAGCCGATGCCCGACGGAGTGCCGGTGAAGATGACGTCTCCGGGAGACAGGGTCACGGTCTGCGAGAGCCGGGCGATGATCTCGGCAACCGGGAAGATCATGAGCTTGGTGCGCGACTGCTGCATCGTCACGCCGTTGAGGGCGCAGCCGATGGCGAGGTCGTCGGGGTTGTCGAACTCCTCGACGGAGACGACCGCGGGACCCATGGGGGCGAAGCCGGGGAAGGACTTGCCCATGTTGAACTGGGGAGTCGGCGGCCGCAGCTGCATCTCCCGCTCGGACAGGTCCTGGCCGACCGTCAGTCCGGCCACCCGGCCCCAGGCCTCGGAGGCGTCGATCCGGTGGGCGTACTCGCCCATCACGACCACCAGCTCCGCCTCGAAGTCGACCGAGCCCGGAGGCAGTTCGACCTCGGCGTCGGGGCCGGTAATCGAGGACGGGAACTTGGTGAACACGACCATGGAGTCGGTGGACACCTCCAGGCCGGCCTCCTCGGCGTGGTCGAGGTAGTTGAGCCCGATGGCGAAGACCTGGGGCGGACGCGGCACCGGGGAGTCCAGCCGTACGTCACCCTGCGGCCTGGCCGGGGCCCCGTCTGCGCCGGTCGCGGCCCAGGCCTTGAACTCCGCCCACCGCTCGTAGACGGCCTGGACGTCCGGGGAGAACAGGCCCCCGCTCGCCTGGGCGACATCGACCACTCCCCGGGCGGTCAGCAGGCCCAGTCTGCCTGCGGCGTTGACGATCTGCATTCCTGACTTCTCCACTCGCCAATATATGTGATAACAGCCGTAGGCTGTTCCTGTCTTCGTCAGCCCTGCTAAGCGGCTCAGCCGACCTGGTCAGACCTTCGTGGCAGCGAGCTCGCGCTGGACATACTCGCGCAGGGTGGTCGGCCGGCGATCGAGCAGCCAAGTCAGCACGTTGGGATTGCCCGTGATGCCGTAACGGCTGTAGTGCCCGAAGAGGCGATACATGATGTCGTAGGGAAATTCGGCCTCCGCCAGCCGCTGGCGCCCGGGACTCACCAGGTCACTGAGTGCCTGTACCTCTGCGACGACCGGCCGACCCAACAACTCGGCAATGACCTCGGCGATCTCGTGTCCCGTGACGTAGTCGCTGCCCGACAGCTCATAAGTGGCGTAGTGGTGGTGCGGGTCGCCGACCACCCGCGCCGCCACTGCGGCGACGTCTTCCAGGTCGACGTGCGCGAGGCGTGAGTCGGCCGAGTGCGGCTTGCCGTAGATGCCGGACGCGACGGTGCCGGGTACGTCGATGTTTTGCAGATAGTGCATCGGCTGCAGAATCGTGAACGGAATCGGTGACTCGATCACGGCTCGTTCCACCGCGAGCTTGGCCTGGTGGTTCAGCAGCTGCTCGATCTGAGGGTGGACCACGGAGAACTGCACGAAGTGCTGTACGTCGTGACGCCGCGCTTCCGCGACGACGGCGCGGCCGATGTCGGCCTCGCGGTGGTGGAACAGCGGGCCGATGTGGACGACTGACTCCACCCCCTCCATCGCCTTGCGCAGCTCGGCGGGCTCCAGGAGGTCAGTTACGACAGTCTCGGCCGCGCCGAGGTCACGGGTCTCATGAACCGACGGAGCGATGTCCGCGGCCCGCACTTCCTTGCCCTCACGGGTCAATGCGCGAATGAGGCTGCGGCCGGTGCGGCCGCTTGCAGCGGTTACGAGTATCACGAGCTCTCCAGGTGATGGATCGAGGCCAGCCCAGGGCTGTTGGACATACATGTGACACAGACGGATGTGAGGCGCAGCCGTCTCCTGCCTCCAGGGCGCCGGGGCCTCTCAGTCGGCCATCGGGTGCGGCAGCTCGGGGCTGGTCCTGAGCGCCCATGCCCGCGTCTGCAGTTCGCCGGCCGGTGTCCCGGCCCGCCGCGCCTCGACCATCAGCTCGGGCCGGTAGCGCACACCGATCGGGTCGGCGTCGTACTCCGCGCCCCGCATGTACGTGGTGGCCTCGTCGGCCGTGGCGAAGTTGTCGACCTGGAGCTCCACGTGATTGCCGTCGGGGTCCTCGTAGTACAGGGACGTCGTGACACCATGCTGGACCGGCTTCCAGGGCTCGATCCCCTTGGCCAGCAGCTCCAGGTACCGCTCCAGCAACTGGTCGAGTGAGTCGAAGGTGTAGGCGACATGGTTCACCAGGGCCGTTTTGGCCGACTTGCGTTCGAGGTCGGGGATGTGGGCGAGGGCGATCCGGTGGTGCTCCTCGTCGAAGGTGATGAAGGTCAGGCCGTGGCCCTCGTAGACGACGTGGGCGCCCAGCAGCGCGCAGTACCACTCCCGCATGGCGTCGGGTTGGGACGTCTGGAACACGACGTGGGCGAACTTGGGTGTCGAGGTCATGCTCGTCTCTCCTGAGTTGGTGGGGCGAGGCGCCGGGTGGCGGGCGCCCGGGTGGGGTGAGCGCCCGCCTCCAGTCAACCCGCGATGGCGTCGAGTTCGGCGACTGCGTCGTCCGGGAGCTGCACGGCGGCGCCGACGACGTTCTGCCGCAGGTGCGCGACGGAGGAAGTGCCCGGAATTAGCAGGATGTTGGGCGACCGGCGCAGGAGCCACGCCAGTGCCACCGCCCTCGGGGTGGATCCGAGGCGGGCGGCGACGTCATCGAGGACGCCGGACTGCACCGGGCTGAATCCGCCGAGCGGGAAGTAGGGAACGTAGGCGATCCCCTGTTCGGCGAGGCTGTCGATCAGGTCGTCGTCGTTCCGGTTCACGATGTTGTACAGGTTCTGCACACACACCACGGGCGCGATCGACTGGGCCTTGGCCACTTGGTCCGCAGTGACCGTGCTGAGCCCCAGGTGCCGGATGAGTCCCTGCTCCCGCAGCTCCGCGAGGACGGTAAAGGGCGTGCTCACCGATTCGGTCGGCCCGCCCATGCGGAGGTTCACCACGTCGAGGGTTTCCAGGCCGAGGCGGGCAAGGTTGTCCTTGACCGCCTGGCGCAGCTGGTCGGGCTCGGCCGCCTGCGGCCATCCGCCCTTCTCGTCCCGCGCGAAGCCGACCTTGGTGACGATGTGCAGATCCTGCGGGTAGGGGTGCAGGGCCTCGCGCAGAATCTCGTTGGTGACGCAGGGGCCGTAGTAGTCGCTGGTGTCGATGTGGGTGATGCCCAGCTCGACCGCTTCACGGACGACCGCGACCGCGGCGGCCCGGTCGGCGGGCGGCCCGAACGCCATGGGTCCGGTGAGCTGCATGGCTCCGTAGCCCATCCGGGTCACGGTGAGGTCGCCGCCGAGGGTATAGGTGCCCCCGGGGAGGGAGTGCGGCATGTCTGTTTCTCCAGGTGCGTCGGGGATGGCTGCTGACGTGCCCGCGCTGCTCAGTTCGCGCCCCACAGCTCGGCGTAGGTCCGGCGGAACGATCCGTCGGTGAACCAGCCGCCGCTCTTGAACTCCTTGACGCTGCTGCCGTTCACGGAATCGATGTTGGACTCGTTGAAGATGCGCCGCGGGATGGTGTAGTCCGACTCGTCGGGGACGTCCGTGTCCGTCATCATCCGCAGTAGGCGGTCCGTGTTGTTCCAGGCCACGAGCGCGGGGTCGACCGCGACGTCAGCGAGCTGCTTGCCGTTCGCGAGCCGCTGCATCGCCGTGACGTCCGATCCGTATCCCACGAGCTTCAGCCGGTCGGCCCGGCCGGACAGCTGCATGCCCTGGATGGCGAGCGGACTTGCGGGCTGGTCGTAGCTGACGTACACGTAGTCGATGTTCGGGTCGGCGTTGAGTGCGACGCTCACTGTAGTCGGGATCTTCTGGACGGCCGAGGCCTCCCAGGGGGCTGTGGTGACCTTGCAGCCGGGACACTGGGTCTTGAACTCGTCAAGGACGGCGTCCGACGACCGCTTGGTCGTACTGGTGGAGGTCGTGTTTACAAACAGCACGTTCGCGTCGCCGCCGGAGTCGGCGATGATCGCGTCCGCCATCAGCCTGCCTCCCACGTCCTGGCCATTATTGGTGGTGACCACGTGGTCCTTCCAGTCCGCGGGCACCGGATCGGAGACGTCGGAGGCGACGACGGGGATGTTCGCCCGGACGGCCGCGGCGTAAGCGTTCCTGGCCAGGGCGAAGGGGATCGAGTCGGTGATGATGCCGGCCGAACGGGCCGAGACGGCCTGGTTGATGCACTGCGTCGCCACCGTGGGTTGCGCCTGCGCGTCGCACACCTGCACCTTCATGCCCAGCAGCTTGGCGGCCTCGGTGACCTGCTCCAGCTCCGCCTGGAAGTACGTCGCCTTCAGGGTGATGGGGACATAGGCGATGGTGCGGCCCCTGAACTCCTCCAGGCCGGAGATCTTCCCGCCCGGTGCCGTGAAGTCGTCCAGGGCGGAGAGGTGCTTCTCGACGGCGGCCTTGGCGTGCGTTACGCCCCCGGGGCTCGACTCGCCGCTGCCGGCTCCGTCCTCAGAGTCGGATCCACCACAGGCGCTCAGGCTCGCGGTCGCGAGTGCAGTGGCGGCGAGCAGGGCCCACTTCGTCCGGCTCGTGTTCGGCTTGGCGGCTCTTGACGCGTGGTTCATGTCGGTTTTCCTCGCAGTCGCGGTACGGATCGACCGCCACCACCCGCACGGTGGCAGCCAGACGGGATGGTCAGGAGTGGCGCCGGTCCCGGCGGAACAGCGTGGACAGGACGATGGCGATGATGAGTGCAGATCCGTAGAAGACGTCGCTGATCCAGCCCGCGAAGCCGAGGAGCTGGAGTCCGACGATGCCGGTCGCCAGGAAGTAAATGGCGATCATGCTGCCGGCCGGGTTGAACCTGCCGGGCTGGATGACGGCCGTACCGAGGAACGTCGCCGACAGTGCGGGCAGCAGGTAGCTCGACGCGCTCGCCGGGTCGAATCCGCCGACGGTTCCGACGAGCAGGACGCCGCCGATGCCGCACAGCAACGACGAGGCGATGTACGCGCCGACGCGGATCCTGTTGACCCGCACCATGGCGAGCCGGGCGACAGAACGGTTCGAGCCGACGAAGAGCATGTGCCGGCCGAGGGGGGTGGACGTCATCACGTAGGTGAAGACCGCGGCCACCGCCAGCCCGTAGTAGAAGCTGATCGGCAACCCGAGCACGCCGGTCGCGGCCACCTTGTACAGCTCCTGGTTGTCGAGGAAGACGCTTCCTCCTTTGGAGATCCGGGACGACACACCCGTCAGGAGGGTAGCCACGCCCAGTGTTGTCACGATGGGGTTGATGCCGATCTTGATGATGAGAAGGGCGTTGAAGGCTCCGACGCCCACCGCCACCGCCACCGCTACCACTGCCGCCAGCCAGACATTGAGGCCCTGCTCACTGACGAGGACAGCGACCAGGGTCGCCGACAGTCCGGCGACCGCCGCCACCGAGAAGTCGAACTCCCCCACCGCGAACGCGCACAGAGCGCCGAGGGCGATGAACACCAGAGCCTGTTGCGAGCCGAAGATCGTCTGGAAGGTGCCGACCGTGAGGAACTGGTCTGGGCTGAGGCTGCCGAAGAGGACGAAGAGGGCGATCCAGACCACGATCAAGCTGCCCCGCCGCGCCACGTCCGCTGCGACCTTCCGTCCATGGTCCGGACCGGCGGGCGCGGGCGTCTTCCCTGATTCGGGTTTGGCGGCCGACGGCCGCGGGTCCATGGTCGTGGTCGCGCTGTCGTTGGATGTCAAGGCGATGTCTCCTTCGTCGTGCGCCGCCGGCCGGCGTCGTCCATCAGGCATAAGTGGCCTTAGTGATCGCTTCCGCGTTCACGTCACCGGAAATCTCGAGGTGGGTACGGCCGGAGCGGAGGACGATCACCCGGTCGCACACGGCGGCGAGGTCCTGCACTTCGATCGAGACGATCACCACGGCCTTCCCCTCGTTGGCGGCGGCTCGCAGGGCCCGCAGGATGTCCAGGCGGGCGCCGACGTCGACGGCCTGGGTCGGCTCGCACGCCACCAGGACCTGAGGCGAGCTCAACAGCCATTTGGAGAGCAGGAGTTTTTGCTGGTTGCCGCCGCTGAAGGAGGCGACCGGGGCGTTCGACAGTGCCGGTGTGATACCGAAGGTGTTGACCGCCGTCCTGAACTCGTCCTGCTGCCAGTTCCGGCCGAGGAAGAGTCGGCCGCGTCGCGTCACGCGAGGAAGCGTCACGTTCGCAAGCGCGCTCACGTCGGCCGCGAGACCGTCCTGCATACGGTGCTGGGGGATGACGGCCAGGCCCGCCTCGTGCAGGGCGTCCCGGTTGCGCACCGGGAGGGTGAATTCGCTGCCGCCGACCTTGATCCGGCCGCTGCAGGCCCGGCTGGTGCCGCCGAGAATGTGCTCGACCTCCTCCAAGCCACAGTCGCCGGTGCCGGTGATGCCGATGACCTCGCCGCCATGGATCTGCAGGTCGATCTCGCCGAGCGTCGCGCCTGAGAGTCCGGAGACTTCCAGGGCGATTTCCGGCTTGACGGCGTCCGGGTCGACGACAGCGCCGATGCGGCCGCTTGCGAGCTCACGGCCGAGAATCAGCCGGCTCAGTTTGGCTTCGGTGAGGTCCGCCACCGGGATGCCCTCGGCCGCCGCCTTCCCGTCGCGCAGCACGGTCACCCGGCCCGCCAGGCTCATCACCTCGTCGAGGCGGTGGCTGACGATGAGGATCCCGGTGCCGGAGCGGGCGATGGCCCTCAGGATGTCGTAGAACTCGGGCAGCGTCTCGCGCGGCAGGGACTGGGTCGACTCGTCGAACACGATGCAGCCGGTGCCGGGATGCCGCCCCTGGACGGCCCGTGCGATCGCGACCACGGCTCGCTGCCCTGCCGGCAGCGAACCCAGGCGGGCGTCCATCGGCAGGGAGACGTTCAGCCGGGCGAAGGTCTCCTCCGCCAGGCGGCGCTCCTGCGCCCAGTTGATCCGGCGCGAGGCCCGGCCGGGCCGGTACTGGCCGACGCGCACGTTCTCCACCACGGACAGGTCGTCGACCAGCCCAAGGTCCTGGTGGACGAAGGCGAGGTCGTGCTCGCGCAGGTCGCCCGGCTGCACGGGACTGGAGAGGGCCCGGCCCCCCACCCGGATCTGGCCCGCGTCGGCGGTGTAGACGCCCGAGAGAATTTTGATCAGGGTCGATTTCCCCGACCCGTTCTGACCCACGAGCGCGTGGATCTCGCCCGGCTCGACCGTCAGATCGACGCCGTCCAGCACCTTGGCCCGCCCAAAGCGCTTGGTGAGGCCCGTCATCTCGACGGATTCCCCGCCGCGCGATCCGGTCGCAGGCGTTTCCGGGCCGGTCGTCCCCCGCCCCGGTGCGTATGTGCTCCGCATCAGTTCTCCTGCCTGACGTGGCGGACGCCATCATCAGAATCGCTAGTCGATATATGTGATATCAGTGAAGTCGAGAAGACTCCGTGGCGAAAGAGTGGTGAGGCGGCGAGCCTCAGAGCATGGGGGTGATGTTTCCGTCCTTGGCCAGCAGGGCTGTCCCGTACATCTCCAGGCTCACCCCGGGGACGATGTAGGCGTGGCGGGCGGCCACCTCGGAGTCGCGCCAGTGCCGCTGGATCACGCTGTTCTCCGCGAAGCCGGCCGCGCCATGTGCGAACAGCAGCAGATCGATGGCCTTGGTGATGTTCGCGACCACCCAGCCGGCGTCGGCCCGGGCCCGGGCGCGCATCAGCTCGTCCGGGTAAGTGCCTTCCCGGGCGGCCCGGTCGATCTCGTCCACGGCGCGGTAGGCGTGCAGGTAGGCCGTGTCGATTAGCATCGCGGCCTCCGCTATCTGGTGCCGGAAGACCGGCGACTCCGCCTGGGTCGCGTAGAAGGTGAAGGTGAGCGGCTTCGCCGCCGCCTTCGCGCTCACCAGCTCCAGCACCTTCTTCCCCATGCCGAGCTGCGGTGCGGCGATGCCGAGCGCCAGGACCGGTGTGAAGGCGCTGCGGTACAGCACCTCCTCCGTGCGCTCCGTGGCCACCTCGCCCTGCCATGCCTTCGGCGCGGAGATGATGCGGTGGTCCGGGACGAACACATCCCTGGCGATGAGGCAGTTCGAGCCCGACGACTTCATCCCGGCCACGAACCAGGTTTCCTCGAAGTCGAGGTCCGACCTGGGGATGAGGGCGATGCCGTGGTCGATCGTCTCGCCGGCCTCGTCGACGACAGGCATGCCCAGCACGGCCCAGTCGGAGTGCCAGGAACCGGAATTGTAATACCAGCGCCCGCTGACGACGTATCCGCCGTCCACCTTCACCGACTCCGAGCTCGGGGTCACTACACCGGAGACCTTCGCGTCCGGGTTCGCTTTCCACACGTCGTCCTGCGCCTGCTCCGGAAACAGGCCCGTCATCCAGGCGCACTGGTTGCACAGTGTGACGACCCAGGCGGTCCCTCCGTCCGCCTCGGCGACGGCCGCGGAGACCTCTATCTGGTTGCGTACCGACATCTCGTAGCCGCCGTACCGCTTGGGCTGGGCGACCTTGAAGACACCGGCTTGCGTGAGCGCCTGGACGGTCTCCTCCACCACACGGCGATCCTGTTCCCCCTTGGCCGCGTTCCTCTCCAGCAGGGGATGGAGCTCCCTGATCCGGGCCACCAGCTCCTCGGTGCTCGGCTCGCCGCCCTTGACGGGCACTTCTGTCGTTGCGGATGCCATGGTGCGTTCCTTCTCGTATCGGGGATCGTCAGCGGGCCAGCGCGGCAATGGAGTCGCTGATCGCGGGCCGACGGCGTTCGCCGTAGTGGGAATGGGTGCCGAAGGTGCGGTATGCGTACACGAGGGGCGGCAGCTCCGCCCGGCTCGCACCGACGACGTGTCCGAGCAAAAGCAGGTGGTCGCCGCCCTCCACTGCCTCGTGCAGGTCGCATTCGAGCCAGCCGGCGGCACCGTCGAGACGGGGCAGGCCGTCGTCGAGGTGCCAGTCGACCTGTGCGAAGCGGTCCACGTTCCGGCTGGCGAAGAGGATCGCCAGATCGGCCTGAGCGGAGCCGAGCAGGTTCACACCGAACCGCCGCTCCCTCAGGATCTGGGCCAGCACCCGCGAGCCGCGGTCGAAGGCCACGGTCACCAGAGGCGGATCGAGCGACAGCGAGGCGAAGCTGCTCACCGTCGCGCCTGACGGGCTGCCGTCGTTCATCGTGGTGACCACGGTGACGGGGGCACAGACCCCGGCCATCATGTCGCGGAAGATCTGCGGCGCTACACTCCGCCTTTCGGTGCTCATCGTGTGTTCCTTTCTCGGGGCGTGCCGTGTCCGCGTCCGGCCGGGGTGCGGCCCGGTGTCACTACAGGCCCTCAATCTCACTCAAACCGACGGCGTCGATCATGTGGGTGAGTGCCCTCAAGGCTTCATCGCCCGGTTCGAGGTACGGCTTGCGTGCGTAGCCACCGGGAAGCCCAAGCAGGCGCAGCACCGCCTTGTAAAGGACGACCCGCGGCACCGAGAACTCGGCGGAGAACCGGGAGATCCCGCTCCACACTCGCGTCACGGTGCGGTAGGTCTCCCCAGCTGCGGAAAGGTCCCCGCGGTGGAGCTCGTCGTGCAGGGCACGGCACAGCCGGGGGGCCAGGTTCTGCAGGTTGTCCAGCTCGGCCGTGGCCCCGACCGCGTAGGAGAACATCAACCGCTGCGTCATGGTGAGCACGGTCGTGTGCGGTGCGAGTCGTGCGACGCAGTCGGCCACGTTGTGCTGGTCGGGGTGATGCTTGAAAACCCCGATGACCTGGGGGTACTCGCTTGCCAAACGGGCGAGGACGGGCGTCGGAACCTCGAATCCGGTCATGAAGTTGCTGGACAGCACAACGGGCGCGTGGACCGCTGTGAGCACCTCGTCGTAGAACGCCTGGAACATGGCGATGTTCGGGACGAAGGAGTGGCCCAGGGTCGGCGGGTAGAGCTGCACCGCATCGGCTCCCCGCTGCACCGCCTCGGTGGCGAAGCAAATGTTTTGCGCGGCGGTGGGGAACTCGCGGCTGCCGGCGACCACCGGGCTGCGGCCCGCGGCCTCCTCGGCCGCGATCTCCACTGCCCGCAGGACCTCGGCGTCTGTCATCTGCGCCCCCTCCCCCGTGGCGGGGCTGGCAGGCCAGAAGCCGACGTTCTCGCGGAGCATCCACTGGACGTGCTCGCGCAGGGCGCCCTCGTCGAGGTCGCCGTCGCGGTCGAACGGGGTCAGTCCCATGACGTAGGAACCGGCCGGAAGGGCCGTATGCCGTTCGGCCCGTAGGTCTCGCATCATGCGCTCGTTGCCTTCAGTTTCCGTCGCCCATGAGCACGGTCATCGGGTCGGGCAGGTCGGACTTCAGCGCCCAGGCGCGGTCCGAGAGCTCTTCGGTGGCGGCGCCGTTGCGCCGGGCCTCCAGCAGCGCCTCGGGGTCGAAGGCGGGGCCGACGGAGTCGGCCGCGTACTCGACACCCTTCATGTAGGCGGTGGCCTCGTCCGGTTCCGCGAAGCGGTCGATCTGCATCTCCACGAAGTTCCCGTCGGGGTCGCGGTAGTACAGCGAGGTGGTGACCCCGTGTGCGATGCAGACCGCGGGCCGCACACCCTTGTCGCGCAGCAGGACGTACCGGTCGAGCAGGTCGTCGATGGAGTCGAAGGTATACGCGACATGGTGCATCGCGGCTGTGTCGGGGGTCTTGCGCTTGAGCGGTACGGGCGGGTGGATCAGGGCCACCCGGTGGTGCTCCTCGTCGAACGTGATGAACGAAAGGGCGTCGTCGGTGTACACGACATGGCCGTCGAGGACGGTGCAGTACCAGTCACGCATCTGCTGCGGCTGTGCGGTCTGGAAAACGACGTGGGCGAACTTCGGGCTCGCGGACATGCGATTCTCCCTGGGACTCTGACGTCGGACACGCCGAGACGGCGGCGACGGAGCTCTGTGCTTGGAGAGCCTCTGATGCGCACCACCGTAGCGGTGATATGTGATAACAGAAACCCTCTGAAGCGAGTTCTTTTACAAGACGGGGTTTCCGGCTCATTGACGACGCTGGTCAGTCGCATGTCGGCGGTGTGACACGCCGGCCCCTCGGCGGGTGCTGCGCCTCCGAGAGCGGTGCTCTCACGCTACGCCAAGTACGCCATGGGCGCACCGGTCGGGAGGGGGACTGCAGTTACGGCGAAGGCGGCACGCTCTCGGAGCGTGCCGCCTTCGCCTGCGAGAACAGGGAACGGGTTCAGTCCGCGACGGCCGCGATGCCCTGCTGGGCGATCTGCTCGTTCACGTCCAGGTGGTGCATGACCGCCTGAGCGGCACGGCCGGGGTCCCGTTCGGCGACCGCGGCGAGCAGCTCGGCATGCGCGGCCTCACGCCTGCGGGGTTCGTCGGGATCACTGTCCCGGCCTCCGAACGCAAGCCGGACGTAGCGCTCGGCGGCGTGCCAGAGCATGCCGAGGATACGCAATTCCCACTCAGTGGCGGCGGGGCGCAGCAGGTCGAGGTGGAACTCGTGATGAGCCTCGTAGATCTCGTCCAGGCCCAGGCTCTCGTCGCCGAAGGTGGCCACGTAGGCCGCCAGCCGATCATGATCGCGGCTGGTCAGCAGCAGACAAGCCCGCCCGGCGAGTTCCGGTTCGATCCTGCGGCGGAGGCGGTAGATGGCGTTCAGGTCATCATGGCTGAGCGGGGCCACGACGGCGCTCTTGCCGCGGGCCGTGATGACGAGCCCTTGCCCCTCCAGATGGCGCAGGGCCTCCCGCACGGGAATGATGCTTACCCCGAGCCGGCCGGCGATCTCACGGAGCGAGAATTCCTGTCCGGGACGCAGGTCCGCGGCGAGAATGGAACGGCGGATCTCCTTGGTCACCTGCTCGACCACCGACTGCGGTTCCACACGCCGTACTCCGGTCGTGCTCACTCCAGCCACGATGGTCCTCCCTAGGACAGCGTCCACACATAGCGCCGACTGCTTACGTTATCAGCGATATCAAAGCCCTGTCCCCTCCTCAGCGTCGCTCTATTGCGCCGCGGCTGCTCGCCGCAGCAGCGGCGTGATGCGGTAGCCGACAAGCTGACGCATCACCAGGGCGGTATTGGTCCGCTCCACCCCGGGATGGTCGAGGATGTCGCCCGCGATGCGGTACAGGTCCTCCGCGTCAGTGGCCACGACATGCACCAGCAGATCACTTTCCCCGGTCAGACCGTGCACCTGGAGGACCTCGGGGATAGCGGTCAGCGCCGCCGCGACCTCATCGAGCCGTCGCTGGACCACCTTCGTGGTCACGAAGGCGGTGAGCGGGTATCCGAGCGCGGCGGGTGAGATCCGGCGTTCGAAGGAGCCGACCCCGCCGGTGCGTTCCAGCGCGGTCAGCCGCGTCTGGACGGTGTTGCGGCTCATCCCGGTCCGGTCGGCGAGCGCGACGGCGGTGGCCCGGGGGTGCGCGGCCAGGGCGAGCAGCAGCCGGGCGTCGGTGGAGTCGATCCGCGCTGTGTTGGTCACGATGCGCACCTTCTCAGGGAGTGGGGATCGGATTTTGAGCATCCTGCACTGTTATCACACAACCTCTTGCGCACATTCTTGTCAGGTGGTGTGCTCCATCGCAACGACTGCTGGCCAGGGCGACCCGCCGTGCCGCTCCCAGCCCCCTGCACTCCGGCGCACCTGCGCCGAAGCAGCCTTCCGTTCGTGCCGTGCCCGGCGCGCTCCCCCGTTCACTTCCCGACCATGCGGCTCGCTCACCCGAGCAGCAGGTCTTGAGGAGGTCCGTATGACCACTGCTCCCGCTCAAGCCGCCGCGCACCGCACTGCCGCCGAGGGCTCCTTCGACACCCTGCGCCAGGTCGAGGACCGGGTGTTGTGGCTGTCCAGCGCCATCGTCCACCACGCCAACCGGGTGCGGGCCAACCCCAGCGGTCTCAAGGTCGGCGGCCACCAGGCCTCCTGCGCCTCCATGGTGTCGATCATGACCACCCTGTGGTTCCGTCATCTGCGACCCGAGGACCGGGTGTCGGTCAAGCCGCACGCGTCGCCGGTCCTGCACGCGATCAACTACCTGCAAGGGAAGCTCGATCCCGTGTACCTGCCGACCCTGCGTGCGTTCGGCGGGCTCCAGAGCTACCCCAGCCGCTCCAAGGACCCCGACCCGGTCGACTACTCGACGGGTTCGGTCGGTATTGGCGCCACCGCAACCATCTGGGGGGCCATCGCCCGCCGTTACACGTCGCAGGACGCCGGTACCGCGGCGGGCCGGCAGTACGCACTGGTCGGCGACGCCGAACTCGACGAGGGCGCGATCTGGGAGGCGGTCCTGGACCCGCAGGTCGCCGAACTCGGCGAACTGGTCTGGATCGTGGACCTCAACCGCCAGTCACTCGACCGCGTCGTGCCCGACATCGCCGCGGACCGGCTCCAGGGCATGTTCGCCTCCGCCGGCTGGCAGGTGCTAACCCTCAAGTACGGCAAGCTGCTGGAGGAGCTGTTCGCCCGCCCCGGCGGCACGGAACTGCGCCGACGCCTGGACGTGATGCCCAACCCGGAGTACCAGCGGCTGCTGCGCTGTCCCGCCGACGAACTGCGCCGCCGGCTGCCCGGCGAGGGCACCGACGCCGCGCCCGTCGCCGCGCTCCTGGAGCAGCTGGACGACGCGACGCTGGTGCACGCCCTGAGCAACCTCGGCGGTCACGACCTCTCGGCCCTCGACACGGCGCTCGCCGCCGTGGACGACCACCGACCCACCGTGATCTTCGCCTACACCGTCAAGGGTTACGGACTGCCCACCCAGGGACATCCACAGAACCACTCCTCGCTGCTGACCGCCGCCCAGATCGACGAGCTGGCCGCTCGTATCGGCGCCGACCAGGAGAGCCCGTGGGAGGCGTTCCCCGCGGCTTCGGCGGCCGGACGTCTGTGCGCCGAGGCCGGGGCGCGGCTGAACCGGGAACCGGCAGGCAGTACACCGCCGCCGCCAGTGCCCACCGACATCGGCCGCACCCCCACGGGTACCGCGACCACCCAGGCCGCCCTCGGCCGGGTGCTGCTGGACCTGACCCGCGCCGCTCCGGAGACGGCCGGCCGAATCGTCACCGTCAGCCCTGACGTCAGTTCCAGCACCAACCTGGGCGGCTGGGTCAACAAGGTCGGCGTCTGGGCCCCCACCGAGCGAGTCAACTGGTTCCACGACGACGCAGAGACCCTGCTGCACTGGCGGGAAAAGCCCACCGGCCAGCACATCGAACTGGGCATCGCCGAGACCAACCTCGTGGGGCTGCTCGGCGAACTCGGCGCGACTTGGAGCCGCTGGGGCGAGCCACTACTGCCTATTGGGGTGCTCTACGACCCCTTCGTGCAACGGGCCCTGGAGCCCTGGTCGTTCGGCATCTACGCCGGTGGCCAGTCTATCCTCGTCGGCACCCCCTCCGGGGTCACGCTGGCGCCCGAGGGCGGCGCCCACCAGTCCATCACCACTCCCTCGCTCGGCATCGAGCAGCCCGGCTGCACCACCTGGGAGCCGGCCTTCGCCCTGGACACGGAGTGGACGCTGCTGGCCGCGCTGTCCCGGCTAGGCAGGCCGGACGGCGGCTCCGCCTACCTGCGGCTGTCCACCCGTCCGGTCGACCAGAGCCTGGCCCAGGTGCCCGAGGATCCGGCCGCCCGCGAACGCCGCCGCCGTCAGGTCGTCGCCGGCGCCTACCCGCTGCGCCGCACCGATCAGCCCCAGGTCACCATCGCCGCGATGGGCGCCCTGGTGACCGAGGCCCTGGAGGCCGCAGAGCGTCTCGGGCAGCAGGGCATCGCGGCGGACGTGGTCTGTGTCACCAGCCCCGGCCTACTCTTCCAGGCCCTCGACGCCCGGTCCGGCCACGGCACGGCTGAGAGCTGGATCCTCGACCAGGTCTTCCCGGCCTCGCGAGCCACCCCACTGGTCACCGTCCTGGACGGCCACCCGCACACCCTCGCCTTCCTCGCGAACATCAACCAGGTCCCGCTGAGCACGCTCGGCGTGACGCGCTTCGGCCAGTCCGGCTCGCTGGAGGACGTCTACCGCTACCACGGCATCGACACCGACAACATCATCCGCGCCGCCCTCGACGTCACCGAGTGACACCGCACCCCACACCACGGCACCCAAGGAAGGAATACCTCGTGAAAGCTCTGAGCGGAGTAGAACGCGTCTGGTCCGGTGCGCCTGCGCAGAGGCGCAAGGAGCCGCCGGCCCAGCCGTCCGGACATCTGGCACCGGGCGGCAGGATCGGCATGATGACGCCGATCGCATCCGGCGGCGGAAGCAACGCAGGGCAGCTGTCCGACGACACTGCGAGCGCACGACGGGCGCCGGTTCCCGGGTCGCCTCCGGCGGCCGATGCGGCCAGGGCGCGGCGGGCTGGCGGCGCGGACCGTCCGGAGGACGGCACACCGTAATGCCCCCACGCGCAGATTGCCTCGAGGAGAAGGGTCGCAAGGATCGTATGGGCAAGCTAATGGCGTCCGCCGCCGAGGCGGTGGCCGACATCGCGGACGGCGCCTCCCTGGCGGTTGGCGGATTCGGCCTCTGCGGCGTCCCCAGTACGCTGATCGCCGCTCTGCACGACCAGGGAGCGAATGGACTGCGGGTCGTCTCCAACAACTGCGGCACCGACGGCAATGGCCTGGGCGTCCTGCTCGACGCCGACCGCATCGCCCGCGTCACCGGCTCCTACGTCGGTGAGAACAAGGAGTTCGCTCGCCGGTACCTTGCCGGAGAACTGGAGGTCGAACTGGTGCCCCAGGGCACCCTGGCCGAGCGCCTGCGGGCCGGCGGCAGCGGAATTCCCGCCTTCTACACGCCAGCCGGGGTCGGCACCCCCGTCGCCGACGGAGGCATACCGTGGCGCCACCGCACCGATGGCAGCGTCGCCGTCGCCTCCCCGGTCAAGGAGATACGCACCTTCGACAGCCGCCAGTACGTGCTGGAGGAGGGCATCAACTGCGACTTCGCCCTGGTGCGCGCCGCCCGCGGCGACCGGTACGGCAACCTCGTCTTCCACAAGTCGGCCCGAAACTTCAATCCGCTGGTCGCGATGGCCGGCCGTATCACCGTTGCCGAGGTCGAGGAACTGGTTGAGCCCGGCCTGCTCGACCCCGACGAGGTCCATCTGCCCGGCGTCTTCGTGCAGCGGGTCGTCCTGCTCACCGCGGAACAGGCGGCTGCCAAACCCATCGAGCGGCGCACGGTCGCCGAATCCCGAACCGGCAAGGCGGTCGCCTCCTGATGTCCTGGACCCGCACACAGATGGCCGCCCGCGCGGCGGAGGAACTCGAGGACGGCTCGTACGTCAACCTCGGCATCGGACTGCCCACCCTGATCCCCGATCACCTGCCGCCGGACGTGCACGTGGTCCTGCACTCCGAGAACGGCATCCTGGCCACCGGTCCCTATCCGGCGGAGGACGAGGTCGACCCCGATCTGATCAACGCGGGCAAGGAGACCGTCACCGTCCTGCCCGGCGCCTCGTTCTTCGACTCCGCGCTGTCCTTCGGCATGATCCGCGGCGGCCACCTCGACACCGCGGTGCTGGGCGCCATGCAGGTCTCCTCCATGGGCGACCTGGCCAACTGGATGATCCCCGGCAAGATGGTCAAGGGCATGGGCGGCGCCATGGACCTCGTCCACGGCGCTCGCCGGGTGATCGTGCTCATGGAGCACACCGCCAAGGACGGTTCGCCAAAGATCGTCGACGAGTGCACCCTGCCGCTCACCGGCCGCTCCTGCGTGCACCGCGTCATCACCGACCTCGGTGTCCTCGACGTCACCGTGCACGGCCTAATCCTGATGGAGACGGCCCCGGGTGTCTCCCCCGCCGACATCGCCGCCAAGACCGGTGCCCCGCTCTACACACCCGCGCTCAGCCGCATCGGCTGAGCCGCCCCACGCCCCGCACACCAACACCCTCCGACCGCGCGGGGCACTGCATCCCCCCAGTGCCCCGCGTCGGACGCGCCTGCCCGGGACCCACCCGTCAATGCTCTCCGGGCAGGCGCAGCCACGTACAGCAAGGAGTCCCACGACCATGCCGGCCTCAGTCATCCTGCCCTCGCTCGGCGAGAGCGTCACCGAAGGCACCATCACCCGCTGGCTGAAGACCGAGGGAGATCACGTCGATGCCGACGAGCCCCTGCTGGAGGTGTCTACCGACAAGGTCGACACCGAGATACCAGCCCCCGTCTCGGGAGTCCTCGTATCGATCACGGTCGCTGCGGACGAGACCGCGGAAGTCGGCGCCCAGCTGGGCCTCATCGCCGAGCCAGGCGAGCCCGACGCCGCGTCGGCGCCCGCCCCTTCTGCCGCCCCCGCACCCGATTCCCTCCCCCCTGCCCCTACCGCACCCGGCCCCGTTCCCGCCGCTGCGCCCCCGGCTGGCGCACCTGACCAGGCGACCGGCACTCCCGTGATCCTGCCGACACTCGGCGAGAGCGTGACCGAGGGAACCGTCACCCGCTGGCTCAAGAGCGTCGGGGACGCGGTGGCGCGGGACGAGCCGCTGCTGGAGATCTCCACGGACAAGGTGGATACTGAGATCCCTTCCCCGGTTGCGGGCGTGCTCCTGAAGATCTTGGTCGGCGAGGACGAGACCGCCGACGTCGGTTCCCGGCTGGCTGTCATCGGCGCGACCGTTCCCGTCCCGGCGCCCCGTCTGCTCCCGGTGGAACCCTCGGCTCCCGCGACCACGCCACCGGTTCCGGCCACCTCACCGACCACGGCTTCCGCCCCTGCCTCAGCCCTCGCGCCCCGTCCGGCCCCAAGTACCGCCAACTCCGCTGTGCCGCGCGGCGGGACCGAGCCCCTCAGCCGTATACGCAAGGCCATCGCCCACAACATGGTTCGGGCGTTGCACACCTCGGCTCAGCTCACCTCGGTCGTGGAGGCGGACGTCACCGCCCTCATGCGGCTGCGCGACCGGGTCAAGGACGTGTTCGCCGCGCGCGAGGGCGTCAAGCTTTCCCCAATGCCGTTCGTCGTCAGGGCCGTGATTGACACGCTCGTGGAGCATCCCGTCCTCAATGCCAGCATCAACACGGAAGCAGGCACGATCACCTATCACGAGGCCGAGCACATCGGCATCGCGGTGGACACCGACCGCGGACTCATGGTGCCGGTCATGCACCACGCGGGCGGTCTCAATGTCTCCGAGCTCGCCAAAAGGATCGCCGACCTCGCCGCCCGGACGCGGCAACAGAAGGTCAAGCCGGACGAGTTGTCCGGAGCCACCTTCACCGTCACCAATACCGGGTCCCGCGGCGCCCTGTTCGACACGCCCGTCTTCACCCCTCCGCAGGTGGCCATTCTGGCCATCGGGGCGACCGTCAAGCGTCCAGTGGTACGGGAGTTGCCCGACGTGGGCAGCACCATCGCCGTGCGCGACATGGTGTACCTGTCCCTGTCGTACGACCACCGACTGGTCGACGGGGCGGACGCCGCACGGTTCCTGTCTGCGCTCAAGGGCCGCCTGGAAGCGGCCGACTTCGAGGGCTGCTTCGACCTGTAGCCCTTCAGGAAAGGAACCGCCCGTGTCCGCAGTCGCACCCGACGGACGCAAGATGCTGCGCCTTGAGGCCCGGAACGCCCAGACCCCCATCGAGCGCAAGCCCGAGTGGATCAAGACCCGGGCGAAAATGGGTCCCGAGTACACCAAGATGCAGAACCTCGTGAAGAGCGAGGGCCTGCACACGGTCTGCCAGGAAGCCAGCTGCCCGAACATCTACGAGTGCTGGGAAGACCGCGAAGCGACCTTCCTCATCGGCGGCGACCAGTGCACCCGGCGCTGCGACTTCTGCCAGATCGAGACCGGCAAGCCCGAGGCTCTCGACCGCGACGAGCCGCGCCGCGTGGGTGAGTCCGTGGTCACCATGGACCTGAACTACGCCACCATCACCGGCGTCGCCCGCGACGACCTGGAGGACAGTGGCGCCTGGCTGTACGCCGAGACGGTTCGCCAGATCCACCAGCAGACCGCCGCCCGCGAGGCCGGCCGCACCAAGGTCGAACTGCTGACCCCCGACTTCAACGCCGTCCCGGAGCTGCTGCGGCAGGTCTTCGACTCCCGCCCCGAGGTCTTCGCGCACAACGTCGAGACCGTCCCGCGGATCTTCAAGCGCATCCGCCCCGGCTTCCGCTACGAGCGCTCCCTGAAGGTGATCACCGAGGCCCGCGACTACGGACTGGTCACCAAGTCCAACCTGATCCTCGGCATGGGCGAGACCTGCGAGGAGGTCAGCGAGGCGCTCCGGCAGCTGCACGAGGCCGGCTGCGAGCTGATCACCATCACGCAGTACCTGCGCCCCTCCGTGCGGCACCACCCCGTGGAGCGCTGGGTCAAGCCCCACGAGTTCGTGGAACTGAAGGAGGAGGCCGAGCAGATCGGCTTCTCCGGCGTCATGTCGGGCCCGCTGGTCCGCTCCTCGTACCGCGCGGGACAGCTCTACCAGATCGCAGCGGCAGGGCGGCGGCAAGCGCTGCTGTGACCACCGTCCCTACGAAGAGGACCCCTGGCCTGGCTAGGGGTCCTCTTGGTGTAGCACCCGGCGGACCGAAGCGATCGCCGGGGGACGAAGTGGACCCGAAGCGCATAGAGCATGCCGGCAGGACAAGGCCATCACTCCGGATCCACCTCAGCGCCGCCCCTTCGTCGTTGAGGGAGCGGCGAGTCATGGGGCGGCCTCAGTCCTTGATCTCGCAGATCGCGGCGCCGGAGGTGAGGGACGCACCGACCTCGGCCGACAAGCCCTTGATGGTGCCGGACTTGTGTGCGTTGAGCGGCTGTTCCATCTTCATGGCTTCCAGGACGACGACCAGGTCGCCCTCCTTAACCTCCTGGCCCTCCTCGACCGCGATCTTCACGATCGTGCCCTGCATCGGCGAGGCGAGGGTGTCGCCGGAGGCGACGGGACCGGACTTCTTCGCCGCGCGCCGCTTGGGCTTGGCGCCCGCCGCGAGGCCGGTGCGGGCCAGCGACATGCCGAGCGAGGACGGCAGGGAGACCTCCAGGCGCTTGCCGCCCACCTCGACGACGACCGTCTCCCGGCCCGTCTCCTCGTCCGCGTCCACGTCGGCGGGCGCGGCGAAGGGCTTGATCTCGTTGACGAACTCGGTCTCGATCCAGCGGGTGTGGACCGTGAAGGGGTCGCTGGAGCCGGTCAGCTCGGGGGCGAAGGCAGGGTCCTTGACGACGGCGCGGTGGAACGGGATGGCCGTGGCCATGCCCTCGACCTGGAACTCCTCCAGGGCGCGCGCGGCCCGCTCAAGGGCCTCCTTGCGGGTGCGGCCGGTGACGATCAGCTTGGCCAGCAGGGAGTCCCAGGCGGGGCCGATGACCGAGCCGGACTCGACGCCGGCGTCCACGCGCACGCCGGGGCCGGTGGGCGAGTCGAAGGTGGTGACGGTGCCGGGCGCGGGCAGGAAGTTGCGGCCCGGGTCCTCGCCGTTGATACGGAACTCGAAGGAGTG
Source organism: Streptomyces sp. NPDC043867 (assembly GCF_056435845.1). NCBI lineage: Bacteria > Bacillati > Actinomycetota > Actinomycetes > Kitasatosporales > Streptomycetaceae > Streptomyces > Streptomyces sp. NPDC043867. The sequence goes on along the minus strand of NZ_JBWKDS010000049.1, from coordinate 1,812 downwards.
CCCGCGCAGCACCGGGTCGCCGTAGCCGAGCTCCTCGCCGTCGGCGATCCGGAACATCTCGCGGACCAGGTCGATGCCGGCGACCTCCTCGGTGACCGGGTGCTCCACCTGCAGACGGGTGTTGACCTCCAGGAAGGAGATCGTGCCGTCCAGGCCGACCAGGAACTCCACCGTGCCGGCGCCGACGTAGCCAGCCTCCTTCAGGATGGCCTTGGAGGAGGAGTACAGCTCCGCCATCTGCGCCTCGGACAGGAACGGCGCCGGGGCCTCCTCGACCAGCTTCTGGTGCCGGCGCTGCAGCGAGCAGTCACGGGTCGACACCACGACGACATTGCCGTGGGTGTCGGCCAGGCACTGGGTCTCCACGTGCCGCGGCTTGTCCAGGTAGCGCTCGACGAAGCACTCGCCCCTCCCGAACGCGGCGACCGCCTCACGGACCGCAGAGTCGTACAGCTCCGGCACCTCTTCGAGGGTCCGGGCGACCTTCAGGCCACGGCCACCGCCACCGAAGGCGGCCTTGATCGCGATCGGCAGACCGTGCTGCTCGGCGAAGGCGACGACCTCCTCGGCGCCGGAGACCGGGGCGGGCGTACCGGCGACCAGCGGCGCACCGGCGCGCTGGGCGATGTGCCGGGCGGCGACCTTATCCCCGAGATCCCGGATCGCCTGCGGCGGCGGCCCGATCCAGATCAGGTCCGCGTCGAGAACCGCCTGCGCGAACTCGGCGTTCTCGGAGAGAAAGCCGTAGCCGGGATGGATGGCGTCCGCCCCCGACTCGCGCGCCGCCTCCAAAACCTTGTCGATGTCCAGGTAACTGGTGGCCGGAGTGCCACCGCCCAGGGCGAACGCCTCATCCGCGGCGCGGACATGCAGAGCGTCCCGGTCCGGGTCGGCGTATACGGCCACGCTCGCGATGCCGGCGTCCCGGCATGCCCGGGCCACGCGGACAGCGATTTCGCCACGGTTGGCGATGAGCACCTTACGCATCACTTCGCCCCCACCGCGTCGGCACCGGCCAGGGTTGCGAGCCGGTCGACGGTGTCGACGATGCCTCGCAAGTCGGACCCCGGGGTGAACACAGCGTCGACGCCCATGGCCTTAAGGGCCGCTACATCGGCGTCCGGGATGATGCCGCCGACGAGGACGCGTACCTCGTCGGCGTCCTGTTGGGCCAGGAGGAGCAACACTCTCTTGACGATCGTCAGATGGGCACCGGAGAGCACGGAGAGTCCCAGTAGCGGGGCATCCTCCGCGATGACTGTGGCGACAATCTGCTCGGGCGTCTGGTGAAGGCCCGTGTAGATCACCTCGTAGCCGGCGTCGCGCAGGGCGCGGGCTATGACCTTGGCACCTCGGTCGTGCCCGTCTAGTCCGGGCTTGGCGATCACCACGCGGGCGCGTGGCGCCAGGGTGGCGGTGCCGTGGTGTGCCCCTCGGGGCGGTGCGGACATGGTGGGTCTCTCCGATCGTATGGGCGGGCTCAGGCGGGCCAGCGGGCGCGGGCCCAGGACTGGGGACCGGGCTGGGGCAGGGCTAGGCGTACGAGGCGGGCTGGTGCGGACCAGGAACCCGGAGCCGGGCATGCCATCTCGGCGGAGGCGGCAGAGGCCGCGGCCGCGGCGCGGGCGTGGACCACCACCAGGGCGGCGGCCAGCTCCTCGGGTATGGGGTTGCCCCGTACGACCTTGATCGTCACAGCGGCTCCTTAGCGGTCCTCAGAGGGGGATGTTGCCGTGCTTCTTCGGGGGCAGGGACGCCCGCTTGGTCCGCAGCTGGCGCAGGCCCCGTACGACGTGGGCGCGGGTGTCGGAC
>NZ_JBWKDS010000048.1:44769-63891 GCF_056435845.1 Streptomyces sp. NPDC043867 | reverse complement strand
AACGGTCCGGGTGAGGCGCGTGAGGCGGACCTCGGTGTCGCGTCCGGCAACGGCAAGGGGCAGATCTTCGTCAAGGGCGAGGTCATCAAGACCGTTCCCGAGTCGAAGATCGTGGAGACCCTCATCGAAGAGGCGATGAAACTCGCCGAGCAGATGGAGGCCGACGGCATCGCCTCCGGAGAGCCCTCGGTGTCGGTCGCGGGCTGACCCCCCGCCCAACGCCCCCGCCCCGGGAGCCCCTCGCTCCCGGGCCGCCGCCCGGGTTTCCGGGCCGCGGACACCGGCGGCGCCGCACACCCCTGACAGGTACAGTGCGGAGATCAGCAGACCGTATGGTGAGGCCCCCGCACGTGTTGACCCAGACCACCACCAGGGTCCTCGAACCGAGTGACCTGGACGCCGCGCTCGCCGTCCTCGACAGCGAGCCGGTGGCGAACGCCTTCGTGGCCTCCCGGGTGAAGGTCGCGGGCCTCGACCCCTGGCGCCTCGGCGGCGAGATGTGGGGCTGGTACGAGGACGGCATGCTGACGTCCCTGTGCTACGCGGGCGCGAACCTCGTCCCCATCTGCGCCACCCCCCGCGCCGTCCGCGCCTTCGCCGACCGCGCCCGCCGCGCGGGCCGCCGCTGCTCCTCCATCGTCGGCCCCGCCGGACCCACCGCCCAGCTGTGGCGCCTGCTCGAACCCAACTGGGGACCCGCCCGCGAGGTCCGCGGCAACCAGCCGCTCATGGTCACCGACCGGCTCCCCGACGACATGGCCCCGGATCCGTACGTCCGCCGTATGCGCAAGGACGAGATGGAGACGATCATGCCCGCCTGCGTGGCCATGTTCACCGAGGAGGTCGGCATCTCCCCGACGGCCGGCGACGGCGGACTGCTCTACCAGGCCCGGGTCGCCGAACTCGTCGGCGCGGGACGCTCCTTCGCCCGCCTGGACGAGGACGGCAAGGTCGTCTTCAAGGCCGAGATCGGCGCCGCCACCGACCACGCCTGCCAGATCCAGGGCGTCTGGGTCGCCCCCGAGTACCGGGGCCGGGGAATCGCCGCGCCCGGCATGGCCGCCGTCCTGCGCTACGCCCTCGCCGACGTCGCGCCCCTCGTCAGTCTCTACGTCAACGACTTCAACACCGCCGCCCGGGCGACGTACCGGCGCGTGGGATTCCGCGAGGTCGGGGCCTTCATGAGCGTGCTGTTCTGACACCCCGGAGCTGCCTGTAGTCTCCCCGGCATGCTGCGCTTTCCCGGTCAGGGGCCCCACCACCCCGACGACGTGGTCATCGGCACGCTGGATCTCGCCGCGCGGGTCGACGAGGCGCTCGCCGTGCAGGCCCTCGCGTTCGGGCTCGGCGCCGAGGAGATCGCCGTACGCCGGCAGATCGTGCTGCGGCACCTGGTGTACCCGGGGGCCCGCGCGCTCGGCGCCACCACCGCCGACGGACGGCTCGCCGGCTTCGTCTACGGCATGCCCAACGACCGCACGCACTGGTGGTCCACCGTCGTGGAACCGTATCTGCGCGGCCAGGGCCAGGACGGCTGGCTCGACAACTCCTTCGTGATCACCGAGCTGCACGTCCACCCCGACCACCAGAACCGGGGCATCGGCCGCGCCCTGATCACCACCCTCACGGACGGCGCCGCACAGCCCCGCTCCATCCTCTCGGCGATCGACACCGAGAGCCCCGCCCGCGGCCTGTACCGCTCCCTCGGCTACACGGACCTGGCCCGCCAGGTCCTCTTCCCGAGCGCCCCGAAACCGTACGCGGTCATGGGCGCTCCGCTCCCGCTGCGGCGCCGCTAGCGACCTCCGGGTTGCGGCGGCGCCCGTAATCCGATTTCCACCGTCCCGTGCCGCCCGGCTAACCTCCTTGCCATCACCCTTACGCAGCAGGAGTCGAGAAATATGGCCCAGGTCCAGCGCATGTCCCGTTTGATGGTCAAGACACTGCGTGACGACCCGGCGGACGCCGAGACGCTCAGCCACAAGCTGCTCGTCCGCGCCGGCTACGTGCGCCGCAACTCCGCGGGCATCTGGACCTGGCTGCCGCTGGGCAAGAAGGTCCTCGACAACATCTCCCGCGTCGTCCGCGAGGAGATGGACGCGATCGGCGCCCAGGAGGTCCTGCTGCCGGCCCTGCTCCCCAAGGAGCCCTACGAGGCGTCCGGCCGCTGGGAGGAGTACGGCGACCTGCTGTTCCGCCTGAAGGACCGCAAGGGCGGCGACTACCTCCTCGGCCCCACCCACGAGGAGATCTTCACCCTGGTCGTCAAGGACCAGTGCACGTCCTACAAGGACCTGCCGGTCATGCTCTACCAGATCCAGACGAAGTACCGCGACGAGGCCCGCCCGCGCTCCGGCGTGCTGCGCGGCCGCGAGTTCCAGATGAAGGACTCGTACTCCTTCGACACCACCGACGAGGGCCTGGCCGAGTCGTACGCGCTGCACCGCGCCGCGTACCAGAAGATCTTCCAGCGCCTCGGCCTTGACTACCGCATCGTCTCCGCCGTCTCCGGCGCGATGGGCGGCTCGGCCTCCGAGGAGTTCCTCGCCCCCGCCGCCGCGGGTGAGGACACCTTCGTGGACTGCCCCGCCTGCGACTACGCGGCGAACACGGAGGCGGTCACCTTCGCCCTCGCCCCCGTCCCGGGAGACCACGGCCCGGTCGAGGAGCTGGACACCCCCGACACCCCGACCATCGAGACGCTGGCCGGGCACCTCGGCGTCCCCGCCTCCGCCACCCTGAAGAACCTGCTGGTCAAGGTCGACGGCGAGATCGTGGCCGTCGGCGTCCCCGGCGACCGCGAGGTCGACCTCGGCAAGCTCGGCGAGCACCTCGCCCCGGCGGTCGTCGAGCTGGTCACGGCCGAGGACTTCGAGGGCCGCGACGACCTCGTACGCGGCTACGTCGGCCCGCAGGGCCTGGACAAGGTCCGCTACATCGCCGACCCGCGCGTCGCGCCCGGCACCGCCTGGATCACCGGCGCCAACAAGACCGGCAAGCACGCGAAGAACGTCGTCGCCGGCCGCGACTTCGAGGTCGACGACTACCTCGACGTCGTCGTCGTCGAGGAGGGCGACCCCTGCCCCAAGTGCGGCACCGGCCTGAAGCTGGACCGCGCCATCGAGATCGGCCACATCTTCCAGCTGGGCCGCAAGTACGCGGACACCTTCCAGCTCGACGTCCTCGGCCAGCAGGGCAAGCCCGTCCGCGTGACGATGGGCTCGTACGGCATCGGCGTCTCGCGTGCCGTGGCCGCGCTGGCGGAGCAGTCGGCGGACGACCAGGGCCTGTGCTGGCCCAAGGAGATCGCCCCGGCCGACGTCCACGTCGTCGCCGCGGGCAAGGCCCTGCAGACCGAACTGGCCCTGGACGTCTCCGAGAAGCTGGCCGAGGCCGGCGTACGGGTCCTGGTGGACGACCGGGCCGGCGTGTCGCCGGGCGTGAAGTTCACCGACGCCGAACTCATCGGCGTGCCGAAGATCCTCGTCGCCGGCCGCCGCTCCGCCGAGGGCGTCCTGGAACTCAAGGACCGCCGCACCGGTGAGCGCGAGGAGCTCACCGTCGACGAGGCGATCGCCCGCCTGTCGGCCTAGGGTCCGTCCGGCCATTCGTCGCCCGGAGGGCGGCCCCGCGGTGTCAGGCGCGTGGCCGCCCTCCGGGCGTGGAGCCCCGTACCGGACGTACTTGGGTCTGCGCCCGGTGCGGCGAGTGGGGTACCTCCCACGCACTCAAGACGGGTGGGGTACCTCCCACGCCCTTCGGCAGCGGGGTACCTCTCACGCTCTCCGGCAGTGGGGGAGTGCGTGTCACCGCGTGCGCGTGTCACCGCGTGCCCGCCGCCGCCGGGGAGCGGCCGCGTGGGCCCCTCAGAGCCAGCCCGCGAACTCCAGCAGCAGCTCCGCGTCCTGTGCCCGCCCCACCCGCCGGGCCCTGACGCCGGACTCCACCGCCCGAAAGAGGGTCCAGCCCCGCAGCCGTTCCTGGTCCAGGTCCAGCGACTCGGCCAGCCGCTTCACCCGGCGGCGGGTGATCGACGCGCCCGACGGCGAGGCGATCAGGTCCTCCACGCGGTCCCGGACCAGCCGGGCCAGGTCGAAGGCGCACTCGCCGATCACCGGATCGGGTCCCACCGCCAGCCACGGCAGCCGCTCCCCGGCCAGCACCTTGCTCTGCCGGAACGTGCCGTGCAGCAGCCGCTGTTCGGGGTCACCGGCGAGCAGTTCCTCACGCGCCGCGAGCGCCGCGTCCACCAGCGGTCCGCTCTCACTGTCGGCGCTCGCCCGCATCGCCTCGGCCTGCCGGCCGGTCCGCTCGGCCACCGTCTCGAAGACATGCCACGACGGCGGCTCGACCCACAGCCGCCGCAGCGTCCCGGCGGCCTCCAGCAGCGCCTTCGCCTCGGGCAGCGACCGCACCGACACCTCGGGGTGCAGCCGCTCCAGCAGCAGCACCCCCTGCGCGTCGCCGGTATCGAGCAGCTGCACGGCGCCGAAGCCGTCCCAGTGCGCCAGTGCCGCCCGCTCGTGCGCGGGCCGGGCCCGCTCGGGCGCCAGCTTCAGCACGGCGGGTGTCCCGTCGGCCAGCCGGACCAGGACGACCAGACTGCTGCGGCCACCCGGAGCCTGCACCCGCTCGACCGTCAACTCGCGTAGACCGACGGCCTGCTGAACCTGTTCGGGCAGCTTCTCCAGCCACTCGGCGGCCGCGTCGGTCCCGTTCTGCCGCGTCTCGCCGAGCGCCCGCACGAGGCGCTGCGGCGGTTCGAAAGCCATCCGCGAGTCGTTCCTTCCAGGTCGCGTCACGTCGGCGGGGCCACCGACGCCGACGGGCCGGCCGCCCGCTCGGCGAGCCCAGGGAAGGCTACGCTCTCGCCGCGCCAGCGCACCGCCCGCACCGCCGCCTCCCTCAGCGCGTCCGCGGCGCCGCGCCGCCGTGTCCCCCCGGCTGCCCGCACCAGGTCGCCGTAGACACCGGCCAGCCGGTCCTCCAGCTCGGCGGCGAGCCGCACCGCCGCCGCCGAGTCCGGCACGGCGAACGGCAGCGCGTACGCGGCCGCCGAGGCCACCGGCTTCCCGTCCAGGTCACGCACGAGACGCTCCAGCTCGTCGCGCCGCGCCCGGTGCGCGTCGTAGGCCGCCCGTGCCTCGTCCCGGCGCGCCGCGGCGATCCTGCCGCCGACGACGCCGTACCCGTACACGGCGGCGTGTTCGGCGCCCAGCGCGGCCTGCAGGGCCTTCAGCTCCGCGGCCTTCTTCCCGGTACCCGCCGTGCTCACTTGCCGTCCTCCGTCAGCAGAAAGGCGTGGGCCGCGCCGGCCGCCGCCACCGAGGCCAGCAGCCTGGCCAGCTCGCCCGGCACCTCCACCAGCTCCTTGGCGCGCCGGTCCGCCAGGGTGCGCTCCGCCGCGGCCAGTTCGGCGAGCGCGTCCTTCTCCCGCTCCGGTACGGCGGAGGCGCTCGCGGACGGAGCCGTGGAAGCCGATGCCGATGCCGACGCCGAACGGGAGGGCGAGGGGGAGGCCGACGTCCGCGCGCCCGCTCCGAAGGCCCGTGCGTGGCGGACGACCTCGGTGCGCAGCGGGTCCAGCCGCCCGGCCAGGGGCGGATGGGCGGCGATCACGGCGGCGTACCGCGCGGCGAGCGTCTCGCTGTCGCGGGCCGCACGCGCGCGTGCCCGGTCGCCCGCGGACGGGCTCCCGTCGGCGGTGTCGGTGGCGGACTCGTGGGCGGTACAGCCCGCGAGCGCGAACGCGCCCGCGGCCGACGCGAGCAGGCTCCTTCGGCGCGGCCCCGGCGGGGTGCGCGGCGGCAGGGTGAACGGCACGGCAGACGTCCTCGGCAGGCTCGAACGACAGGGAGGGCGGCAGGCCCGCGATCACGGTACCCGCGCACCGGCCCGGCGCCCGCCAGCGGCTCTCCCGGGAGCGGGGGCGTCCCGTCCCGCGTGCCGCCCCCGCCGCGGTGGACGGCAACACCCCCCGCGACCGGATACCCTTTCACCTGACACACGACCAACCCACAACAGCACACGCGGCCGAGGAGTCACCCGGATGAGCACCACCCAGAGCGAGAGGCTGCGAGAACTGCTGGAACCGCTCGTCGGCTCTCAGGGACTCGATCTCGAGCAGATCGAAGTGGACTCGGTCGGGCGCAAGCGGGTGCTGCGTGTCGTCGTCGACTCGGACGCCGGTGCCGACCTCGACCAGATCGCCGATGTGAGCCGCGCGCTCTCGGCGAAGCTCGACGAGACGGACGCGATGGGCGAGGGCGAGTACACCCTCGAGGTCGGAACCCCGGGTGCCGAGCGCGAGCTCACGGAGCACCGCCACTACGTACGCGCCGTCGACCGGCTCGTGAAGTTCCAGCTGGGCGAGGGCGACGAACTGATCGCCCGGATCCTCGAGGTCGACGACGACGGCATCGACGTCGAAGTGCCCGGCGTGAAGGGGCGCAGACCCACCGCCAGGCGGCTCGCCTTCTCGGACGTCGCCAAGGCGCGCGTCCAGGTCGAGTTCAACCGCAGGACCAAGAACGACGAGAACGAAGAGAACGCAGAGGAGGCGTAGCCGTGGACATCGACATGAGTGCCCTGCGGGGCCTGGTACGGGAGAAGGAGATCTCCTTCGACCTGCTGGTCGGAGCGATCGAGTCGGCCCTCCTCATCGCCTACCACCGCACCGACGGAAGCCGCCGCCACGCGCGCGTGGAGCTCAACCGGGAGAGCGGTCACGTGACCGTGTGGGCGAAGGAGGACCCGGCGGAGCTGGAGGAGGGGCAGGAGGCGCGCGAGTTCGACGACACACCGTCGGGATTCGGCCGTATCGCCGCCACCACCGCCAAGCAGGTGATCCTGCAGCGCCTGCGGGACGCCGAGGACGACGCGACCCTCGGTGAGTACGCGGGCCGGGAGGGCGACATCGTCACGGGCGTCGTCCAGCAGGGCCGCGACCCGAAGAACGTGATGGTCGACATCGGCAAGATGGAGGCCATCCTGCCGGTGCAGGAGCAGGTCCCCGGCGAGCAGTACCAGCACGGCACCCGCCTGCGCTCGTACGTCGTGCGGGTGGCCAAGGGCGTACGCGGCCCCTCGGTGACCCTGTCCCGTACGCACCCGAACCTGGTCAAGAAGCTGTTTGCCCTCGAGGTGCCGGAGATCGCCGACGGCTCGGTCGAGATCGCGGCCATCGCCCGCGAGGCCGGCCACCGCACGAAGATCGCGGTGCGTTCCACGCGCTCGGGCCTGAACGCCAAGGGCGCCTGCATCGGCCCCATGGGCGGCCGGGTGCGCAACGTGATGGCCGAGCTCAACGGCGAGAAGATCGACATCGTCGACTGGTCGGACGACCCGGCCGACATGGTCGGGAACGCGCTGTCCCCGGCCCGGGTCTCCAAGGTCGAGGTCGTCGACCTCGCGGCCCGCTCCGCGCGGGTGACGGTCCCGGACTACCAGCTGTCGCTGGCCATCGGCAAGGAGGGCCAGAACGCCCGTCTCGCCGCCCGGCTGACCGGCTGGCGCATCGACATCCGCCCGGACACCGAGCAGCCGGACGAGAAGCGGGACTGACGCGGGCACACGCACGGCCGGGTGACGGATCCCGGCCGTGTGACGCTTCGATCACGACAGTTTTACGCACGGCAACTGTTCGATTCCTGCCCCAAAGGGGTGAGGTCCGTGCGGGGAGGTAGACTTAAGAGTGTCTGGCCGGACGCGAGCCCGCGCATGCCCCGAACGCACCTGTGTGGGGTGCCGGGATCGAGCGGCCAAGACCGATCTGCTGCGCATCGTGGCGATCGAGGACGCATGCGTCCCCGATCTTCGCGGTACGCTGCCCGGCCGGGGTGCATACGTGCACCCCACCGTGGCCTGTCTCGACCTGGCGGTCCGCCGCCGGGCGATCCCACGGGCGCTGCGTGCCCAGGGAGTGCTCGACATGTCGGCCTTGCGCCGAGCGGTCGAGGAGACGGTTGCCGAGCAGGCAACACCGTAAGACATGTGTCGCACGGAACCCCGTGCGGCCTTGGTACCCCGCGAGTTGGAAGTAGGTCGAGATTGCGATGAGCACTCGATGAGCACGCGATGAGTACGCCCATGAAGTAGCGACGGTCCGGACGCAACCCGGACCTAAAAGGAGCGATGTGGCTAAGGTCCGGGTATACGAACTCGCCAAGGAGTTCGGAGTTGAGAGCAAGGCCGTCATGGCCAAGCTCCAGGAACTCGGTGAATTCGTCCGTTCGGCGTCCTCGACGATCGAGGCGCCCGTTGTACGCAAGCTGACCGATGCTTTCCAGCAGGGCAGCAACGGCGGCGGCAAGTCCGCCCCGCGCAAGTCTTCGCCGGCTCGTCCGGCAGCCCCCTCTCCGGCGCAGGCGGCCCGTCCGGCCGCCCCGCGCCCGCCGGCCCCGAAGCCGGCCGCGGCCGAGAAGCCCGCGGCGCCTGCCGCCCCGGCCGCTCCGGTCACCCCGGCGGCAGCGGGCCCGCGCCCGGGTCCCAAGCCCGCGCCGAAGCCCGCTCCGGCGGCTCCGGCTCCGGCCGCGCCCGAGTTCACCGCGCCGCCCTCGGCGCCGGCGGCACCGTCGGCTCCGTCGGCTCCCTCCGCCCCCGCCGCGGGTGCCCGTCCGGGCGCTCCGCGTCCCGGCGGCCAGGCCCCGCGTCCCGGTGCCCGTCCCGCCGGTGGTCCCGGCCAGGGCGGCCAGGGCCGTGGTGACCGTCCCGAGCGCGGCGACCGCGGTGACCGTCAGGGCGCCGCGCGTCCCGGCGGCCAGGCCCCGCGTCCGGGCGCCCGTCCGGCCGGTCCCCGTCCGGGCAACAACCCCTTCACCTCTGGTGGCTCCACCGGTATGGCGCGCCCGCAGGCGCCCCGTCCGGGCGGCGCTCCGCGTCCCGGCGGCCCCGGTGCCCCGGGCGCCCCGCGCCCGCAGGGTGCCGGCCAGGGTGGTCCCCGTCCGCAGGGTGGTCCCGGTGGCGCTCCGCGTCCGCAGGGCCAGGGCGGTGCCCGTCCGGCTCCGGGCGGCATGCCCCGTCCGCAGGGCGGCGCTCCGCGTCCCGGCGGCGCCCCGGGCGGCAACCGTCCGAACCCCGGCATGATGCCGCAGCGTCCCGCTGCGGGCCCGCGTCCCGGTGGTGGCCCCGGCGGTGGCCGCGGTCCCGGTGGCGGCGGTCGTCCCGGCGGTGCCGGTGGCGGCGGTCGTCCGGGTGGCGGCGGCGGTTTCGCCGGTCGTCCCGCTGGTCCCGGTGGCGGTTTCGCCGGTCGTCCGGGTGGTCCCGGTGGCGGTGGCGGCGGTTTCGCCGGCCGTCCGGGTGGTCCCGGTGGCGGCGGTGGCCGTCCCGGCTTCGGCGGTCGTCCGGGTGGTCCCGGTGCCCGTGGAGGCACGCAGGGTGCGTTCGGCCGTCCCGGCGGGCCCGCCCGTCGTGGCCGCAAGTCGAAGCGGCAGAGGCGCCAGGAGTACGAGGCCATGCAGGCCCCGTCGGTCGGCGGCGTCATGCTGCCTCGCGGCAACGGACAGTCCGTCCGCCTGTCGCGCGGTGCGTCCCTCACCGACTTCGCGGAGAAGATCGGCGCGAACCCGGCGTCGCTCGTCGGCGTGATGATGAACCTCGGCGAGATGGTCACTGCCACGCAGTCCGTCTCCGACGAGACGCTGAAGCTCCTCGCGGACGAGATGAACTTCGTCCTCGAGATCGTCAGCCCCGAGGAGGAGGACCGCGAGCTGCTCGAGTCCTTCGACATCGAGTTCGGCGAGGACGAGGGTGGCGAGGAGTTCCTCGTCGCGCGTCCGCCGGTCGTGACCGTCATGGGTCACGTCGACCACGGTAAGACCCGCCTCCTCGACACCATCCGCAAGACGAACGTCGTCGCGGGCGAGGCCGGCGGTATCACGCAGCACATCGGTGCGTACCAGGTCACGACTCAGGTCAACGACGAAGAGCGCAAGATCACCTTCATCGACACCCCGGGTCACGAGGCGTTCACCGCCATGCGTGCCCGTGGTGCCAAGTCGACCGACATCGCGATCCTCGTGGTGGCGGCCAACGACGGTGTGATGCCCCAGACGATCGAGGCGCTGAACCACGCCAAGGCGGCCGACGTGCCGATCGTGGTCGCGGTCAACAAGATCGACGTCGAGGGCGCGGACCCGACCAAGGTGCGCGGCCAGCTCACCGAGTTCGGTCTGGTGGCCGAGGAGTACGGCGGCGACACGATGTTCGTCGACATCTCCGCCAAGCAGGGCCTCAACATCGAGAGCCTGCTGGAGGCCGTGGTCCTCACCGCGGACGCCTCGCTCGACCTGCGGGCCAACCCGGAGCAGGACGCGCAGGGTATTGCGATCGAGTCCCACCTCGACCGCGGCCGCGGTGCCGTCGCGACCGTCCTGGTCCAGCGAGGCACCCTGCGGGTCGGCGACACCATGGTGGTCGGCGACGCGTACGGCCGTGTCCGCGCGATGCTCGACGACAAGGGCGAGAACGTGGAAGAGGCGGGTCCCTCGACCCCGGTCCTCGTCCTCGGTCTCACCAACGTCCCGGGCGCCGGCGACAACTTCCTCGTCGTCGACGAGGACCGCACGGCCCGCCAGATCGCCGAGAAGCGCGCGGCGCGTGAGCGCAACGCCAACTTCGCCCGGCGCGGAGTCCGGTTCTCCCTGGAGAACCTGGACGAGGCCCTCAAGGCCGGTCTGGTGCAGGAACTCAACCTCATCATCAAGGGCGACGCGTCCGGTTCGGTGGAGGCTCTCGAGTCCTCGCTGCTCCAGCTCGACGTCGGCGAAGAGGTCGACATCCGCATCCTGCACCGCGGTGTGGGTGCGGTCACCGAGTCGGACATCAACCTGGCGACCGGCTCCGACGCGATCGTCATCGGCTTCAACGTCCGCGCTGCGGGCCGCGCGGCGCAGATGGCGGAGCGCGAGGGCGTCGACGTCCGGTACTACTCGGTGATCTACCAGGCCATCGAGGAGATCGAGGCGGCCCTGAAGGGCATGCTGAAGCCGGAGTACGAGGAGGTCGAGCTCGGCACGGCGGAGATCCGCGAGGTCTTCAAGTCGTCCAAGCTGGGCAACATCGCCGGTGTCCTGGTCCGCTCGGGCGAGGTCAAGCGCAACACCAAGGCGCGCCTCATCCGCGACGGCAAGGTCATCGCGGAGAGCCTCAACATCTCCGGGCTGCGTCGCTTCAAGGACGACGTCACCGAGATCCGCGAAGGCTTCGAGGGTGGTATCAACCTCGGAAACTTCAACGACATCAAGGTCGACGACGTCATCGCGACGTACGAGATGCGGGAGAAGCCGCGCTCGTAAAGCGGTTGTGTGAGCTGGCCGGCGGTGACAAGTCACCGCCGGCCAGCTTGCCGTTTGCGGGGGCCGCGCCCCGGAAACCCTGTCGAGGACCCCGGCCCTTCGTTGTACGGTTCTGGTGTCCCGCCAAACATTTGGCTGGGCCATCTACCCCGTACCGGCGGGACATCCGGACACACATGTACGTGGGGACACTGTCCTTCGATCTGCTTCTCGGCGACGTCCACTCGCTGAAGGAGAAGCGCTCCCTCGTCCGGCCGATCGTCGCCGAGCTTCAGCGGAAGTACCCGGTGAGCGTGGCGGAGACGGGCAACCAGGACCTCCACCGCAGGGCCGAGATCGGTCTGGCGGTGGTCTCCGGAGACACCGAGCACCTCACCGACGTCCTGGACCGGTGCGAACGGCTCGTCGCGGCGCGACCGGAGGTGGATCTGCTGTCGGTTCGGCGCAGACTCCACAAAGACGAAGACTGACGGAACAAGCAAGGCGAAGAAGGAGACGGACCAGTGGCCGACAACGCGCGGGCTAAGAGGCTGGCGGACCTCATCCGAGAGGTGGTGGCCCAGAAGCTGCAGCGCGGGATCAAGGACCCGCGGCTCGGTTCGCATGTGACCATCACGGACACCCGGGTCACCGGGGACCTCCGGGAGGCGACCGTCTTCTACACGGTGTACGGGGACGACGAGGAGCGGGCGGCCGCGGCCGCGGGCCTGGAGAGCGCCAAGGGCGTGCTCCGTTCCGCGGTTGGTGCGGCGGCCGGTGTGAAGTTCACGCCCTCCCTCACCTTCGTGGCGGACGCCCTGCCCGACACCGCCAAGACCATCGAGGACCTCCTCGACAAGGCGCGGGCCTCCGACGCGAAGGTCCGCGAGGTCTCGGCGGGCGCCGCCTTCGCGGGCGACGCCGACCCGTACAAGAAGCCGGGCGAGGACGACGACGAGGACGACGCCGCCGAATGACGGAGAAGCACAGGACGCCCGACGGGCTTGTCGTCGTAGACAAGCCGTCGGGCTTCACTTCGCACGACGTGGTCGCCAAGATGCGCGGGATCGCCAGGACCCGCCGCGTCGGCCACGCCGGCACTCTCGACCCCATGGCGACGGGCGTGCTCGTCCTCGGCGTCGAGAAGGCGACCAAGCTGCTCGGGCACCTCGCGCTCACCGAGAAGGAGTACCTCGGCACGATCCGGCTCGGCCAGAACACGCTGACGGACGACGCCGAGGGCGACATCATCTCCTCGGCCGACGCCTCCGGCATCAGGCGCGACGCCATCGACGCCGGGATCGCCAAGCTGAGCGGCGACATCATGCAGGTGCCGTCCAAGGTCAGCGCCATCAAGATCGACGGGGTGCGCTCGTACAAGCGGGCGCGTGAGGGCGAGGACTTCGAGATCCCGGCCCGGCCGGTGACCATCTCGTCGTTCGCGGTGTACGACGTCCGGGACGCGGTCGCGCAGGACGGCACGCCCGTGCTCGACCTGATCGTGTCCGTGGTGTGCTCCTCGGGCACCTACATCCGGGCCCTCGCCCGCGACCTCGGTGCGGACCTCGGGGTGGGCGGCCACCTGACCGCTCTGCGCCGTACCCGCGTCGGCCCGTACAAGCTGGACGCGGCGAGGACTCTGGACCAGCTCCAGCAGGAGCTGACCGTGATGCCCATCGCCGACGCCGCCGCCGCCGCGTTCCCCCGCTGGGACGTGGACGACCGGCGGGCCCGGCTGCTCCTCAACGGCGTGCGCCTCGACATGCCCGAGGAGTACGCGGGAGCGGGCGCCGTGGCCGTCTACGACCCGACGGGGCGCTTCCTCGCGCTGGTGGAGGCCCAGAAGGGCAAGGCGAAGAGCCTGGCGGTGTTCGGCTGAGCACCGCGCAGCGCGGTCCCGTCCGGCCGGCTCATCCGGTGTCCGTGGAGCGGCGGCCACGCACTCGTTCCTGATCGCCGCTCCACGGTCCCCCCTCGGTTCCCCCATCCAAGGGTGTATCCATCCGCGCCCGTCCGTTCACCCCTTCGGACGGGCGCTCGGAGTGAACCGAGGGTGTGCGAGGGGGCGCGTTCACCACGTGATCTGTCCCGCTGATCGACCCCTGTCTACCGTCGGAACCAGGCGCACGGCGGGGAGGTTCGACCATGGCGGGACGTGGCCCTCGGACCGGGGGCCTGCGGACACCGGACGTCGCCCCGGTGGCGGCCCCGGACGCGGCCCTGGTGCAGGTCAGCGATCTGGCGGGCCGCCCGCGCGGCACGGGCTTCGCCGCCGACCACCACGGCACCGTCGTCACCAGCCACGAGGCGGTGGACGGCCTGGCCCGGCTGGTCCTGCGCACCCCCGACGGCCGTGTCTGCGTGGTGGGCGCCGACTCCGTGACCGCCCTGCCCGAGGCGGACCTGGCTCTCGTACGCACCGACGACCTCGGCCTCCGCCCGCTCCCCGTCACCGTGCGGGACGGAGTCGAGACCGGCGCGTACGTCCGGATCGCCGCGGGCGGCTGGCGGGAGGCGCGCGTGCTCGGCGCGACGGCCGCGACGTACCCGGCGACCGACCGTCTCCACCGGCTCGACTCCGCCCTGGAGCTGGCGATCGGCACGGCGGGCACGGACGCGCTCCGGCCGGGCGGCGGAGCGGCCGGGGGACCTGTACTCGACGCGGCGACCGGCACGGTCGTCGCGGTCCTCGGCACCGCCCTGCACACCGGGCACCGGACGGCGGGCCTGGCGGTGCCCCTGCGCCGGTCCTCTCTGCCGCCCGTGCTCGCGGACCTGCTGGCGCGCAACGCGTCGACGGTGCCCGCGTACGGGGCCGATCTGAATCCGGCGGGGGTGCTGGAGCTCACGGCCACATCGCTGGGGTCGGACGGGCCGGGGACCGTGTTCGGTGCGGGTGCGGGTGCGGGTGCGGGTGCCGGTGCCGGTGCCGGTGTCGCCTTCCCCTGGGGCGGGGCCGCCGGGCGTTCCGGCCCGGGCGGGCGGGCCCGTACGGGCTCCTGGGCCGCCTGTCCGCCCGCAGGCCCGGGGGTGCCGGCGGGCGCGGGCGAGGAACGGCGGACGGGCTTCGGCACCGGGACTTTCGCCGGGGCGCCGGAGACCGCCGAACGGCCCGACGTCATCAGGGAGTTCGCGGCGTTCACGACCGGCAGGCCGGTGGTGCTCGCACTGGTCGGCCGGCCGGGCAGCGGCCGTACGACGGAACTGGCGGCGCTCGCCGCACGAAGGGCCCAGGGCCCGGAACCGGCGCCCACGCTGTGGCTGCGCGGCGCGGACCTGCGCGCCACGGACACCTCGGTGGCCGACGCGGCGGCGCGGGCGCTGGAGCGGGCGGGGCGGATCGTGGCGGCCTCGCGGTCCGGGGAGCCGGGGTCCCCCGGCGCCGGCACCGACGGCGACACCGCAGGTGTGCTGCCGCCCGCCGGTTACGCGGGCGAGCTGGGCGACATCGGCCCCGGCCGTCTGGCCCGGCTCGCGCGGGCCGCCGGCCGTCCGCTGCTGCTGCTTCTCGACAGCCCCGAGGAGATGCCGCCGGAGCCGGCCCACAGGCTCGCCGAGTGGGCGGCGGGGACGGCCGCGTGGCTGCGGGACAGCGGTGCGCGGCTGGTCGTCGCGTGCCGGGAGGAGTACTGGGAACAGGCGGGGGAGCAGTTCCCGCGGGAGCTGCTGCACGGGGCGGGCGGGGGTGCCGGCGGCTGTGAACCGCAGCGGGGGCGGGACGGGAGGCTGCTGGTCGGTGGGGGTGCGGATCGGGCGTCGGACGCGGAGGGCGCGGGCGCCGCGGGTGCGGGTGCCGCGGGTGCGGGTGCCGCGCGTGACGGGGTGGGTCCGGTCGGGGGTGGTGGTGCTGGGGTGCGCCTGGGTGAGGGGCGTGAGTGCGAGCGGCGGGAAGTGCGTGGGCCGGGGTGCGGGGAGCGCGAGGACGGGAGGCGGGGGTGCGGAGGGTGTGGGCCGGCGTGCGGGGCGCCTCGAGTCGAGGGCCCGGGGTGCGGGGAGCGCGAGGACGTGGGCCCGGGGTGCGGGGAGCGCGAGGACGGGAGGCCGGGGTGCGGGGGGTGTGGAGACCAGGGGCCCGTGCCGTTCGACGGGGATCGTCTGCCGCCCTGTGTGCGGCTCGGTGACCTGGGCGAGGAGGCGGCCCGGCGGGCCCGCGCACGCCACGGGATCCCCGACGGCGTCCTCCGGGACGCGGACGCCCGCCACCCCCTGACCCTGCGGCTGCTGGCGGAGGTGCGTGCGGCCCTGCCCGCCGGGGCCGGCGGGACGCCGCAGGGTCCCGTCGGCCGGGACGAGGTCTTCGCCGCCCACCTGGACCTGATGTGCCTGCGCGTCGCGGTCCGGCTCGCGGCGGCGAACGGGCTGCGGGGCACCGCCGTACGGCGGCTCGCGGCGCGGGTCTCCGGGCAGCTGCACGAGGCCGCACGGCGCTGTCTCGGCCCCGGACAGGGGGAGTTGGACCGCGCGGACTTCGAGTCCGTCTTCCCGTGGGGCACGGCCCCCGCGAGCCGTCTCGGCGCCGCCACGGGATGGGCCTCAGCCGTCCTCGCCGAGGGCCTCGTCGTGCCCGCGGGCACCGGGTACCGCTTCGCCCACGAGGAACTCGCCGACTGGATCCAGGGCATGCATCTCGACCTGGACGCAGCCCTGCACGCGCTCGTCCACCGGGCCCGGGAGATCCCGTCCGCGGCGGGCGACGACCGGCTTCCGTCCCGTCCCGCGGAGCCCTCCCCGCCCGGCCGTTCCCGGGCCGGAGGGGAGGCCGCCGCGGACGCGTACCGCCGTACGCCTCCCGTGCCGCGGCACCGTATCGGCCCGGTCGTCGAGGCGTTCCTCCTGCTGGCCGGGCAGCACGGCGGCGCCGAACCCGCCGCCGCTCGCCTCGAGGACCTGGTCGACGCCGTGGACGCCCTGCTGCCGGCGGCACCCGAGCCGCCCGGCGACGCCGTCTGGTGGGCAGCCCGTCTCCTCCGCGACGTCCTGGTGCGCGTACCCGACGCCACCCCGTACACCGGGGTGCTGCGGCAGCTCGCCGAGCGGATCGTCATGTGGCGGGCGCAGGGGCGGCGGGTGCCCGGGGAGTTCGGGCCGTGGTTCTGGGAGGCGGTGCGGCTGCCGGCGCCGGAACGGTTCGAGCTGTTGCGGCGACTGGTCGTCGCGGACGACGCACCGCACCCGGCGGCCCCGGGCCGGCGGACCCCCGCCCGGCAGCCCTGGCGGAATCACGGTGAGACCGCGGACCCCTCCGCCGACGCCCCCGCGGTCGGTTCCGACGCGCGCCGAGAGGATCATGGCGAGATCACGGGCGCTCACACAGACGCCTCCGGCGCGTGCCTGAGCGATCACGGCGGGGTCGCGGACGCTCCCGCGGGTGGCCCCGGCGCGCGTGCGGAACCTCCCGTGCCGGAAGGCTCCCGCCCGTCGACGCCCCGCTATCTGGACGCCGTCGCCCGGCTCCTCGCCGCCGACCCCGCCGCCGTACCGCCGCACCTGACCCGCTGGTTCGACGACGAGCGCCCGCTGCCCGCGACGCCGGACGCCACCGTGGCGACCGCGGCCCAGGCCCTGCTGTACGCCCACCGCAGGCGGGCCCTCGACGACCTCACGGAGGCCCTCGCCGGGTGCGCGCACCCGCGCGGGGACGAACTGCTCGCCGCCCTCGCGGAGGAGGAACCGTCGGCCATGTGCCGGGCGGTCGACCGCTGGGCCCACGACGAGCGGCCCGCCCGGCACGCGGCCGCGCTGACGTACGGGCTGCGCACCGGGCCGCACGTCCGCACCGAGACCGACCGTGACCTGCTGCGCCACGCGGCGTTCGCCCTGCTGGCCCGCCCCGCCGACGGCGCCGCCCACGGTGCGGCGCTCGCCCTCCTCGTCCACGACCCGGCGACCCGGGACCGGTATCTGCCCGCGACGCTGGAGCGCTTCGCCGCCGGTGACCCGCGGCTTCCCGCGAGCGCCCTCGTCCCCGCTCTCACCACGGATCCGGAGCCGGTGCTCGACGCCTTCCTGACGCGGCTGCGGCGACCCGCCCCCGACACGGGCGACGTGCTGCGCACCCTCGCCGACGCCACCACGCCCGAGCTCGCCCACCGCGTCACCGCTCTCGTACGGGAGGCCGTCGAGCTGTGTCCCGGGGCCGCCCGGCACGTGGCCGCCTGCGTCGAACGCCGCCTCGAACACGGCTGCGACGCACGTGGCGTGCTCATGCCCCTCGTCACGGGTCTGCTGGACGGCGGCCCGCCCGCGGTGCGGGCCAGGCTCGCGTCCGTCCTGGCCGCCCCGGGCAGCCCGCGCTCGCGGGCGCTCCGGCACGAGTTGCTGGAACTGCTGCTCGCCGGTGAGCGGGACCTCGGCGTCCTCGACGCCCTGCTGCGCGCCGCGGCGGCCGGTGCGGCACGCGGCGACGGACGACACGCCCGTGAGCTGGTGCGCCGTACGGGTCTCCTGCTGGTCCGCACCCCGGACGGCGCCACCCTCTTCGACTGCGGCCTGGTCGACCTGGCCAGGGAAGTGCCGGGCTTCGCGGCCCTGGCCGCGGGCTGGCTCACCGACGCTCCGCAGGACTGGTCCGCGGTGGTGGGACCCAGCGCCCAGCGCCTGATCGAGAAACTGGCGGGGGTACGGGTCCCCGTCTGAGTCCGGCGCGGAGGTGCGCCCCGTCACAGCGCCCATGCCGATGCGAGCCGAACCACCTCGGCATGGCACCCTTAGTCCTGCGTATGAGGCAACCACGGACACAGGTTCGACAAGGAGCGGTCACAGTGCAGCGCTGGCGTGGCTTGGAGGACATCCCCGAGGACTGGGGGCGCAGCGTCGTCACCATCGGTTCCTACGACGGGGTGCACCGCGGGCACCAGCTGATCATCCGGCATGCCGTGGACCGCGCCCGCGAGCTGGGTGTTCCCTCCGTCGTCGTCACCTTCGACCCGCACCCCAGCGAGGTCGTGCGCCCCGGCAGCCACCCGCCGCTGCTCGCGCCGCACCACCGGCGGGCCGAGCTGATGGCCGAGCTGGGTGTGGACGCCCTGCTCATCCTTCCCTTCACCACCGAGTTCTCCAATCTGTCGCCCGCCGACTTCGTCGCCAAGGTCCTCGTCGACAAGCTGCGCGCGAAGGCCGTCGTGGAGGGGCCCAACTTCCGCTTCGGTCACCGGGCCGCGGGCAACGTCGACTTCCTGCGCGAGCAGGGGCGGACGTACGACTTCGAGGTCGAGGTCGTGGACCTGTACGTGACCGGTGAGGCAGGTGCCGGGGAACCCTTCTCCTCGACCCTCACCCGCCGGCTGGTCGCCGAGGGCGACATCCAGGGCGCGCGCGAGATCCTCGGCCGTCCGCACCGCGTCGAGGGCGTCGTCGTGCGCGGTGCCCAGCGGGGCCGTGAGCTGGGCTTCCCCACCGCCAACGTCGAGACGCTCCCGCACACCGCGATCCCCGCCGACGGCGTCTACGCCGGCTGGCTGCACGCCCAGGGCGAGGCGATGCCGGCCGCCATCTCCGTCGGCACGAACCCGCAGTTCGACGGCACCGAGCGGACCGTCGAGGCGTACGCCATCGACCGGGTCGGCCTGGACCTGTACGGCCTGCACGTCGCCGTCGACTTCCTCGCGTTCGTCCGTGGCCAGGCCAGGTTCGACTCCATCGACGAGCTGCTGGTGGCCATCGCGGACGACGTGAAGCGGTCGCGGGAGCTGATCGAGGCGTACGAGGGCGAGTAGCCGGCTTTTGCCCACGGAGAGGGGGGGGGGGGGGGGGGGTCGGCCCCCCCCCCCCCCCCCCCGGGGGGCCCCCCCCGCCCCCCCGGTTCCTGCCCCCCCGTAAGCTGCCCTCCTCTCCCCCCCCCCCCCCCCCA
>NZ_JBWKDS010000048.1:0-44759 GCF_056435845.1 Streptomyces sp. NPDC043867 | reverse complement strand
TTTTGGGTGTCGGGAGAGGACGGGGGGAGGGGGGGGGGGGAGTTGGTAGGGGCGCAGGGGGCCGACTGTCTTGTTTCCCCCCGGGGGGGGGCCCCCGCCCCCCCCCCCCCCCCCCCTCTCCGTCGGCAGCGGGCGTCCTACGCGGTCACGCGGGTCCCGGCCCAGTGGCAGGCGACCTGCGCCTCGCCGCCCCCGCCGAGCACTTCCAGGTCCTGCCCGCGGCACGCGTCCGCGACCCCGGCCCGTTCGGCCTCTCCGCTCGCCAGGATCTGGCATCGGACGTGGAAACGGCAGCCGGGCGGGATGCGGGAGGGGTCCGGCGGCTCGCCGGTCAGCACGACCGGCTCGCCCGGCGCCTCCGGCAGCACCGACAACAGGGCCTGTGTGTACGGGTGCTGAGGTGCCGTCAGTACCTGCTCGACCTCGCCCGTCTCCACGATACGGCCGAGATACATCACGGCGACCCGGTCGGCGATGTTCCAGGCAAGGCCCAGGTCATGGGTCACCACCAGGGCGGAGAGGCCCAGTTCGGTGCGCAGCCTCAGGAGCAGGGCCAGGATCTCGCCGCGTACCGAGGCGTCCAGGGAGGCCACCGGCTCGTCGGCGACGAGGAGTTCGGGTTCCAGGACCAGCGCGCCCGCGATCACCACGCGCTGGCGCTGGCCGCCGGAGAGCTCGTGCGGGTAGCGGAGGAAGAAGCGCTCGGGGGGCCGGAGCCCGGCCCGGGAGAGCGCCTCCGCCACGGCCGCACGTTCGTCGCCGCCGTAGCGGTGGATACGCAGTCCCTCGGCCACCGCGTCGTACACGGTGTGCCGCGGGTTGAGCGAACCGCTCGGATCCTGGAGGACCAGCTGGACGCGCTTGCGGTACGCCTTCAGGGCGCGGGAGGTGTAGTCGAGCGGCTTCCCGTCGAAGGTGACCCCGCCGCCGGTCGGCGGGACGAGGCCGAGCAGGGACCGGGCCAGCGTCGTCTTGCCGCAGCCCGACTCCCCGACCAGGGCCACGACCTCGCCTGGCCGGATGTCCAGGTCGACGCCGTCGACGGCGCGGGCCCGCTCGGCCCCGTGCCGTCCGGGGAAGGAGACGCGCAGCCCCTCGGCACTCAACAGCGGTTGCGTGGCGGGGCGTTCACGACCGGCGCCGGGGGAGGTGGTCACGCGGTACTCCTCGCGTCGTCGTCCGTGGTGCCCGGGCGGGCGGTTGTCGCGCCGGGGGCGGGGGGTGCGGTGCCCGCGTGGGCGGTGGAAGTGCCGGTGGCGGAGGGTGAGTCGTCCGAGCCGGCCATGGGGGTGGCGGGTCCCGCGTGTGCGGTGGCGGGCCGGGGGTCGGTCGTGCCGTCAGGGCCGGCGGGTGCGGCGCCCGAGTGGGCGGCGTGGGTGCCGGGATCGGGGGTGGTGCGGGCCGGGGCCGGGGCGTCCTGTCCGGGTGCGGTGCCGACGTGCACGCAGGCCGCCCGGCGCCGCGGGCCCGCCGTACGCAGCGGCTGGTCCTGCGTGGCGCAGCCGTCCAGTGCCACCGCGCACCGGGGATGGAACGTGCAGCCGGCCGGCAGGTCGGCCGGGTCCGGCGGGTCGCCCGGCAGGCCGCGCGGCGCGAACCGGGACGCGGCGTCACCGATCCGCGGGAACGCCGCCGACAGGGCCCTGCCGTACGGGTGCCGCGCGTCCTCGTACACCTGCCGGGCGGGGCCCTCCTCGACCACGCGGCCCGCGTACATCACCGCCAGCCGGTCGCACGTGTCGGCCAGCACCGCGAGGTCGTGGCTGATCATGACGAGGCCCAGGTCCTGGTCCGCGACGAGCCGTTCGATCAGGCGCAGGATCTGCGCCTGGATCATCACGTCGAGCGCGGTGGTCGGTTCGTCGGCGACGACCAGCCGCGGGTCGCAGGCCAGGGCCATGGCGATCATGACGCGCTGGCGCTGTCCGCCGGACAGCTCGTGGGGGTACGCCTCCGCGCGGGCGGCGGGGAGTCCGACCTGCTCCAGCAGTTCGCCGGTCTTCTTCCTCGCGCCCGCGGGGGTGGCCTTGCGGTGCAGCAGGATCGGCTCGGCGATCTGGTCGCCGATGCGGTGCACGGCGTTCAGCGAGTGCATCGCGCCCTGGAAGACGATCGAGGCGCCCGCCCAGCGGACCGCACGCACCCGGCCCCACTTCATCGTCAGGACGTCCTCGCCGTCCATCAGGATCCGTCCGCTCGTGCGCGTGCCCGCGGGCAGCAGCCGCAGCAGCGCGAGCGCCAGCGTGGACTTGCCGCAGCCGGACTCGCCGGCGATGCCGAGCTTCTGCCCCGCTTCCAGGCAGAGGCTCACCCCGCGTACGGCGGCTGCCCCGCCGGCGTAGGTCACTTCGAGGTCGCGGACGTCGAGCAGGCTCAACGGGACACCCCCAGCCTGGGGTTGAGGACGGACTCCACGGCACGTCCGCACAGCGTGAAGGCGAGGGCCACGACGGCGATCGCCACGCCCGGCGGCACGAGGTACCACCAGTCGCCGGAGCTGACCGCACCCGCCTCACGCGCGTCCTGGAGCAGCCCGCCCCAGGACACGACCGTCGGATCGCCGAGGCCGAGGAAGGCGAGCGTCGCCTCGGCGAGGATCGCCGAGGAGATGATGAGGGTCGTCTGCGCCAGCACCAGCGGCATCACGTTGGGCAGCACATGGCGGGACATCACGTGCCAGTGGCCGCCGCCGAGCGCCTTGGCGCGTTCGATGTACGGCCGGGACTCCACCGCCAGCGTCTGGGCGCGCACCAGCCGGGCCGTCGTCGGCCAGGTGGTGACGCCGATCGCCAGGATGATGGTGCCGAGGGAGCGGGACAGGACGGTCGCGAGGGCGATCGCCAGGACGAGCGTCGGCATCACCAGGAACCAGTCCGTGATCCGCATGATCACCGTCGCGTACCAGCCGCGGAAGTGCCCGGCGGTGATGCCGATGAGCGCGCCGATCGCGACGGACAGGACGGCGGCGAGCAGCCCCACGAGCAGCGAGACGCGGGACCCCCACACCACCAGGCCCAGCAGGTTCCGGCCGAACTGGTCGGTGCCCAGCGGGAATTCGGCACTGGGGCTCTCCATGGGGCCGCCCGGCGCGTCCGTCACGTTCTGCACGCCCGCGCCCACGGTCAGCGGCGCGGTCAGTGCGACCAGCGCGAACAGCGCGAGCGCGGCGAGACCGACGACACCGGCCCGGTGGGCGCGGTACTGCCGCCAGAAGCGCGCGGCGGAACGGCGGCGGCGCTGCCGGGCGAGGGCGCGCGGTCCGGCCGTGGACACGCGGGGGACTGCGCCGGGCGTCAGCGGCCCGTCCGACTCGGTCGTGGTCATCGGCCCACCCGGGGGTCCAGAAGCGGATAGATCAGGTCGGCCAGCGTGTTCATCACGATCACAGCCGCCGCGAAGATGAAGAACAGCCCCTGCACCAGCGGCAGATCGGGCACGCTCAGCGCCTGGTAGAACAGGCCGCCCAGCCCCGGCCAGGAGAACACGGTCTCCACGAGGATGACGCCCGCGACCGTACGGCCGAGGTTGACGAAGATCAGCGTGACCGTCGGCAGCAACGCGTTGGGCACCGCGTGACGGCGGCGGACCTGGTCGTCCCGCAGGCCCTTGGCGCGAGCGGTGGTGAGGTAGTCGCTGCCCATCTCGTCCAGCAGCGCGGAACGGGTGACGAGCAGGGTCTGCCCGTACTCGACGGCGACCAGCGTGACCACCGGCAGGACCAGGTGGTGGGCGACGTCGAGGACGTACGCGAAGCCCTGCTCGCCGCCCGACTCCATGCCGCCGGTCGGGAAGAGTCCGGGGACCGGCCCGATGCCCACCGAGAAGACGATGATGAGCAGCAGCCCGAGCCAGAACGACGGGATCGAGTAGAGGGTCAGTGCCAGACCGGTGTTGAGCCGGTCGCCGAGCCCGCCGTTGCGCCACGCGGAGCGCGTGCCGAGGAAGATGCCGAGCACGGTGTACAGGACGAACGCCGTGCCGGTCAGCAGCAGTGTGTTCGGCAGCGCCTCGGTGACCTTGTCCATGACGGGCGCCCGGAACTGGTACGACGTTCCGAGGTCACCGGTCAGCGCCTTGCCGCAGTAATCCGTGAACTGCTGCCACATCGGCAGATCGAGCCCGAACTCGCGCCGGTAGTTGGCGAGTTGCTCGGCCGAAACCTGGCGGCCGCCCGTCATGTACTTCACCGGGTCGCCCGGGATCAGCCGGAAGAGGAAGAAACTGGTGACGAGAACGGCGAGGAGCGAGACGGCCGCGCCGCCCAGCTTGCCCGCCACATAACGCAGATACGCCGTGGTGGTGCGCGCCCTCGGGCCGCGGGCCGACGGCCCGGCCGTAGCCGGACCGCCGGTCTCCTCGACCAGCGCTGGTGTTGCCTCAGCGGTCATCAGTGGCTCTTACTACTCGCTGTTCGCGGTCTTCTCGTCGATCGCGACCCGCTCCCTACTCGCGGTCCTCGGCGGTGGAGCGGCGCCGCATCGCGAGGAACACCCCGGCACCCGCCAGGACGACGACCCCGGCGACGATGCCGATGATGACGCCCGTCGAACTCGAATCGCCGGAGGACTCACCGGAAGAGGCGGCGGGAACCGCCGACCACCAGCTCCAGTAGCCGTCCTGCCCGAAGATGTTGCCCGCGGCCTCGGGCATGGTGGTGATCGACTTGATCTGGTCGGTGCGATAGGCCTCGACCGCGTTCGGGTACGCCATCACGTTCATGTAGCCGGAGTCGTACAGCCGCGACTGCATCTGCTTGACCAGGTCCGCCCGCTTGGCCGTGTCGTACTCGGCGAGCTGCCGCGCGTACAGGTCGTCGTACTTCTTGTCGCAGATGAAGTTGTCGGTCGCGCCGGTGTCCTTGGGGGTGGCGGGCAGCGCCGCGCAGGTGTGGATGGAGAGGACGAAGTCCGGGTCCGGATTGACGGACCAGCCGTCGAACGCGAGGTCGTACTCGCCCGCCAGCCACGGATCGGTCACGTTGTCCAGGCAGTTGAGCGTGACGCCGATGCCGAGTTTGCCGAACCACTCCTTGAGGTACTTGCCGACCGCCTTGTCGTTCGGGTCGGTGGCGTGGCACAGGACGCGGTAGTTGATCGGCTTGCCGTTCTTCTCGACGCGCTTGCCGTCGCCGTTCTTCTTGTAGCCGGCCTCGTCGAGGAGCCGGGCCGCCTCGGCCGGGTCGTACGCGAGTTCCTGCCCGGCCGACGGCTTCCAGTAGTACGTCGAGAAGCGCGGCGGGATGTACCCTTCGCCCTCGACGGCGTGGCCTTGGAACACCTTGTCGATGAGGGCCTTGCGGTCGACCGCCCGGAACAGCGCCTGGCGGACCTTCTGATCGAGCAGCGACCTGGCCCCGTCGCCGAAGTGCTTGCCGTTCCTGGCCTGGGCGCCCGGGTTGGTGGCCAGGGCGTAGAAGCGGCGGCCGGGGGCGTCGTTGACCTTGATGTCGGACTGGCTCTTGAGTGCGGACGCCTGGGCCGGCGCAAGTCCGGAGACGAACGACACCTCCCCCTTCTGCAGGGCCGCGACCGCCGCGTCACCGTCCTTGTAGTACTTGAAGACCAGCTCGTCGAACTTGGGCGCACCGCGCCAGAACCTCTTGTTGGGCTCGAGCCGGACGTAGCTGTCGGCCTTGTAGTCGGTGAGGACGAACGGTCCGTTGCCGACGATCGGGAAGGTCTTGTCGTTGTTGAACTCGGAGAAGTCGTCGACCTTCTCCCACACGTGCCGGGGCACGATCGGCACGTCGAGCGCCGCCATCGTGGCCTGCGGCTTCTTGAGCTCGATGACCAGCTCGGTGGGGCTCGGGGCCGTGACCTTCCTGAAGTTGGCGACGAAGCTGCCGTTGGCCGTCGCCGCGCCCTCGTCGGTCATCATCTTGTTGAACGTCCACGCCGCGTCCTCGGCGGTGGCCTGCTCGCCGTCCGACCACTTGGAGTTGGAACGGATCGTGTAGGTCCAGGTGAGCTTGTCCGCGGAGGGCGACCACCTGGTGGCGAGGCCCGGGATCGCGTGGTTGTCCTTGGGGTCGTAGTTGGTCAGGTACTCGTACATGAGCCGGTGGATGCTCGTACTGACCAGGCGCGACGCCAGGAACGGGCTCAGCGAGTCGACACTCTGCGCGACCGCCACGGTGAGGACCCGCTTGCCCTCCTTGGCCTGGGCCGGCTGCGACGCCGGGTTGAGCGGGGTCGCGAGACCGGCGGTGAGAGTGAGTGCTGCGGCGCCTGCGAGGGCGACGAGCCGGGGCAGGCGGATCCGTGGGCGCAACGGCACTCTGCCGTGCTGATCGGGTGTGTTCATGGGTCGGTGACCTCGCGTCATCGCTCGCACGGGGATGGCTTGTCGAACTGCTGGACCAGGGTTGATCGGGTGACGCCGGCGGGGTTGATGTGTGTGTCTATCAGCGGCGGTCTCCGCACGTCAACGGCGCGTGAACCCCATGTGGCCTGCGGAAATAACGAGTTGATGCGGATTTCCCGCTCATTGGTCCAGACCCCTGAAGCCGCCCAGGTGGGGGCCTGACGCCTCGTATCGTCCATGCGTACGCGAGGCAGGGGTGAGAGGGGATCCGGCTGACATGCGAAGGGCCCGCACCGTCCTCGACGGTGCGGGCCCGAGCGGCGACCGGCCCCCGGGAGGGACCGATCGGGTTACTGCTGAGGGGGCGGGGGCGGGGTCTGCCCCGGGTGCGGCGGGTAACCGGGCTGCGGGGCGCCCTGGTGGGGGACATCCGGCTGCGGGGCGCCCTGGTGGGGCACGTCCGGCTGCGGGGCGCCCTGGTGGGGCACGTCCGGCTGGGGGGCGCCCTGGTGCGGGATTCCGGGCTGCGGGGCACCTTGCCGCGGCGCACCCTGCTGCGGGTGGGCCTGCTGGGGCGGGTAGGGCTGGCCGGGATGCGGCGGGTACACCGGCCCGGGCTGTGCCTGCGGCTGCGGCTGCTGAGGCACCTGTCCCGGCATCGGCTGTCCCGGCACCTGGCTCGGAACCGCCTGTCCGGGTGCGTACTGGCCCGGAACCGGCTGTCCGGGCACCTGTCCCGGCATCGGCTGTCCTGGTGCGTACTGTCCCGGCATCGGCTGGCCGGGTGTGTACTGGCCCGGGATCTGCCCGGGGAAGGGGCCGCCCGGCGCCTGTCCGGGCAGGGCCTGCCCCGGCATCGGCTGCGGCGGCACCGCCTGGCCCGGCAGCGGCGGCGCCGCCACGGGCGGCGGATTGCCGTCGGACGTCCACAGGCCGTGCGACTGCTGGTGGCGCGCGATGTCCTCGGCCACCATCGCCGACAGGTTGAAGTACGCCTCACGCACCTTCGGCCGCATCATGTCGAGATCGACCTCGGCACCGGCCGCGAGGTGCTCGTCGAACGGTACGACGACGACACCCCGGCAACGCGTCTCGAAGTGCGCGACGATGTCGTCCACCTTGATCATCTTGCCGGTCTCACGCACCCCGGAGATGACCGTGACGGACCGCGAGACGAGATCCGCGTACCCGTGTGCCGACAGCCAGTCCAGCGTCGTACTCGCGCTGCTCGCACCGTCGACGGACGGAGTCGAGACGATGATGAGCTGGTCGGCGAGGTCGAGCACGCCGCGCATGGCGCTGTAGAGCAGGCCGGTGCCCGAGTCGGTGAGGATGATCGGGTACTGCTTGCCGAGCACGTCGATCGCCCGGCGGTAGTCCTCGTCGTTGAAGGCCGTCGACACCGCGGGGTCGACGTCGTTGGCGATGATCTCCAGCCCGGAGGACGCCTGCGAGGTGAACCGCCGGATGTCCATGTACGAGTTGAGGTGCGGGATCGCCTGCACGAGGTCGCGGATCGTCGCGCCGGTCTCCCGGCGGACCCGGCGGCCGAGCGTACCGGCGTCCGGGTTGGCGTCGATCGCGAGGATCTTGTCCTGCCGCTCGCTGGCGAGCGTGGAGCCGAGGGCGGTGGTCGTGGTCGTCTTGCCCACGCCGCCCTTCAGGCTGATGACCGCGATCCGGTAGCAGGACAGCACCGGGGTACGGATCAGCTCCAACTTCCGCTGGCGCTCCGCCTCTTCCCTCTTGCCGCCGAGCTTGAACCGCGAGGCGCCCACGGTCGGACGGCCGCTCTTCGGCTTCTGCTTCTTGTTGTTGAGCAGCCGGTCGGAGGACAGCTCCACCGCGGCGGTGTAGCCGAGGGGTGCGGCACCCGGGTTGGTCGGCTGCCGCTGATCGTGCTGGATGGGCTGCGGCCAGGCGGCACCGGCACGGGGATCCACGGGCGCGGCCGGGGGCTGAGCCTGCTGCGGGTGCCCTTGGTACGGAGGGTCCTGCTGCACGGGGCCCTGCTGCGCGGGGCCCTGCTGGACGGGCGGCTGCGGAAAGCCGTAACCGGGCTGCTGCGTCGGGGTGTTGGGCGCGGCCGGCGGAGCGGTGTGCGGGAATCCGTACCCGGACTGGGCGGCCGGGGGCTGGGGCGCGGGTGCCTGCGGGGCCGGTGCCTGCGGGGCCGGCGCGTCGGGAGCGAGGGTGCCGGGCTGGGGGAAACCGTAACCACCCTGCGGCGGGACCGGTGCCCCGGTCTGCGGGAAGCCGTAACCGGACTGCGGTGCCGGGGCCTGCGGGGCCGGCGGCTGGGGAGCGGGCGCGTGCGGAGCGGGGACGCCCGGCTGCGGGAAGCCGTAACCGGCCTGGAGGGCCGGCGGGGCGTCGGCGGGCGCAGGCTGTGCCTGGGCGGCGTGGGGCTGCTCCGGCGCGGAAGCCGTGGCCCAGGTGGCCGGGGCCTGCTGCGGGGCCTGCGGCGGGAAGGGTTGCGGCGCCTCGGGCCGGGACGGCTGCTGGGGCTGGAAGGGCGGCGGCTGCGGCGCGGGTGCCTGGGGCGGCACGGGTGCCTGTGCGGGGGCCTCGGCCTGCTGTACGTGCGTGGCCTGCGGCTGGGGCTGCGGGGGCACCGGAGCCTGGGGCGCCGTCGGCTCGGCCGGCTGCGTCGACGCGGGCCACTGAACCGCCGGGTCGGGCGCCGCGGGCTGGAACGCGGGCGGCAACGGCGGAAGCCCGCTCTGCGGCACCGGCGGCGGAGTCCAGGCCGGGGAAGCCGCCGGTACGCCACCGGAGGGGTCGGCGGTGACATCCGCGCCGGCGTCGGGCCGGGCGTCGGGCTGCGCCGGTGGTTCCGAGACCTGGGGGGCGGAGGTGTCCTCCGGGACGTCGGGGTCCGGCGCTGCGGCGGCGGTCTGGACGGAGCCGGATACGGCGGCTGCGTCGTCGGGTGCGGCGTCCGGCGTCGCGGAAGGGGCCCCGCCCTCGGCGCTGGCGCCGGCACCGGGGTCCTGGGCGGCGTCGGCCGTCTCCGCGGCGCCTGCGCCCTCACCGGCACTGCCGACCGCGGGCGGCTGCGCGGAGTTTTGGGCCGGCTCCGGAGAGCCGCCGTCCGTGCCGCCGTGCGGATGGGCCGCGCCGGCGGTGTCGGCGACACCGGGGGCGGCCGGAGCCGCGGCTTCGGGAGCGGACGCGGCGGGTGCCACGTCGACGGGCGCGGTTCCGTCGGACGCGGTTCGGTCCGACGAGGTGCCGTCCGACGCGGAGGCGGCGGAGGGTGCGTGCGTGGGCGCGTCGGAGGAAGCGACCTCGGCCCCGGTGCTGTTCCCGGCCTGTTGCCCGGACGCAGAACGGTCGGATCCGGATCCCGAGCCGCCTGAACCGGATCCGCCTGAACCGGATCCGCCTGAACCGGATCCGCCTGAACCGGACCCGCCTGAACCGGACCCGCCTGAACCGGACCCGCCTGAGCTGGACCCGGAGGAACCACCGGCCGCGTCGGACCCGGGCCCGGAGGCACCGGCCGCGTCGGAACCGGCTCCGGACCCGGAGGCTCCGGACCCGGAGGCTCCGGACCCGGAGGACCGGGACCCGGAGGACCGGGACCCGGAGGACCGGGACCCGGAGGACCGGGACCCGTCGGAACCGGCGTTCACCCCACCGGTTCCCGCCCCCGTCCCGTCGGCAACCGCCGACTCGGCGGCCCGCGACGCGATCTCACGCCTCAGCGCCGCG
This sequence comes from Streptomyces sp. NPDC043867, assembly GCF_056435845.1. NCBI lineage: Bacteria > Bacillati > Actinomycetota > Actinomycetes > Kitasatosporales > Streptomycetaceae > Streptomyces > Streptomyces sp. NPDC043867. The sequence goes on along the minus strand of NZ_JBWKDS010000048.1, from coordinate 34,739 downwards.
GAGGAGAAGCGCATGGTCGCGCCGCTCTCCAGATCCCCGTTCCCGGCATCCGCCTCGGCGGTCGGCGCGGTCGGCGGGGCCGGAGGTGCCGGTGGCGTCCAACTCTGCTGCTGGAAGCCGTCCGGAGGCGGCGGAGGAAGGTCGACGGGCACGCCGACCGGCGGAGCGTGCGTCGGCACCGCGCCGACGGGATGGGCCGGATCCACCGCGCCGACGGGAGGGGCAGGAGGCGCCGGGGGAGCCGCCGGTGACGGGGCCTGCGGCTCCGGAACCGGTGCCGTCTCCGCCGAACCGCCCGAGGCGTTCTGCGTGTACCAGGCAGGCGGCGCGTAGTCGATGGTGAACTCGCCCGTCGTCTCGATGGCGGACTCCGCGTCGGACTGGTCATCGCCGGGCGTGGCCCAGCCCCCGCGGATCCCGTCCCGATCGCTGTTCACAATTCCTCCTGGTGTGGTCGAGCACCCTCATGCCGTGCTGGGGCGACCGCTCTCGTTGTCCGAAGTCGTCCGAATCCGCCCAGCTGTCCCCCTGGGGTGCCGACGGCCCCTCTCACGGGTCTCGATGTCGCGCCCGGTCCCAGCCTAATCACCACAAGCGCCCCCAGGGCAGGCCCGTCCGCCCCTCCGCGCCCGCCCGCTCCGTCACCCGTCGCCAGGAGGCCGCGCACGCACCTTCCCCGCGCACGAACAAAACGGGTGATTGCGGTGAACGAGCCGAGCGAAAGCAGGGCCGAATCGGCCACAAATGCCCCATACGGGGCGGTCGTTGGTCGGATCAGTCCATCCTGCGTGGCGTACCCAACAATCCGGTCTCGGCGTCCGTCGGCTGGGTCATCACGTACTGCCGGTCGCGGTCGGCGCACCAGAGTGTGACGCCGTCGGCCAGCGTCGGCAGGGAGTCCATGTCCCCCCGGGGCAGCGCCAGCGTGCGGCCTATCTCCGCGGCCTCGTCCGGGGAGACGCGCTGCACCCCGACGAGCCGCGCCTGCCGCATCAACCGCGGGGCCACCGGGCTGAGATACGGCAGCAGCGTCAGCACCGCCTGCCAGGGACCCGAGACGACCCGCCCGCGCGGCGGCCGCATCCCGCAGTCCCGCACCACGAGCACCGGGTTCCCGGCCGACGCACCCTGCGGCGGCACCCGCCCCACGTCGTACACGGTCATCCCGGTCTGCCCGCCACCGACGGCCTGCACCATCTGCGCCCAGGCCTGCGCCCGCCCCGTCTCCACGGCGACACGCGTCCCCGTGGCCGCCGCCCGCAGGGCCAGCACCTGCGCGGTCCACAGTCCGCCGATCAGGACGACGTCGTACGGAGTGGGCCTGTTGAGGCCCAGCACCGCGGGCTGTCCCTCCGCGTCCACACCGATGACGACCCCGTCGTCCCCGATGGGCAGCGCGAGGGACTCCAGCTGGTCCGCGGGCAGGGTGTGGCGGCCGTGCCGCGGGCCGAGCAGCCCGAACCCGCTGCGCACCCGGCCGCGGAGCCGGTCCGCGGCCGACGGTTCCGGAGCGCCACCGGACCCCGGGCCCCCGCCGGGCGCGAACCCTCCCGCGCCCGCGCCCGGCACGTACTGTCCGGGGGGATACGCGCCCGAACCGCCCGCCGGCTGTGACGTCGTGGCCGTCATCGAGCACCTCCGAGAGGCAGAGTGGCGAGCACGCCGGGCAGTTGCTGACGGTCGAGCCGGGCGAGACCCACCCCGGCCTGCCGTGCGGCGCCCTCCAACGCGCGCCGCGCGGCGACCAGTTCGTCGTCGGAGCGCCCCGTCACCCGCAGATGCCCCGTGAGCGACACCTCCTGCCGCTCACCGCGCGCCATCGTGAGACTGAACGTCGTGGCCAGCGCCGGAACGGCCGTGAGCAGCGCCACGAGCTGCGGCAGCGCGGGCCCCCGCCCGCCCAACTGGGGCCAGCGGCGCACCCAGTACGTCGTATGTCTGCGGTTGTCGCAGCGCCAGCTCCGGCCGGACTCCTCGGTCCGCCGCTCCGGCACGTCGGTCCGCCCGGCCTCCGCGGTCACCAGCGGGTTCGCACACGCCGACGTGGCGACGGCCGCGGTCAGCTCCTCCTCGTCGAGGACCGTCGTACGGAAACCGGCCCCCGTCAGCCTGCTGGCGAGATGGTCGGCGGCCCGCACGACACACTTCTGCGCCCCGACGAGCCCGCCACCGCGCGCGGCCACGGCCTCCGGGCACAGCTCCGGGTCCAGCTTCAGCGCGATCCAGGTGATGCGCACCGCGGGGGCACCGGTCTGTGCCTGCAACGGCGCGTAGTTGCTCACCGCGACGGACTGCTGGGGGAGATGCAGCGCGGGCGCGGGCTGCGTGTGCAGCACGACCTGCGCCGACTCCAGCCGGATCCCGTCCACGTGCAGAGCGTCCGCCACCAGGCCCAGCGGCAGCGGCTGCCGGCTCCGCTCGGCCCGCAGCGCCGTCGCGTCGGCCTCCACCTGGAGAACCGCGGTCACGAACGTGCCGTCACCGATCATCCCCACGGACCGCCGGTCCCGGCCGCCGTACGCGTAGGTGCGCAGGCTCGGGTCGCACTCCACGGCGGGGGCCAGCCCGGGCTCCGTGCCCGGCTCTATGGGCGTACCCGCCGCCTGGCGGAGACGGGTGCGCAGGGCCCTGGCCGTACCGAGCCATTCGGGCAGGGAGCGGCCGCGGCGGCGTACGAAGGCGAGGAGCACGAGGACCAGCGCGACCACGCCGGCCACGGTCAGCGCCAGCGGGCCGATGACCCAGCCGGTCAGCAGCACGGCGGCGGCGAGCTCCAGCAGAACGACCCGTTGCAACCGGAACGACCCGAACTGCCCGGGCCGCGTACGCAGTTGCAGCGCGTCCGGTTCCCGCGGCTGCGTGCGCGACGCTGACGGCTGCCCCGCGTGCGGCGGCCGGGGCTCTGCGGCACCGCGCGCACGCGACCGCTCGCGCATTCGGGCACGCGTTCCGGAAGCCATCACTCCATCCCCCCGCTCTGCTCACAACTCGCTGGAAATCCGCCACCACAAAGGGCCCTTGAAGGTCCAGGTACCCTACCCGCTCCACGAGACCGTCCTCTTACCAGGCATAGTAGGGGGCCGGTCCGACAACGGAGGGCGGGGGGACGGTGCCCCCCGAGCGCCGACCAGGCGAAACACGGGGAGAAGCAGGCACACATGGCATCTCGGCGGGACCAGCTCAACGCCTACACCTTCGCGAAGCGCCGCATGCTGGCATCCTTCGTCCAGTCGTCCCCCGACGGCTCCGAGGAAGGGGCGCCGCGCCCGCTGCGCGCCGTGGTCCCGGGCATCGTCGTCGGAGTGATCGTGATGGCCGCCTTCGGGGCGTGGGGCATGTTCAAGCCGACCGCTCCGAAGGGCTGGGACGCCCCCGGCGAGAAGGTGATCGTCGCCAGCGAGTCCACCACCCGCTACGTGGTCCTGAAGACCAGGGGCAAGACCCGGCTGCACCCCGTCCTCAATATGGCGTCCGCGAAGCTCCTCCTCAAAACGGGTGAGGGTGAGGTCGTCACCGTGGACGAGTCGGTCCTGGACAAGGGCGACATCCCCCGCGGCGTCACGATCGGCATTCCGTACGCCCCCGACCGCCTCCCGTCCGAGAAGGAGGCCGGCTCCGCGAAGCGCTGGGCCGTCTGCGAGCGCCCCAGCGCCGGCGGCCGGTCCATCCAGAAGGCCGCGTTCGTCCTCGCCCCCCGCGACATGAACAGGACCGAGGGCACGAACAAACTGCGCGGCGGCGAGCTCATGTACGTCGTCGGACCGGACAGGACCCGCTACATCGTGGACGCGCACGGCACCGCCTACGAGGTCGGAAAGGACGAGCTGCTGCTGCGGACCCTCGTCGGCTCCGGGCGCGAACCGGAGCGGGTGTCCGACGCCTGGCTGAAGACCCTGCACCGGGGCGACGCCGTCACCTTCCCCGAGGTGCACGGACGGATCGGCGCCGCAGCGGACATCGAGGGCAGCCTGCCGGCCGAGGCGAACAAGGTCGGCATGGTCCTCAAGGCACCCGACGGCGACACCGACCAGTACTACGTCGTCCAGCCGGGCAAGGTCGCCCCCGTCTCCGACTTCACCGCCACGCTGCTCCTCAACAGCCGGGCCCTGGTGGACCTCGGCCAGGCCAGCCGGGCGCTCGACGTCAGCGCGGGTGCCTTCGTCCCCACGACGGACGAGTTCGCCGCGGACCGCGACTGGCCGACCCACGAACCGAAGGCCGTCAACGACGCGGGCACCGCCGAAGGCAGCCGCAACACCGTCTGCAACGTCCTGCGCGACGTCGACGAGGAGAACAAGGGCGCCACCACGCTGAGCACTTGGGCGGGCACCGCCTTCCCCGCCGTCCTGCCGACCGGCTCCGACAGCGCGTACGTCACGCCCGGGTCCGGCCAGCTGTACCGCCAGTTCAAGGGCGAGGAGATCAAGGCGGGCGGCGTCTTCCTCGTCACCGACACCGGCCTGCGCTACGCCATCCAGTCCAACGACGACGGCGACACCGGCGGTTCGGGCATCGGCATCACGGCCAAGGAGCGCAAGCAGCTCCAGCAGGAGGCCAAGCAGGCCCAGATCCGCCTGGGTTACGCCGACGTGGACCCGGCGCCCGTCCCGGCCGAATGGTCCCGGTTCCTGTCCACGGGTCCCCGCCTGTCGACGTCTGCGGCCCGCCAGCCGCAGGGCTCGTAGGACGGGGGAGACCATGCCGTACGCATCCTCCGGCGCCCTGGGCTCCGTCCGTACGGTCGCCGCCGCGGCCGCGACGCTGATCCTCGCCACCCTCGCCCTCGCGCCCCCGGCGACCGCCGACTCCTCCACCGACCAGTGCACCTTCCCCAACAAGAAGTACGCGGGCCGCCCTTGGTCCCTGCAACGCGTCCTCCTGGACGAACTGTGGAGCCAGTCCCGGGGCAAGGGCGTACGGGTGGCGGTTATCGACACGGGCGTCGACGTCAAGAACCCCCAGCTCACGCACGCGGTGGACGCGTCGACCGGCGCCAACTTCCTGCCGGAGAAGGACGACAAGGGCGAGAAGATCGACCGCGGCAACGCCCAGGGCACCACGGACACGGTGGGCCACGGCACGCGCGTGGCGGGCATCATCGCGGCCCGCCCCACCTCGGGGACGGGCTTCGTGGGACTCGCCCCGGCGGCGACCGTCATCCCCGTCAAGCAGAACGACGCGGAGGGACACGGCACGGCGGACTCGCTCGCCCGCGCCATCCGCCACGCGATCAAGGTCAAGGCCGACGTCATCAACATCTCCCAGGACACCGCGAACGCCGTCGAGCCCGCCCCCGCCCTGAAGCAGGCGGTGGACGCGGCCCTGGCGCAGCAGATCGTGGTGGTCGCCTCCGCGGGCAACGACGGCCTCGGCGGCAACGTCAAGCGGACCTACCCGGCGTCGTACCCCGGCGTGCTGGCCGTGGCGTCCTCCGACCGCAACAACGAACGCGCCCCGTTCTCCCAGTCGGGCGGCTTCGTCGGCGTGGCCGCCCCCGGCGTCGACATGATCTCCACCGTCCCCGGGGGCGGCCACTGCACCGACAACGGCACCAGTTTCTCCGCCCCTTACGTGGCCGGAGTCGCCGCGCTCATCAAGGCGAAGCACGGCGACTGGACCCAACGCCAGATCGTCGCCCAGATCGAACAGACCGCGGAGCGTTCCGTCGCCGGTCACGACCGTTACGTCGGCTGGGGCGTGGTGGACCCGGTCCGCGCCCTGACGGAGGACGACCGGCCCGTCGAGACCCCCACCCCCCACGAGGGCGTCACCAAGGCCGAGGCTCCCACCCCCGCCGAGCTCCGGCTCGGCGAGTCCCCGGACGAGCGCAACGCCCGCCTCGGCACGTACGTGGCGGTGGGCGCGGCGGTCCTGGTCGCCGCGCTGGGCGGAACGGCCGTGGCCCTCCGCGACGCGCGGCGCCGGGCCCGCCGCGTGACGGGCAGCGGGCCCGGCCCTACCCCTTGAGGCAGCCGAGCGTCTTCACGGTCGCCGGCATGTACGCCCGCATGAACCTCTCGATGGCCACCCTGCGGTCCGCGTCGAACTTCCCCCGCGTCACCTTGAGCGCGAGGGTGAAGTGATCGGCCCCGCTCCCGTCCCGGCAACGGGTGGTGGCGATGGCCCCGTCATCACCGGCAACGGCACTGTCGGCGAGACGGAGGGGACGGGGGTTCTGGAGCCCGGTGACGGAGTTGCCGGGGGAGGCGGCTTCCGTTAGGTCGGCTGGGCCGCCGTGCCGCGCAAAGTTGAAGCGGAGGGCATCACGCTTTCCGACAGATACGACGCACCAGTAGGACTGGCCCACTTCACGCCCTGCGCTGGTCCACTCTTTCACCTCTCCGAGCGGACGCAGTAGAGGCTCTGAGAGACGTTTACCGACAGGCGTCCCGCAGAGGGAAGCGGGGATCTGCTCATCCGGTGTCGCCTGGGCACAAGCGGTCAGCATGATGGTGAGGGCAACAGGCCACACACACCTTCCCGAACGCCTACGGACCGAGCTCATGTCGTCCCTCCAGAGATGCCGGCCGCACGCGCGATTCCAGCATCCGCCGCCTGATCGGTATCAAATTGGCGGCTCAACGGCACACCACCACCTGATCCGTGTACCTTCCACCATTGCTCGGTCAGCGCCATCAGCTGACCATTCCGATTCCTGTACGTGGTGACTGTTTCTTCCGCCGCCTTCTCATCAAGGCGCCTCTGTTCGTCGGCGAGCCACCGCTCAGTCACGTAGTCCACCCCCGCCTGGACCTCTCCGCTGCCCACCGGCAGGTGACCGATGGCCTGGTCCACCACCCACTTGCCCGGCAGCTCGGCCGTCTTGGGCTCCGAGGCGGTCTGCGCGCGGGCCTCCTCCAGGAAGCCCACCGTGCGCCCCGCGCGGAGGAGCGACTCCTCGGGCTCCCGCTGACCGGGCTCGTGGATGTCGGAGACCAGCGCGTGGTTGATCCCGCGATTCAGGGTCCCGTACGCGCCCTGTTCCTTGGAGACCTGCTTCACGACCTCGAGAAGCTGCTCCTGCTTCAGCGGAGACGCGGACATGTCGACACTGCTGGCCGAGGCGTGCACGGCGTCACCGTGATTGGCGAGGATCCCGGCGACGGGCTCCCGCAGGGAGGGCGGGAAGTCGTCCCCGCTGTCGGCCAGGTACCGCAGCGACGACCGGAGGACGGCGTCGTTGTCCTTGGTGTGCCGTACGAACTCCGCGTCCTTGTCGGAGGGATCGATCCCGGTCGTCGCGGCCTGGAGCGCGGCACCGAACCCGGCACGATCGTCCCCGTCCAGGACGGCGCCGTAGGCCGGAGCCTTGGCGCCGTCCTGAGCCTGCTGGACGACCTTCCAGTCACGTTCCTCCATCAGGTACTTCATCCGGTCGTCCGATTTCAGATAGGACGCGGCGGTGTCCGGGTCGTGGCTCATGACACCGAGCAGCCCGTCCAGTGGATCGTTGGCGAACCAGCCGCCCCGCTTGCCGGCGTACTCGCCCTTCAGATCCCAGATGCCGGGGTCGTTCTTCTCCGCCCGGATGATGTCGTCGCCCATGTCCGCGAGGAACTGGGGCGCGTAACCGTCCCCCTTGTCCATGAGCGTGACCAGTGACTGGTACCCACGGGCCTTGTCGAGACGGGCACCTTGGTAATCAGTCTCGTAGCGCTCCACGCCCGCCTTCCGCATGTCGGCCCGCCAGCCCTCGTACCACTGGGACCTCGTGTCCCTGGTGGCGGTGGCGAGCGTGCGCGCCAGCCCGGACTCGATGGCGGAGAAGTCGCCGGCGCCCCTGCCGCCCCGGACGTGGATGAGGTCGTTCAGCCGGTTCGTCATCCTGATCGTCCCGCCGGCGCCGAGCCCGTCGAGGAACATGCGGCTGAACGCCTGGTCGCGGCCGTTGTCGCGGAAGGTGCGCCGCAGCTCCGCGATGTCGCGGTCGGACAGTTCCGCACCGCTGTTGAGCCGCAGGGCGATGGCGTCCGCGGCCTCGGCCTCGTACTGCTCGATGTCGCCGCGGGCACGGGAGTTGAAGCCGTTGAAGGTGCCGTCAGAGACGTCCGAGTCGACGGCGACGGCCTTCAGGGCGATCTCGACTCCCCGGTCGGCGTCTTCGACGGCCCGGACCGCACGGTCGAGACTGTCCTGCCAGGAGGACGTCGACGTACAGGCCTTCTGCGCACCACCTGCCTTGTCGTGGCCCTCGTACGAGACGACTCCCCGCTCGGAGACCCGCATCCCCGCCGCGACGGCGTCCTTCCGCACGGCCCGGACCTTGGCGCGCAGCTCGACGAACTGCGTGTGGGCGTCCCGCAGCAGCGACGCGACCGCTCTGGCCTCGGTCTGTGCGGCCCGGAACTCCTTGAGGGTGATGTCGAAACGGGCGTTCGCGGCATGCGCGCTCTGTCCCTTCCAGGAGTGCCCCACGGAAACGCCGTGCACGTCCCGCTTGTATTGGGCCTCCCGCTTCTCGAATTCCGCGGCCATGGCGTCCCAGCGTTCGGCGGCGGTGGTGAGGGCCGAGAGGTCGGTGGTCATGATCTCGTGGTACGTCGGCATGGCTTCCCGGGATGAGGGGCTCGGTGGGTGCGAACAGCGCAACGGGGGCGCCGGCTGCGGGCGTTGGCGGGGCGGACCGGCTCAGAGCAGGTCGAGGCCCGAGGGCCGTCGCACCTGCGCACCGATCCCTGCGTCCGTCTTCTGGAAGAGCACGGAGGTGCTCCGCAACGCGTCCTTCTCCGAACCGAGCCGGTCCATGAGAGCTTTGACCTGGTCGCTCCAGGCCCTGTGCGCCCGCTTGAGGGCCCCGGACGTCACCCATCCGTGCCCGTCCCGGCCCGCGAACTCCTTGACCACCGTGCCCGTTTCCTCGTCGGCCCAGGCTCCGGCTTTCCGCGTGTCGGGCTCGAGGTGCTCCTCGATCGCCCGCGCGGCGGCCTTCTTCTCAGCCGGACGTGACGCCAGATCGGGCCCACCGCCACCGGTGGCACTCCGCTGAGCCGGCAACTGATCCAGCCGCACCCCGGCGCCCTGCCCCGCGACCCGCCCCCGCGTCTGCTCCCACTCGTCCCACGTCACGGCAAGCTTCCTCCCCTGCGCGCACCCTGAGTTGTTGTCAGTGACGCAGAGTAGCGTCGATGGAAGCTGGCAGCCGGACTGTGAAGAGGGGTGGAGGGTCGGGGGGCGCGGGTGAGTGCCGTGGGCGGGTTGCCGCGACTCGTTGGAGGGACAGGGGTGGTGCCACTTGACCGTCCGGCCGGACGGGGCGAACGACGTCAACGCTGCGCAGGGCGGTGCACCCGCAGGTTTTGTAGTTGCAAAGATCCGCTCGGATCGACGGCGACGGCCGGGGATGGTGAGAGTCACCACTCGACCACGGTGGAGATGTGCGATTTGGCGCTCTATTTGGACATTTGAGATCGCCTGCCGGTCAACACCCGGCGACGTCCCGGCGGTTTCGTAACTGACTCAGCACAAAGTTCAGTTGGCCGGGATTTACACAGTGACTACAGTGGTCAACGAGTGTGTCGCGTGCGGCTGGGCCGCCGCGGCCACTCAGTGGCTGTACAAACGGGGAACGGGGAAGGGGACTGATCGTGCTTCCTGCGGACATGGGCGGCGGGGGCGTTGGCCTCAAGCGGGGCCTGGAGGCGCTCAAGGACTTCAAAAAGCGCGTGGACACACTGCTGACGGAGTTCGAGGGCTCGGCGGCCAGCTCGTCCAAGGTCGCCGCGCACACGATCCCTCAGCACGCCTTCAGCGGGACAGGCAACTTCCCCGAGGCCGCCGGTCTGTACACCCAGTACCACCGTGTGCACGAGCGCCTCACCTCCCTCTCCAAGACGCTGGGCCTGCAGATCGAGGCCATGGGCATCGCCGTGCACGGTGCGGACGTCACGTTCGACAACCTCGAAGAGGATCTGCGGCACCGCTTCTGGGCCATCAAGGCCAAGGTGGACCACGAACACGAGGCAGCGCAGCGGGCCAAGGACGGCAAGGCCCAGCCTGAGCGCAACAACGACAAGAAGGTCGACGGCGGGTGGGCGTATGACCGATAAAGAGCAGCCCAAGAACGTACACGAGGCCGCCGCCGTTCAGGTGGGCGTCACCGACATGCCCAACCGGGTGTCGGAGATCATGCACGACGCCTTCGGGTTCGGGCGCATGAACGCCTTCGGCAGCACGAACTTCGAGGGACACACCCTCAACGCCATGATCGACCTGGTCGAGAACACGCAGCCCGAGGAACTCGAACGCGCCGGCGAGGCTTTGTGGAAGGCGCGCGACGCCATCAGCGCCGCGGCGAAGGAGCTCAGCGAGCACATCGACCGTGTCGAATGGGAGGGCGAAGCGGCCGACGCCTTCCGTACCTGGGGGAAGAACCTCGCCAAGGACTCGACGCTCCTCGCGGACTACGCGGAGGTCGCGGGCGTGCAGATCACCGCCGCGGGGACGGGCCTGGCGTCCGTGCGCAAGGCGATGCCGCCTCGGGACAACAGGGCCGACAAGAAGACCGTCGACGACATCCCCACCCCGGGCAGGGTCGAGGGGAACAAGGACTACGCCGCGGCCCTGAAGGTCGAGAAGGACCGCCAAGAGGCGATCAACCAGATGAACCGCCTCGCGTCCTTCTACTCGGTCTCGGAACAGACCCTGGCGGCAAGCGAGCCGCCTACGTTCTCGACGATGCCGGATCTGGGGGTTCCGAAGCCTGTCACGCGTGCGAAGAACCCTGATCACATCTCAGGCCCTATCCCTTCGGAACAGGGCACCGGGCGAAACACGAGCGACTCGGGGACGTCAGTCGGGCACGCAAGCCCCGTCCTTGAGAAACACTCAGGGGTAGCGGACTTGCAGGAACCCGACCCCCTTCCCACCTCACACATCGGCACGCAGATCGACAGCGTCGCCACGCCGCCGACGGTGAACACGCCGCCAATCACCAGCACACCCGTGTCCACCACAGGTGTAACGCCGCCCTCCACCAATGTCCCTGTGCCATTGGCTCAAGGGTTCGTGAAAACGGGCACGACCGGTCCGTCAAAACCGATCCGCGCCTCGGGTGTTCCCCGGGCTTCTGCTCAGGCGCAGGGGGTCGCGCGGCAAGGTGCGGCAAGAGCCGGAAATCCAGCCGCCACCGGACGCACCGGGAACCCGGCTGCCGCCGGGCGGGCCGGAACTCCTGCCGCCGCCGGGCGCGCGGCCGCGAACGCAACGAACCGCACTGGCAATGCGATGGGACGTGCCGGATCGACCGGTCAGGGTGGGGCCGGGGGACGGTCACCAATGGGCCGGGCGGTGACCGGAGGCACGCCGAAGGTCACCGGGGCGAGCGGCGCACCACGAAGCGGTGCCACGGGCGCAGGACGTGCCAACGGAGTTGTGGGTGGGCGTCCGACAGGGACTGCCCGAAGCGGGTCGGGTTCGCGAGTGCCCCGGGGCACGGTCATCGGCGGCGAGGCTCAGGCTTCCGCCCGGAACACCGGCACCGGATCAAGAGTCGGACAGCGTGGCGTGATTGGAAACCCGCCCGTGACGAGCGGTGAGGGTCGCGCCGTGGGTCGATCGGCAACCAATCCCGATGGGGTGGTTGGTGCCCCCCAAAGGCGCTCTGCACGGAGCGCGCGCGGAGGCACCACTGGCGGTTCGGGGCTGGTGCGTAGCCCTTCGGGCAACAACCAGCCCGCTGACGAGGCTGAGCGAAGCGCCTCGCGGAGGACGGACCGGCGTGTGACAAGGGAAGAAGCCAGCCCGCCCGACAGGCAGGGTTCTGCTTCATCAGTGACCGACAGCCGCGAGCAGGGACATCCAAAGGCATGAAGTCAGAAATCAGCCGACCCGGCACTGAAATTGGCACGCGCCGGGGCAGGGTTTGGAGGCGGACTGCCTCGACAACGGCGGCATTCGGAGTCTGCGTCGCCGCCTCTACCGCTATCGCTCCGCACGCCTACGCTGACGGCACCTCCCCGAAGCAGTGGTATTTGGATGCCATGTCCGCCCAGGAGATGTGGAAGGTCAGCACCGGTAAAGGCATCAAGGTCGCTGTCCTGGATACCGGCGTAAACGCCTCGACACCGGCGCTGAAAGGGCAACTGCTGACCGAGGACATCCCGCGGGAAGTGGCTTACGGGGCGACCAAGGACTACGACGGTCACGGTACGAGCATGGCCGAGTTGATCGCAGGCACGGGCCGTGGAAGTGGCGTCAAAGGCCTCGCACCAAGCGCGAAAATCATTCCGATCCGGGTCTCGTTGTCCTCACTGAAAGACAAAGCGGAAATCAAGCGTACAGCTTCGCCCGCTGAGGCGATTCGGGCAGCTGCGGACTCCGATGCGCAGATCATCAACATGTCGTTCGGTGGCTTCCTTCCGGAGGACGACGAGAAAGCGGCTGTAAAATACGCGGCGTCGAAGGGGAAGCTGCTTTTCGCTGCTGCTGGCAATAGTGAGAGCACCAACAGAGACGAGTTCATCGGATACCCGGCAGGATTCTTCGAGGTCGTCGGAGTAGGAGCGGCCGACAAGAGCGGTGCCGTAGGGAAGTTCTCGCAGTCAGGTGACTACGTAGATTTGGCGGCCCCCGGCCTCGACGTACCCGTCTGGTGCGACAACACCTTCCAGCGGTACTGCATGGGCAAGGGAACGAGTCAGGGTTCCGCAATCGCCTCCGCCTCCGCCGCCCTCATCTGGTCCGCTCACCCCACCTGGACCGCGAACCAGGTGCTCCGTGTCCTGATCGACACGGCAGCGCGCGACTGGCCCAAGAACACGCCGAGCAAGTACCTGGGCTACGGCCTGATCCGGCCCGGATCCAATCTGATCAAGGGCAAGGGCGACCCGGGTCCCGCAGACGTCAATCCGATCACCAACGAGAAGACGCCGGCCGGTGAGGCGGGCGCCACTCCCTCCGCATCCGTCCCAGCCTCGTCACAGCCCTCGAAAAGCACTTCAGGCGGCCGGACTTCAACGGCAGGATCAAGCTCGGAGCCGTCCGACGGCAACACGCTGTGGGTGGTCCTGGGTGCCGTCGCCGCGGCGGCGGTGATCGCGGGAGGCTGCTTCGCCGTGCTGCGTGCGCGCCGCAACGGCTGAGCACGTCCTCCCCTCCGGCCCAACTTTCCAGGCCGGGCCGCGCATTCGCCGACCGGTGACCCGCGCACCCGGCACGTTCGTACGGCAATCCAGGAAGGAAGCCCATTCATGGCAGACGGCCAGCGGCTATCAGATGCCCAAGTAATCAAGCTCGAGCAGGACATCGCGACGAAGTTCGAGTCGATCAAGGGGCAGGTCCACCGTCTTCAGGGGACCATCGACAGCCTCGAGAGCGGTCAGTGGAAGGGCATCGGTGCCGGTGCCTTCAACACCAAGCAGTACGAGATCAACACGTCCCTGGTGCGGATCGGCAACATCCTCACCAAGTTCCTCGAGGCCATGACCGCCACCAGGAAGATCAAGGACGGCACCGAGGACGACGTCCGCCAGGCCGTCAACAGCATCAACGTGCACGACGGAGCCCCGAAGTCGAGTCTCGCCGGGTTCTGAGCGAGTGCCGCCTCGGACACCCGAGGCCGGATCCGTCGATGCACAACATGAAGGAGTGGAGTGAGTATGGCCGGCAACAGCCACGATGAACTCGTAGTCAAGTACGGGGCGCTTGACGCAGCCGCGACCGAGATCGGCAACCAGGCCAAGCAGCTTGAGCAGGACCTGGAAGAGATCAAGAAGATGGTCGCCAGTGTCGCCTCGGGCTGGGAGGGCGACGCGCACGACATGTACAAGCAGCAGCAGGCCCTGTGGGACAAGGAAGCCCGGGACATCCACCAGGCTCTGGTCTCCATCGCGCAGGTCGTCGGCCGCGCCGGCGGTGACTACATGGGCGGCGACAAGAAGGCCGCCAGCTACTACGCGTAGCGCTGATGCGCACAGGTCACTGGGGTGGGCGCGCGCGGGAGGCGCCCACCCCGAACTGTGCCCGAGCGCTCTGCCCGCGTTCTGGCCCTCAGGGACCGGCGGTCACGACAGGCATCAAGCACCGCTCATACGCGCCGACGCCGTCTCGCCGTCCTGAACCCGGCGCGCGCGTTTCGCGAACGTGGTGACGGCCTCGGTCATCAGCTCATTGCTCATGTCGACGCCGGTCGCTGCTTCCCCCATGGTCAACGCTGACCGATCGTGGCCTGGACGAAGAACCCGATTGGCGTCGGCAACCTACTGGGAACCTGCTGTGCACTCGGCTGACTCCTCGACATCCCTGGTGTAGGAGACGATGAGGCGCTTCATGGCCTCAGCGTCCTTGTGCTTCGACCCCTCTGCCTGTACGGCGGTGTACAACTCCTGTCCGTGCTCCTTATCGATGCAGCCGCGAGTCTTCCCGAAGGCCTCGTTGTCCGAGTATCGGAACCTACCGTCAGCTGAAGAATTCTCAGGCGCGTCAAGAGTCTGGCCGGCCGCGAAATAGGCTGTCGTCTTGCCCCTTTCCAGCCAGGCCTGCGTAGTGGAAACGACGAGCTTATTGTCGACGAGGACCTCGCATCCCTTGACTGCCGTGTGGGAATCATCTCTCACGGTGATCTGTTTTCCTGGGGGGAGGAAACGGGCGAGCTCATCGGAGGAGATGGCCGTTCCGCACAGCTCGTGAGGAACGGCATATTCGCGATTCTCCTTGTCTCCGCTGCACCCAGTGGCCATAAAAGACAGGGTGACGAACGCGGCAGAGGTAACTAAAAGGGGGAGTCCCGCAGCGTTTCGACGATGACTCATCGCGATTCTCTTCCAATGCTCGACTTGGTCAGGAGTAAGCGATACTTCCCGGGGCCTGGCCTTCCAGAATGGCCCGCGCATTGACATAACCCTGGCGTCCGGCCTCCCGCGCCCAGGTGGAAGCGTCACCGGCATCGACCGAGCGGTGTTCCTCCGCTGCGAGACGAGCAGCCTGCCCGGAGACCTCTGCGTTCCTCATCAGGCCGTCCTGCCAACGCTCACCCATCGTCTTCTGGACGTCATCCAGAGCATGCCCTTCCGCATCTTTGAAGACAGACTCGAGAACCACGCTGGTCACAGTGCCGGCGCCGCCACCGACTGCCGCTCCGACCCAAGGTGTCGCGACGAACGACGTGCCCACTCCGACAACTGTGCCAACCCCACCGGAAATGAGGTTCTTGTACTGGGACACGGATTGCTCGTAATCCTTGTCCTTGTCGGAGGCATCTTCTCCGATGGCTTCCTGACGGCCGAGCCCGAGGGTGCCGGAGACTTCGCCGGACCTCCCCGCGATCTGCCGGACTACGAGTTCCTCGTCCTCGGAGACGCGTTGGGCTGACGGCAGGTCCGGGTCCAAGTGGTAGTCCATCAGCTTGGCCATGTAAGCCTTCTGGCCGACCTCGACCGCGGCATATCCCTCTTCATTCTGTCCGACAGTGAAGAGGAGCTTGGTGATGTCCGTATGCTGGAGTTCGGCCTCCGAACCGGCGACTGGGTAGAGCTTCTCGATGTCTCGCCAGTCGTCCGAGTCCGGGTCTCGTTGCACGTCACTCATGCCTCTGTTGATGTCAGGCAGATATTCTGACGTGATCTGACCGACACTGTCGGACATGTACCCATACTTAGTCAGTCGCTCGGGATCGTCTGCAATCGATGCCACCAGGCTCTCCATGAGCTTGGCCTGTTCCAGGTTGTGTGGAGGGGTGTCCGCCGTAGGCAGCTCACCGGCAGGATGCCCCGTGGTCGCCGCCTCCAGAGCCAGCGCCAGATTGTTGCGACCCTCGTTGCTGTCGTCGCCCTTGTCGTTCTGGTCCAGCGGCCAGTCCCGCTCCTCGAAGAGGTAGTCGAAGTTGGACAGGGACTTCCTGACGTCCTTGCCGTCCTTCTTCTCGGTGAAGTCGTGGTCCTCGTCCTTGCTGACGAAGTCGTCGTTGAAGAACTCGGTCGCCGCGTCCGGGCTGTTCGACAGCGCTTTCAGGTAGCCGGTCATCGGGTCCCAGCCAGAGTCCGTGCCGGTGCGGTTGATGAGCAGGTCCACGCCCAAGCCCTCGCGCCGCCAGGCCCCGTGACGGCCGTTGTCCGTGAACTTCTTCTCCGTCGCGATCAGCTTGTCGCCGTAGTCGACCAGGAACCTGTCGTCGTAGTCGCCCCACCGCATCAGGTTGGACATGACCTGCGCACCGAGGGGGAAACCGCCGCCCCGGCCGACGGGCTTGTCGGCCAGGTCGACCATGCCGCTCTTCCACTCGGTCATCGCGCCCGTGTCGCTCTGTGTGGCGTTGGCCAGAGTGAGGCTCAGACTCTTCTGCAGGTCGTCGTACTGGTCCACCCGTTTGCTGCCCACCGCATAGGCGCTGTGCACGTCGTTGAGCCCGGTCCAGAAGTCGAGCGTCCCCCTCGGCCCGAGCTGCGTGGCGAACTCCTCGGCGAACAGGTCGTCGTTCGCGTACTTCTTCAGGCCGGCGTTGAGCCGGTCGAAATCCGCGACGCTGAGGTCCTCCGGCTTCTTCTTCGCCAGTCCGGCCAGCTCATCGGCTTCCTTGATGGCGTCGGCGGCGGCGTCCCGGTTGGCGTAGCTCGCGTCGGAGAAGCCGAGTCGGCTCTGGTCTGCCAGCGCTTGCAGGACCTTGCTGGCGGAGTTGTCGCTCTCCGTCGCGTCGTCGAGGATCTTCTGGATCTCATCGCGCAGACTCGTGACATCGCCGGCGTCGTGTTCGGGCGTATCCGCACGATCAGGATGGACGTGTGTGGCCACCGTGAACCCGCCGCCCGCTGTGGTCGTGATCGTCAGGTTCTTCTTCAGGCCGCGTGCGATGGCGTCTTCGAGCTTGCCCTTGTGGTTCTTCAGTTCGCCGAGGGTGTCCCGGAGGATGTTCCGGATCGAGGTCGCCTGGGTGTGGGCGTCCTCGAACTCGCCGGCTGTCTTGCCGACGAACTCCTTGGAGACGGTGGCGTTCTCGCCGGTCCAGTTGGCTTTGTTGGCGGCGCCCCTGAGGCCCTTGTCGGCGGACTCCTTGAGTTCGTCGAGGTCACCGATCATCGTGGTCCAGTCGGTGACCGCATCTTCGAGCAGCTTGAAGTCGGCGAAGCGGAGCGCGTCGAGGTCCATCAGTCGCCCTTCTTGTCCTTCTTCTCGTCCTTGTCGGCGTAGGCGGGGTTCTTGTCGCCCGGAGCACCGACGCGTTCGTCGAAGCCCTGGTCCAGGACGTCGATGCTGCTCATCTGGCGCCGGATGTAGTGGTCGTCGCCGGCGTGGAGTTTCTTGGTGACCTGCATGTGGTTCGAGATGTGGGCGCATGCGTCTCGCAGCGACGAGAGCTGCTCGTCCCAGCGGGCGGAGACGTGCTGGAGCCCGCCACCGAGGGCGAAACCCTGCTTGGTCAGGTCACCGGCGGCCTTGTCGCTGCTGGGGACGGCTCTGCGACCCTTGTTCCACAGGTCGTTGTACAGCGTGAACGCCTGCTCGCCGATCTTCGCCAGGTCACCCTGATGCACGGTGAGATCGCCGTACCGGCCGGGATCCGTGACACGGCCGCCACCGCCGCCCGGCTCCAGCTGATTGAGCTGCATGTGGGCCGACTGACGCTCGGCCGCCTGCGACTTCAGCTGTTCCCACTCGTCCCACGCCATGCGCGAACCCTTCCCCGTGTCCCCGTCGAGCCCACCTCAAGGAGAGGCCCGTTCCGTCAACGACCAACTGGTCAGATCCGCGCGCCCGACACAAGAGCCTCCACGGACCCGGCCACCCTCTCCACAGACCCGGCCACCCTCTCCACAACGCCCGAAGCGCCCAACACCCGAGCCTCACTCAAGCCCACCCGAGCCCCGTCAGTACTCGCCCGCGACCAACCCCGTCTGCACCAGGGGCTTTCCGCGTCGCCGGGAGACGAAGACCCCCCGGCCCACCGGCATCGGCCGGGGACGCACCCCGCCGAGGATGTCCCCCTCGCCCGGGTCACCGGCCATCACGACACCCTGCGCGCCCAGTTCCTTCATGCGCTGCATGAACGGCTCGTACGCCGCGCGCCCCGCGCCCGCCGTCGACCGCGCGATGATGAAGCGCACGCCGACGTCCCGGGCGAAGGGGAGGAGTTCCGTCAGGCCGCCCAGCGGGTTCCCGCTCGACGTGGACACCAGGTCGTAGTCGTCCACGATCACGTAGACCGTCGGCCCCTGCCACCAGCTCCGGTCCCGCAGCTGCTGCGCGGTCACGTCGGCCGTGGGCGTCCGGCGCTGCATCAGGTCGGCGAGCGCGGTCATGTGGTGGTCCATGGCGTTGGACATCGGGATGTACTCCGCCAGATGCGAGGACGGCGTGACACCCAGCAGGGACCGCCGGTTGTCGACGACGAACAGCTTGCACTCGTCGCCGGAGTAGCGCGCGGTCAGCTGCCGGATGAGCAGCCGCAGCAGGTTCGACTTGCCGGTCTCGCTCTCGCCGAAGACCAGGAAGAACGGGTCCTGCTCGAAGTCGACGAAGACGGGTTCGAGGTTGTCCTCGTCGAGGGCGAAGGCCACCCCGCGCCGGGGGAACCGGTCGCCCGGAGGCAGTTGCTCCGCCGGGAACTCGCGCGGCAGCAGACGTACTTCGGGCGCACCCGGCCCCTGCCAGTGCCGGGCGACCTCCGTCGTCAGCGCCGCGGTGGCGTCGGCGAGGTCGGTGTCCGAGGTGAGGCCGTCGATCCGCGGGACGGCGGCCATGAAGTGCAGCTTCTGCGGCGACTGGCCGCGTCCCGGCACACCCGTCGGGACGTTCGCCGCCACCTTGCGGTCCAGCTCCGAGTCCATCGTGTCGCCGAGCCGCAGCTCCAGGCGGTTCATCAGGTGGTCCTTCAGGTTGGACCTGACCTCCATCGACCGGGACGCGGACAGCACCACGTGGATGCCGTAGCCGAGGCCCCGCGCGGCCATGTCCAGGACGACCTGCTCCAGACCCTCGTAGTCGGTGCGGAAGTTCCCCCAGCCGTCGATGACGAGGAAGACGTCGCCCCACGGCTGCTCGGTCAGTGAGATCTCGCCGCGGCCGCGCTTGGTGCGGAACTCCGCGATGGAGGAGATGCCGGACGAGCGGAAGTACTCCTCGCGGCGCGTCATGACGCCGTACACCTCGGCGACCGTGCGGCGCACCCGCTCGGGGTCCAGCCGGGACGCGACACCGCCGACGTGCGGCAGCCCGGCGATCGCCGACATCCCGCCACCGCCGAAGTCGAGGCCGTAGAACTGCACTTCGGCCGGGGTATGGGTCAGGGCGAACGAGGCGATCAGCGAGCGCAGCAGCGTCGACTTGCCGGACTGCGGGCCGCCGACGATCTGCATGTGGCCGGCCGCGCCGGAGAAGTCGACCCACAGCGGGTCGCGGCGCTGCTCGTACGGCTTGTCGACGAGTCCGACGGGGACGACAAGGCGTCCCGCTCCCTCGTACCCGGGCTGGGTGAGCCCCCGGCCCTCGACCGCGGTCAGACCGGGCAGCAGCCCGTCCAGCGACGGCGGGCTGTCCAGCGGCGGCAGCCACACCTGGTGCGCCGCCGGCCCCTGCGCCTCCAGCCGGCGCACGATCACGTCGAGGACGGTGTCCGCCAGCGCGTCGTCCGTGTCGGACGCCTCCGGACGCTGCTGGGGCACGGTCACGTACTGCACGGGCACCTCGGCCGCGGTGAACACCACCGGCCGCCGGTCCAGCGGCAGCGTCCCGCCGAGCGCGGCGGCCCGCGCCGAACCGGAGCGGTACACCCCGGACACGTACGCCGCCTTGAACCGCACCATCTCGTCCGTGCCGTATTTCAGGAAACCCGAACCGGGCACGTTCGGCAGCTCGTAGGCGTCCGGCACGCCCAAGGCCGCACGCGACTCGGCGGCGGAGAACGTGCGCAGACCGACGCGGTACGACAGGTACGTCTCCAGGCCGCGCAGCCGTCCCTCCTCCAGGCGCTGGGACGCCAGCAGCAGGTGCACGCCCAGCGAACGGCCGATACGGCCGATCTGCACGAACATCTCGATGAAGTCCGGCTTCGCGGTGAGCAGTTCGCTGAACTCGTCGATCACCAGGACGAGGGAGGGGATCGGCTGGAGCGGGGCGCCGGCCGCGCGCGCCTTCTCGTAGTCGTGGATGTTGGCGTAGTTGCCCGCGTCGCGCAGCATCTCCTGGCGGCGGTTGAGCTCACCGCGGATGGAGTCGCCCATGCGGTCGACCAGCGTCAGATCGTCCGCGAGGTTGGTGATGACGGCCGCCACGTGCGGCATCTGCGCCATGCCGGCGAAGGTGGCACCGCCTTTGAAGTCCGCGAGGACGAAGTTCAGGGTCTCCGAGGAGTGGGTGACCGCGAGGCCGAGCACCAGGGTGCGCAGCAGCTCCGACTTGCCGGAACCGGTCGCACCCACACACAGGCCGTGCGGCCCCATGCCCTCCTGGGCGGCCTCCTTGAGGTCCAGCATCACCGGACGGCCGTCCTCACCGACGCCGATCGGCACCCGCAGCCGCTCGGCCAGCGAACGCGGCCGCCAGGTGCGCTTGGTGTCCACCGACGCGGCGTCGCCGAGACTCAGCAGGTCGGTGAACTCCAGGTTGGCGAGCAGTGGTTCGTCGTCGTCGCCGCCCGACGCCATGCGCAGCGGGGCGAGTTGCCGTGCCAGCGCCTCGGCCGACTCGTAGGAGAGGGCGTCGGGGATCCCCTCGTAGACGACGCCGTGCCCGGACTCCAGGTGCAGCTCCTGCGGCTGTACGACGATGGACAAGTCGCCCTGTGTGCCCGCCGGTTCACCGGGCACGACCTCGAGGACCGTGACGCCCTGGAGGCCTTCGGCGGAGGCGAGGACCGAGTCGGGCAGCAGCGACAGGCCGTCGAGTACGACGACGATGTGCGGTTCGTCGGTGAGCGGGGCGGCGTTCGGGTGGAAGCGGGGGCGGCCGGTCAGGCGGGTGGCGAGCAGGTCCTCGAGCTCGTGGGTGTCGCTGCCGATCAGGCGGCGGCTGCCCGCGCCGTCCACCGCGCCGGGCGCCTGCACATGGGGCAGCCACTTGGCCCACTCCCAGTGCGGCAGGGCATCCCGCCCGGCCGCGACCACGATGATCAGGTCCTCGGGGGAGTGCAGGGCGGCCAGCGAACCGGTCAGGGCGCGCGCCGAGGCACGTACGGACTGCGGCTCACCGCTGATGCTCACGTGGTAGAAGGCGCGCAGCGAGACCGCCATCGGCAGGTCGTCCAGGGTGCTGTGGGTGGCGACGAACCGCTGCATCGCGCCCGCGGTCAGCGGCTCCAGCTGGTCCACGGGGCCGGTCTCGGGGGTGAGCAGCGGGGTGGCGAGGGACTGCGGGCCGAGACCGACGCGGACCTGCGCGAAGTCCTCGTCGCCCGGGCGCCGCTCCCACAGCCGGCTGCCCTCGGCGACCAGCGCCCACAGCTGCTCGGGCGAGGGGTGCAGGTAGTACTGGGCGTCGCGCTGCGCCTTCGCGGTGCCCACGGCGGCGCGCCGGGTCTGCGACAGGTAGCTCAGATAGTCGCGGCGCATGTCGGCGAGCTGGCCCTGGGAACCGCGCCGGAACCGCACCACCATCGCGATGGACATGGCCACCGTCGAGGCGATCATCACCATGCCCATGATCTTCATGAACGGCTGCCCGCTCGTGAAGAAGAACACCACCGAGCCGCCCATGCCGAGGGTCGGCAGCAACTGCATGAGGACGCTCTCCTGATGTCCTCGCGGCAGCTCGGGCGGAGGCTGCAGGACGACTTCGTCCGTGGGCACCTCGGACGGCAGCGCCCGCGGCGGGCGCTTCACGACGATGTGGCTCACTGCTCACCAATTCCCTTGCCGGCCCCAGGGTCTTCCGCCCGCCGCCCCGTGTCAGGCGGACGCAGGCCGCCGCGTGATCCTACTGACTTCACGCGGGACCGGTGGGCGGTAGGGTGCCGGATGTTCGCGTGAGCACACACGAACCAGGCTGGAGAATCAGGGCATTTCGCGCCATGTGGAGGTGCGTGGGGCCCGCTGGCCGACCGGACGGGCCCAGGATCGGCGCCTCGCCGGGCGATCGGCGGAGCACCCCGCGGAAACGGGCGCAGGACCTTCACAGCCCAGTTCCACAACCATCACTGAGGGGGAGCAGCAGGTGAGCATGACGGCCTCCGCGACGATCACCGGAGCCGGCGGTCCCGGTCCCGCGGCCCCTTCCGGGGCGGGCGCGGGTCTCGGTTTCTGCCGGGTCACCATCGTCGCGCCGGACAGCCGGATCGACGTGGCGCTGCCCGACGACATCCCGGTCGCGGACATCTATCCGGAGATCCTGCGGCTCTCCCGGCAGAGCCCCGCCGAGGGCGCCCCGGTCGGCTACCACCTGGTACGCCGCGACGGTACGGTCCTCGACAGCTCCCGCTCCTTCGCCGCCCAGCGCATTCTCGACGGCGAACTCCTCACGCTGCGCCCCTTCTCCGAGTCGCTGCCGCCCGCCGTCTTCGACGACGTCTCCGAGGCGGTGGCCTCCGCGGTCACCCGCGAGCGCACCCTGTGGAACGGCGACCTGACGCGCGCCGCGGGCCTCGTCGGCGGCGGTGTCCTGCCGGCGCTGCTCGCCTTCGTCGCCTGGACCGCCGACCCGCTGCACGACATGCACAGCCTGCCCGGCATCCTCGCGGCCGTCGCCGGCGTCCTCCTGGTGGTTTTCGCCGCCGTGCGCGCCCGGGTCTACGACGACCGGGCGTCCGCGATCGCGCTCGGGCTCGGCGCCCTGCCGAACACGGCGGTGGCGGGCTCCGGACTGCTGGCCCTCGCCGCAGGCCAGGGCATCGGCAAGCTCCAGTTCCTCCTCGGCTGCGCCGCGGTCCTGGTGGCCTCGGTGGTCCTCACTCTGTGCTCCCCGCGCGGCGACGGCCCGTTCGTGGCGTTCGTGTGCGCCTCCGCCATCGGCCTGATCACCGTGTTCGTGGCGCTCCTCGCGCACTGGACGCCCCCGGAGACGGCCGCGCTGTGCGCGCCCGTCGCCGTGGGCGCGCTGGCCTTCCTGCCCGGCCTGTCCATGCGCTTCGCCCGCCTGCCGATCGGCTTCGACCCGCCGAACAACGCCCAGCGCAGCGCGTACGGCACCGATCCCGTGCCGCCCGAGCCGGTCGACGCCGAACGCATCCAGGCGCAGGCCCGCCGAGGCCACGAACTGCTCGTCGGCCTGGTGGGCGGCTGCGCGCTCGTGGCCGTCGCGGCCTGCGCGGTGCTCGGTTTCTCCGACGACGTGTGGGGCCGGCTGCTCGCCCTCGCGACCGGCGTCGCGCTGCTGATGCGCGCCCACCTCTTCCGCTACACCGCCCAGGTGGCGCCCATCCTCGCCGCGGGCCTCACCGCCCTCGTCCTGCTCGGCCTCGGCCTGGCGCTGAACCCGCCGTCCCCCCTGATGCGCGACGCCCTCGCCGGGGACCGCGCGGCCCTCGACCTCCGTACGATCTGGCTCGTCGCCGTGATCGCGGCGGCGGCGGCCCTGGTCACCGCGCTCGGTCTGATCCTCCCGCGCGGCGGTCTCACCCCGTTCTGGGGCCGCTTCCTGGAGATCGCCGAGGGTTTCGTCCTGCTGACGCTGGTACCGCTGGCGCTCGCCGTCTTCGACGTGTACGCGACCGCCCGCGCCATGACCAGCTGAGAGGTCCCGACCGTGTGAGCGGGCAGCGAGAAGGGGCGGGACGCGGGTGGGAGACCCGCGTGCCGCCCCTTCTCCCGTTCCGTCACGTCCGTACGGCACGGGCGTCCGTACGGCACGGTCAGGACGCCGGCCCCGCGTCCACTCCGCCGCCCGGCGCCGGCTCCAGGTCGAACTCCCCGTCCCGCGCCCCCAGCACGAACGCGGTCCACTCCGCCTCCGTGTAGCGCAGGACCGTGTCCGGGTCCAGCGAGGACCGCATGGCCACGGCACCCGCAGGCAGATACGCGATCTCGACCCGCTCCTCGTGCTCCTCGGTACCCGGCGCGCTGTGCCACTCGACGCCCGAGATGTCGAGGGCGTAGAGCTCGTCCTTCTCGCGCTCCTTGCGGGCCCTGACGTCCTTGTCCTGTGCCTCGGCCATGGCGAAGCGACCCCTTCCCGTACGAAACGATCCGAGCGTTCACCCTAGTGGCCGCCCCCTCCGCGCCAGGGGTCCTTCCGGGACCCCGGCGAGCGCGTCCTTCCAGGCTGGTACGCTGTGTAACGGCCGTTTGTGTACGCACCCCCGGAGCCATGTGTTCTGGAGGTCGCGCCCAGCGGATCCCCGCCTCCCGAGTTACGGAAGCTCCCCTGAGATGTGGACCAGGGGCACTCGGTGGCCATCACAAAGACTACGAGGAGTACGCGTGCCGCTCGACGCCGCTACGAAGAAGCAGCTCATCAGCGAGTTCGGTCAGAAGGAGGGCGACACCGGCTCCCCCGAGGTCCAGGTCGCCATGCTGTCCCGCCGGATCTCGGACCTGACCGAGCACCTGAAGACGCACAAGCACGACCACCACTCCCGTCGTGGTCTGCTGATCCTGGTCGGTCAGCGCCGCCGTCTGCTGCAGTACCTGGCCAAGAAGGACATCCAGCGCTTCCGTGCGCTGGTCGACCGCCTGGGCATCCGCCGCGGTGCGGCGGGCGCCAAGTAACACGCCGTGAAGGGAGCGGTTCCCACCTCAGGAGGGAACCGCTCCCTTTGCCGTACGTGCGGAACATCGCCGCCTCTTTGTAATGTGGTAGCACGACGCAGGACGTACGACACCACGTGACAGCGCCTGCCCGCACCGGGCAGGCCGAGGTCACACACTGAACGAGGAGAAGCGCGCCTCGCCGCCGCCGGTCCTCGGTAGTGGCCCCCGGGGAAGCAAGCCCGGGTGCTTCGATCGAAGACCGGCCCGCACCAGACGGAGCGCTTCTCCGCCACCGTCCCCCTGTCACACGGACAGGCGGGACGAAAGACGAAAAGTATCGGAGAAATTGCTAGTGGAGAACGAGACCCACTACGCCGAGGCCGTTATCGACAACGGTTCCTTCGGCACCCGCACCATCCGTTTCGAGACGGGCCGCCTGGCCAAGCAGGCCGCCGGCTCCGCCGTGGCGTACCTGGACGACGACACCATGGTGCTGTCGGCCACGACCGCCTCGAAGAACCCCAAGGACCAGCTCGACTTCTTCCCCCTCACGGTGGACGTCGAGGAGCGGATGTACGCCGCCGGCAAGATCCCCGGCAGCTTCTTCCGCCGTGAGGGCCGGCCCTCCGAGGACGCCATCCTCACCTGCCGCCTCATCGACCGTCCGCTGCGCCCGTCCTTCAAGAAGGGCCTGCGCAACGAGATCCAGGTCGTCGCGACGATCATGGCACTCAACCCCGACCACCTGTACGACGTCGTGGCGATCAACGCCGCGTCCGCGTCCACGCAGCTGGCCGGTCTGCCCTTCTCCGGCCCGATCGGCGGCGTCCGCGTCGCGCTGATCAACGGCCAGTGGGTCGCGTTCCCGACGCACACCGAACTCGAGAACGCCGTCTTCGACATGGTCGTCGCCGGTCGCACCCTCGAGGACGGCGACGTCGCGATCATGATGGTCGAGGCCGAGGCCACCGAGAAGACGATCCAGCTCGTGCAGGGCGGCGCCGAGGCGCCGACCGAGGAGGTCGTCGCCGCCGGTCTGGACGCCGCGAAGCCCTTCATCCGGGTGCTCTGCAAGGCCCAGGCCGACCTCGCCGCCAAGGCCGCGAAGCCGACCGGCGAGTTCCCCGTCTTCCTCGACTACCAGGACGACGTCCTTGAGGCGCTCACCGCCGCCGTCAAGGGCGAGCTCTCGCAGGCCCTCACCATCGCCGGCAAGCAGGAGCGCGAGGCCGAGCTGGACCGCGTCAAGGGTCTCGCCGCCGAGAAGCTGCTCCCGCAGTTCGAGGGCCGCGAGAAGGAGATCTCCGCCGCGTACCGCTCGCTGACCAAGTCCCTCGTGCGTGAGCGCGTCATCAAGGACAAGAAGCGCATCGACGGCCGCGGTGTCACCGACATCCGCACGCTGGCCGCCGAGGTCGAGGCCATCCCGCGGGTGCACGGCTCCGCGCTGTTCGAGCGTGGCGAGACCCAGATCCTGGGCGTCACCACCCTCAACATGCTCCGTATGGAGCAGCAGCTGGACACCCTCTCCCCGGTGACCCGCAAGCGCTACATGCACAACTACAACTTCCCGCCGTACTCCGTCGGCGAGACGGGCCGCGTCGGTTCGCCGAAGCGCCGCGAGATCGGCCACGGCGCCCTCGCCGAGCGCGCGATCGTGCCGGTCCTGCCGACGCGCGAGGAGTTCCCCTACGCGATCCGTCAGGTGTCCGAGGCCCTCGGCTCCAACGGCTCGACGTCCATGGGCTCCGTCTGCGCCTCCACCATGTCGCTGCTGAACGCCGGTGTGCCGCTGAAGGCCCCCGTCGCCGGTATCGCCATGGGCCTGATCTCCCAGGAGATCAACGGCGAGACGCACTACGTCGCCCTCACCGACATCCTCGGTGCGGAGGACGCCTTCGGCGACATGGACTTCAAGGTCGCCGGCACCAAGGAGTTCGTGACCGCCCTCCAGCTCGACACGAAGCTGGACGGCATCCCCGCCTCCGTCCTGGCCGCGGCCCTCAAGCAGGCCCGTGACGCCCGCCTCCACATCCTCGACGTGATGATGGAAGCGATCGACACGCCGGACGAAATGTCCCCCAACGCCCCGCGGATCATCACCGTCAAGATCCCGGTGGACAAGATCGGTGAGGTCATCGGCCCGAAGGGCAAGATGATCAACCAGATCCAGGAGGACACCGGCGCCGACATCACGATCGAGGACGACGGCACCATCTACATCGGTGCCGCGCAGGGCTCGCAGGCCGAGGCCGCCCGCGCCACGATCAACGGCATCGCCAACCCGACCATGCCGGAGGTCGGCGAGCGCTACCTGGGCACGGTCGTCAAGACGACCACCTTCGGTGCGTTCGTGTCGCTGCTCCCGGGCAAGGACGGTCTGCTGCACATCTCGCAGATCCGCAAGCTCGCCGGTGGCAAGCGCGTGGAGAACGTCGAGGACGTCGTCGGCGTGGGCCAGAAGGTCCAGGTCGAGATCGCCGAGATCGACTCCCGCGGAAAGCTCTCCCTCATCCCCGTGGTCGAGGGCGAAGAGGGCGACGACCAGAAGGACGACACCGACAAGTGACGTCGAGCAGCTCCACGGCGACGGCCCGCACCTCCTCGGAGGCGCGGGCCGTCGCCCGTACCCAAACCCTCGTCAAGGGCCGCAACGGCATCGGCACGGTCCGTAAGACGACGCTCCCCGGCGGCCTGCGCATCGTCACCGAGACCCTGCCCTCCGTACGCTCCGCCACCTTCGGCATCTGGGCGCACGTCGGTTCCCGCGACGAGACGCCCGCGCTGAACGGTGCCACGCACTACCTGGAGCACCTCCTCTTCAAGGGCACGCGGCGCCGGTCCGCCCTGGACATCTCCTCCGCCATCGACGCGGTCGGCGGCGAGATGAACGCGTTCACGGCGAAGGAGTACACGTGCTACTACGCACGCGTGCTCGACACCGACCTGCCGCTCGCCATCGACGTCGTGTGCGACATGCTCACCGGCTCGCTGGTCGAGCAGGCCGACGTCGACGCCGAGCGCGGCGTGATCCTCGAAGAGATCGCCATGACCGAGGACGACCCGGGCGACTGCGTGCACGACCTGTTCGCGCACACGATGCTCGGCGACACCCCCCTCGGCCGCCCGGTCCTCGGCACGGTCGACACGGTCAACGCCCTCAGCGCCGACCGCATCCGTCGCTTCTACCGCAAGCACTACGACCCGACGCACCTCGTCGTGGCCTGCGCGGGCAACGTCGACCACAACAAGGTGGTACGCCAGGTCCGTGCCGCCTTCGAGAAGGCCGGCGCCCTCCAGGGCCCCGAGGCCGCCCCGGTCGCCCCGCGCGACGGCCGGCGCACCATCCGCACCGCGGGCCGCGTCGGCCTGCTCGGCCGCAAGACCGAGCAGGCCCATGTCGTCCTCGGCATGCCGGGCCTGGCCCGTACCGACGACCGGCGCTGGGCGCTGGGCGTCCTGAACACCGCCCTGGGCGGGGGCATGTCCTCCCGCCTCTTCCAGGAGATCCGCGAGAAGCGCGGCCTGGCCTACAGCGTGTACTCGTACACCACGGGCTTCGCCGACTGCGGTCTCTTCGGCGTGTACGCGGGCTGCCGCCCGAGCCAGGTGCACGACGTGCTGAAGATCTGCCGCGACGAGCTCGACCACGTCGCCGAGCACGGTCTCTCGGACGACGAGATCGGCCGGGCCGTCGGCCAGCTCCAGGGCTCCACGGTCCTCGGCCTGGAGGACACCGGCGCGCTGATGAACCGCATCGGCAAGAGCGAGCTGTGCTGGGGCGACCAGATGTCCGTCGACGACATGCTGGCCCGGATAGCGGCGGTCACCCCGGACGAGGTCCGTTCGGTCGCCCACGAGATCCTGGGACAGCGGCCCTCGTTGTCGGTCATCGGCCCGCTCAGGGACAAGCAGGCGTCCCGGCTGCACGACGCGGTCGCGTAACCCCCGTCTCAGGTAAGGAACCAAGCATGAGCAAGCTGCGCGTGGCGGTCCTCGGTGCCAAGGGCCGCATCGGGGCCGAGGCGGTACGAGCCGTCGAGGCCGCCGAGGACATGGAGCTGGTGGCCGCGCTGGGCAGGGGCGACACGCTGGAGACGCTGACCGCGTCGGGCGCGCAGGTCGCGGTGGAGCTGACCACACCGGACTCGGTGATGGACAACCTCGACTTCTGCGTGCGCAACGGCATCCACGCCGTGGTCGGCACGACGGGCTGGACCGGGGAACGGCTCGCGCAGCTTCGGACCTGGCTGGACGGCTCGCCGGAGACGGGCGTGCTCATCGCGCCCAACTTCTCCATCGGTGCCGTACTGACCATGAAGTTCGCCGAGGCCGCCGCACCGTACTTCGAGTCCGTCGAGGTCGTAGAGCTGCACCACCCGAACAAGGTGGACGCCCCCAGCGGCACCGCCACGCGCACGGCGCAGCTCATCGCCGCGGCCCGTGAGCGGGCCGGCAGCGCCGCGCAGCCGGACGCCACGGCGACCGCCCTGGACGGCGCCCGCGGGGCGAACGTCGACGGGGTGCCGGTGCACGCGGTCCGCCTGCGCGGCCTGCTGGCCCACCAGGAGGTCCTGCTGGGCGCGGAGGGCGAGACCCTGACCATCCGCCACGACTCGCTGCATCACAGCAGCTTCATGCCGGGCATCCTGCTCGGCGTGCGCCGCGTCGTGAGCAGCCCGGGCCTCACCTTCGGCCTGGAGCACTTCCTGGACCTCGGCTGAGCGGCCGCCGAAGACCGTCGACAGATAGCTGAGACATGCGCGCGAAGATCACCTACGCCATCACGGCGGCCGTCCTGGTCGCCTACTTCGTGCTGGTCGGCTGGCGCGGAGTCCTCCTGATCCAGACCGGTACGGTCCTCACGGTCACCTTCGGCGTCTCCGTACTGATCCTGCCGGTCATCGGCGTCTGGTTCCTGTGGAAGAACACCCAGTTCGTCCGCAGGGCCAACCGGCTCGCCGCCGAGCTGGACGCCGAGGGCGGCCTGCCCGTGGACGAGCTGAAGCGCACGCCGGGCGGCCGCATCGACCGCGACTCGGCCGACGAGGTCTTCGCCCGGCGCAAGGCCGAGACCGAGGACACCCCCGACGACTGGCGCAGCTGGTTCCGCCTCGCCGTCGCCTACCACGACGCCCGTGACACCCCGCGTGCCCGCAAGGCGATGCAGCGCGCGATCGCCCTGCACGAGGGCCGCCCGGTCCGCGTCCGACCGACCGCGTAGGAGTCCGGGCCGCCCGCCCGGGGGCACGACGAAGGGGCCGGCCCGCGGTGGGGCCGGCCCCTTCGTCGTGCTGCGGCTCAGCTCCTGCGGTACTCGTCGGCCCACACCTCGACGGCGTCCGCCGCCCGGTCGAAGGCCTCCATGCGCGCCAGGAAGTCCGCGCCGTGCGTGGTGAGCAACGGCACCAGGGCGTCCGGCGCACGGTCCCTGCGGACGAGGACCAGGGCCTGCCCCTGCACCGTGCGCGGCAGCCCGAGCCAGCGCACCGGCTGCTGCACCGTCCGCACCGCGGCGACCTGCTCCCAGGGGGCGGTGCTCGTGCGGAGGAAGCTCACCCGGCGCAGGCCGCTCGCGCTGACCCAGACACCCACCCGCAGCAGCCGCAGCGCGCACAGTATGACCAGCAGCGCCCCGCCCAGACACACGGCGGCGCCCGCCATCGTCCCGGTGAGCGCGATGATCACGGAGGCGAAGAGCACGTACGAGGCGAGCAGCAGGACGAGCGCCGCCGCGCCCACCCGCCAGGGCCCGGGCCGGTACGGACGCCGCCACTGGTCGCGGTCGTCGAACGGCAGTGCGCGATCGTCCGCCGCCTCGTCAAAAGCGCGGTCCGCCGTCAGGAAGGGCAGGGGCACGACTGGTCCTCACTCGATCCACACAGGGGCTATGCCCGGTGAGGCTATCGAGCCGGATCCCCGCTCACCACCCTTGGGGGGCCAAGGGGGTGCCCCGGGTGCCGTGCGGTGCCGTGCGGTGCCGTGCGGGTCAGCGCCCGTCGGAGGCCTCGGAGTGCTGCGTCGTCGGGGCCGACTGGTCCGCCGAGAGCGCGGGCATCCCGATGAGCAGGGATCCGACGAGACCGGCGACCACGGTGAGCCCGATGAGCCAGCGGCCGGCCAGCTGCCCGGCGGAGGCGCGCTCACGGGGCGGGGGAGCGACATTGCTGCGGAACTTGTCGGCTTCGGCGATGAAGGCGAACGGGACGGGCTCGCGCCGACGGAACATGGGCGGTGCTTCTCCTCTGCGGACTCGAAGGGATCCGTGTCACTCCTACAGACGTACGAACCTCCCGAAAGGTGCCCGCTTTCACCGATTTTCTCCTTGGCGGGGCACGGAAATCTCCGGGCTCGCCGGGCCGTAGAGTGGCGGCGTTCAGAGCTGTGATGGAAGGACCCTTCGAATCGTGACCGACACCCCCGCCGACGATTTCAAGATCGACCTCAGGAACGACGTCGCCGTCGAGCTGGTGAAGTCCAGCGCCGCCGACTCGGACGTGTTGTTCGCCGCCCGTGTCTCGACCGTCGGGGAGCAGTCCCTCGACGAGCTGACCAAGGACCCGGAGCGCTCGAAGGGACTGATCAACTACCTCATGCGGGACCGGCACGGCAGTCCCTTCGAGCACAACTCGATGACGTTCTTCATCAGCGCCCCGATCTTCGTGTTCCGCGAGTTCATGCGGCACCGCGTGGGCTGGTCGTACAACGAGGAGTCGGGCCGCTACCGGGAGCTCCAGCCGGTCTTCTACGTCCCGGACGCGTCCCGCAAGCTGGTCCAGGAGGGCCGCCCGGGGAAGTACGTCTTCGTGGACGGTTCGCAGGAGCAGCGCGAGATCGCGGCGGACGCCATGCAGGAGTCGTACATCGAGTCCTACCGGGCGTACCGGAAGATGCTCGCCGCCGGTGTGGCCCGTGAGGTGGCCCGCGCCGTCCTCCCGGTGGGCCTCTACTCGTCGATGTACGCCACGTGCAACGCACGCTCGCTGATGCACTTCCTCGGCCTGCGCACCCAGCACGAACTCGCCAAGGTCCCGTCCTTCCCGCAGCGGGAGATCGAGATGGTCGGCGAGCAGATGGAGGCGGAGTGGGCGAAGCTCATGCCGCTCACGTATGCGGCCTTCAACGCCAACGGACGCGTCGCGCCGTAGCGCGCTCCCGCACGCATCCGGCACAGATGTACGCATCAGCCGGACGAAGTGTCCCGATTGCGGCATTTCTGGAAGTTCATCTAGCCTGATCAAACGGACCCGGCACTGCTTGAACCCCCGAGCAGGCAGTGCCGGGCTCCGCATTTGTCCGGACTTGTCGCCTGCCCCGAGGGCAGACCCCGCGTTGAGCAGCGAGTAGCGTGTTACCCATGGCTCCGACCTCCACTCCGCAGACCCCCTTCGGGAGGGTCCTCACCGCCATGGTCACGCCCTTCACGGCGGACGGCGCACTCGACCTCGACGGCGCGCAGCGGCTCGCCGCCCACCTGGTGGACGCAGGCAACGACGGCCTGGTCATCAACGGCACCACCGGCGAGTCCCCGACCACGAGCAACGCGGAGAAAGCCCGGCTCGTACGCGCCGTGGCCGAAGCGGTCGGCGACCGGGCGCACGTGGTCGCGGGCGTCGGCACCAACGACACCAGCCACAGCATCGAGCTCGCCCGCGACGCCGAGAAGGCCGGCGCGAGTGGCCTCCTGACCGTCACGCCGTACTACAACAAGCCCCCGCAGGAGGGCCTGTACCGGAACTTCACGGCGATCGCCGACGCGACCGAGCTGCCCGTGATGCTCTACGACATCCCCGGCCGCAGCGGCGTCCCGATCAACACCGAGACGATCGTCCGCCTCGCCGAGCACCCCCGGATCGTCGCCAACAAGGACGCCAAGGGCGACCTCGGCCGCGCCAGCTGGGCCATCGCACGCTCCGGCCTCGCCTGGTACTCGGGCGACGACATGCTGAACCTGCCGCTGCTCTCCGTGGGCGCCGTCGGCTTCGTCTCCGTCGTCGGCCACGTCGTCACGCCGGAATTGCGCGAGCTGCTCGACGCGTACCTCTCGGGCGACGTCCAGAAGGCGACCGAGATCCACCAGAAGCTGCTCCCCGTATTCACCGGCATGTTCCGCACTCAGGGCGTCATGACGACCAAGGCCGCGCTCGCCCTTCAGGGCCTGCCCTCCGGACCGCTGCGCGCCCCCATGGTCGAGCTGTCCCCCGAGGAGACCAACCAGCTCAAGATCGATCTTGCCGCCGGCGGGGTACAGCTCTGACCACAGACTTCACAACTGAATACGTACGACCGCGGGCCACCGGCCTGCGTCCCACACAGACAACTGCTACTGCACGAACGTCACGCGCGCCACGTGCCTTGCCGGGTACGTGGCGCGCGTGGTGAGGAGAGTCTTTTGAGTCATCCGCATCCCGAACTCGCGCCGCCGCCGAAGCTTGCCCAGGGCGGCCTGCGGGTCACCCCGCTCGGTGGTCTCGGCGAAATCGGCCGGAACATGACCGTCTTCGAGTACGACGGGCGCCTGCTGATCGTCGACTGCGGAGTGCTCTTCCCCGAGGAGGAGCAGCCCGGAATCGATTTGATCCTGCCGGACTTCACGTCCATCAGGGACCGCCTCGACGACATCGAGGGCATCGTCCTCACACACGGCCACGAGGACCACATCGGCGGTGTCCCCTTCCTCCTGCGCGAGAAGCCGGACATCCCGCTGATCGGCTCCAAGCTGACCCTCGCCCTCATCGAGGCGAAGCTCCAGGAGCACCGCATCCGTCCGTACACGCTCGAGGTCACCGAGGGGCACCGTGAGCGCATCGGCCCCTTCGACTGCGAGTTCGTGGCGGTCAACCACTCCATCCCGGACGCCCTCGCGGTGGCCATCCGCACCCCGGCGGGCATGGTCGTCCACACCGGCGACTTCAAGATGGACCAGCTCCCGCTGGACGGCCGCCTCACCGACCTGCACGCGTTCGCGCGGCTGAGCGAGGAAGGCATCGACCTTCTCCTCTCGGACTCGACGAACGCCGAGGTCCCGGGCTTCGTCCCGCCCGAGCGCGACATCTCGAACGTCCTGCGGCAGGTCTTCGCCGGCGCCGGCAAGCGGATCATCGTGGCGAGCTTCGCCAGTCACGTCCACCGCATCCAGCAGATCCTGGACGCGGCCCACGAGTACGGCCGCCGGGTCGCCTTCGTCGGCCGGTCGATGGTCCGCAACATGGGCATCGCCCGCGACCTGGGCTATCTGAAGGTCCCGCCGGGCCTGGTGGTCGACGTCAAGACGCTCGACGACCTTCCGGACCACGAGATCGTGCTCGTCTGCACGGGCTCGCAGGGCGAACCGATGGCCGCACTGTCCCGCATGGCCAACCGCGACCACCAGATCCGCATCGTCCAGGGCGACACGGTGATCCTGGCGTCGTCGCTGATCCCCGGCAACGAGAACGCGGTCTACCGCGTCATCAACGGCCTGACCCGCTGGGGCGCCAACGTGGTCCACAAGGGCAACGCCAAGGTGCACGTCTCGGGCCACGCCTCCGCGGGCGAGCTGCTGTACTTCTACAACATCTGCAAGCCGCGGAACCTGATGCCGGTCCACGGCGAATGGCGCCACCTGCGCGCCAACGCCGAGCTCGGCGCCCTGACCGGAGTTCCGCACGACCGCATCGTCATCGCCGAGGACGGCGTCGTCGTCGACCTCGTCGGCGGCAAGGCCAGGATCGCCGGCAAGGTCCAGGCGGGATACGTGTACGTCGACGGCCTCTCGGTCGGCGACGTGGGCGAGACCGCGCTGAAGGACCGCCGCATCCTCGGCGACGAGGGCATCATCTCGGTCTTCATGGTGATCGACTCCAGCACGGGCAAGATCACCGCAGGCCCGCACATCCAGGCCCGCGGCTCGGGCATCGACGACAGCGCGTTCTCGGCCGTCGTCCCGAAGATCACGGAAGTCCTGGAGCGCTCGGCCCAGGACGGCGTCGTCGAGCCCCACCAGCTGCAGCAGCTCATCCGCCGCACGCTGGGCAAGTGGGTGTCGGACAACTACCGCCGGCGCCCGATGATCCTCCCGGTCGTCGTCGAGGTCTGACCTCGGCCACGTCCAACCCGGAGCGGGGGGGGGGGGGGGGGGGGGGGGGGGGGGGGGGGGGGGGGGGGGGGGGGGGGGGGGGGGGGGGGGGGGGGGGGGGGGGGGGGGGGGGGGGG
>NZ_JBWKDS010000047.1:46648-65105 GCF_056435845.1 Streptomyces sp. NPDC043867 | reverse complement strand
GGACGACGGGGGCGCCACACGACTTGGATGGCAACGAGGAACCCGCCCCGCAAACTGGACACGGGGGCGGGGGAAGACACGGGTGGGGGCGTTGTTCCACGGAAAACACCCCCCCAACCGTGTTGTACGACAACTCAGTTCGTGCCGATGCGCGCCAGCAGGTCGACGATCCGGTCCTGCACCTCGACGCTGGTCGAGCGTTCGGCGAGGAACAGGACCGTCTCCCCCGCCGCCAGGCGCGGAAGCTCCGCCTGATCGACGGCGGCGGTGTAGACGACGAGGGGCGTGCGGTTCAACTGGCCGTTCGCGCGCAGCCAGTCGACGATCCCGGCGCGCCGACGCCGTACCTGCATCAGGTCCATCACCACGAGGTTCGGCCGCAGCTGCGCGGCCAGCGTGACCGCGTCCTCGTCCGACGCCGCCCGGGCGACCTGCATCCCGCGCCGTTCCAGCGAGGCCGTGAGCGCCAGCGCGATCTCCCCGTGCTCCTCGATGAGCAGCACCCGCGGCGGGTGCTGCTCCGAGTCGCGCGGCGCGAGCGCCTTCAGCAGCACGGCGGGGTCGGCGCCGTACGCCGCCTCGCGCGTCGCCTGGCCGAGTCCCGCCGTCACCAGGACGGGTACCTCGGCGGCCACCGCGGCCTGGCGCAGCGACTGGAGCGCGGTGCGGGTGATCGGGCCCGTCAGCGGGTCCACGAACAGCGCGGCCGGGAAGGCGGCGATCTGTGCGTCGACCTCCTCGCGTGAGTGCACGACGACGGGCCGGTAGCCGCGGTCGCTGAGCGCCTGCTGGGTCGTCACGTCGGGGGCCGGCCACACGAGCAGGCGCCGCGGGTTGTCGAGCGGCTCCGGGGGCAGCTCGTCGTCCATGGGCCGCGGATGGGGCTGGTCGGCGACCTCGACGGCGCCGCCGGGACCGTCGAGCGGCTCGGGGCCCTCGTCGGCGTTCCGGTCCGGAGCTCCTATGGCGTACGAGCGTCCGGCGCCCTCCGTGCCGCCGGCGGGACGGGGCTGGCCGCTCTGCGGGTGGGGACGGCCCCCGGTCTCCGGGCGCTCGGCAGCGGGCTCGGGACGCGTACCGAGCTTGCGGCGGCGGCCGGAACCGTTGGTCTGGTGCGGGGGAGGCGTCGGGGTCTGCGAACCCGGCAGCGCCTGTGCGGGCAGTTGCTGGGGGACCGGCTGCGGCTGGTTCGGCGCGG
Organism: Streptomyces sp. NPDC043867; assembly: GCF_056435845.1. NCBI lineage: Bacteria > Bacillati > Actinomycetota > Actinomycetes > Kitasatosporales > Streptomycetaceae > Streptomyces > Streptomyces sp. NPDC043867. Next base: position 63,907 of record NZ_JBWKDS010000047.1, on the reverse strand, counting down.
CACCGGGGCGGCCGAACGGCACGCCCTGGCCGAGCGTCCGCACGCTGAACGCGCGCCCCTGGGTCGAGTTCGGGTCGACGGGCGCGGCGGCCTCCGCGGGCAGCGGCTGAGCGGCCCGCGGCGGGGCGGGGCGCTCGGGCGGGAGCGGAGTGCCGGAGGCGGGCGTCTGCCCCGCCGGCGCCGGCGCCTGGGCCTGCGCCGGTACCGGGTGACCGGTGCCGGACGTGTCGTCGGCGGCGGGCCAGGGCCCGGACGGGTCCGGGGCGGTGCCCTGCGCGGGAACACCGCCGGCGGGGATCGCGGTCCCGTCCGGCCGGGCCGGCGGAGCCTCGGTCCGCGCGCCGTCCGGCTCCGCGGGGGCGTTCTCGGCTGCGCCGGGCACACCCTGAACCGCCGGGGCGCCCTCGGGGGCGGGGGCAGCCGCGGGAGGCGTCTGACCGGAAGCACCACCGTAGGGAGAATCGGGCTGCGCAGGTGCGGCCGGGCCGGGGATGCCTTGTGCGGGTACGGGCTGGCCGGGGTGCGGGGGGTTCGGGGCGCCGTGTCTGGCCACGGTCTGTCCCGGGGCCGGCTGCACGGGTGCGGCCGGGCTGAGAGCCCTGCGCCCCGCCGACGCCTGCCCGGCGGCGGCCCGGGACACGGGAGCCTGTCCGCCGGCCGCCTGCTCCGGCCCGACGGGAACGGCCCGGCCAGCCGGGGCAGCGGGTACGGGACCGGGCGCGGACTGTGCTGCGGGCTGACCGGCGGCGGGCCGTCCCGCGCCCGGACCAGCCTGCCCGGGCACGGACTGCGCGGGTACGCCCGGCATCTGGGGCTGCACGCCCTGCCCCGGGACACCCTGCCCCGGGATGCTCGGCATGGGGACGTCCTGCACGGGTTCGGCGGGTACGGCGGGTGCGTCCGCCTCGGCCGGAGCCCGGCGGGCGCGGCGGCGTCCCGTCGGAGCCGGCACCGGATGCGGCTGCGGCGGGGTGTGGTCGTCGGCGCCGTCGTGCGGCATCACGTCGTGCCGGCCGTCGTCCACCGGGACGACGCCGGGAGCGGCACCCGCGTACGCCCCGCTCTGCCCGGCCGGGGAGAGCGTCTCGGCACCGGCGTGCCCGGGCGAGCGGTCGGCCTCGGCAGGCGGCAGCGCGAACACCGTACGGGCGCCCGCCTCCTGCGCCGCGGCACGCTCCGCCGCGGCGGCAAGGGCGCGACGCCGACGGCCGGTCGGCTCCGCGTCGCCGGCCTCGGCCTGGGCATCGGAACCCGGCGTGTTCTGAACCGCGGGCAGCGCCGGCGGCAGCGCGTGCTGCTCGGTGTCCCGGCGCGCACGCCGGCCCGACGGGGCGGGCACACCCTGCGGGGGCACGGTCCCGCCGAGTCCCGTACCCGCGGCGGCGGTTGCGGCGGAGTGCTCGCCGGCCATGAGGACCGCGCCCTCGGCGACGCCCCCGGCGTCACCCTCGACGGGGCTCGGCCGTCCGCGCCGCCGTCCGGTACCACCGGCAGCCCCGGTGTTCGTGTCCTCGTCCTCCGACGCCTGCGCGGGGACCGGGGTCTCGGCGGGCGTCGCGGTCTCTCCCGCACGGCGCCTGCGCCGCCCGGTGGGCGCGGCGGCACCCGGGTCCTGGGCGGCCGGTCCGGAACCCGCCGGGATGCTCACACCGGTGTCGGAGTCCGCCGCCGGGCTGTCCAGGAAGGAGTCCACGGAGGACCGCCGGGCCCGCCGCCGTCCGCTTCCCTGCTGCGGCGCGGCCTGCTCGGGGAGCGCGAGCTCTGCGCCGGGCGACTGCCCGGCCACGGGGGCCTCGACCGCGCCCGCGCCGCCGCCGATCGGCACCTCCAGGACGTACGCGCTGCCGCTCATCCCCGGCACCTCGTGCGTCTGCAGCACACCTCCGTGCGCCCGCACGATGCCCCGGACGATCGGCTCGTGCACCGGGTCGCCCCCGGAGTACGGGCCTCGCACCTCGATGCGGACGACCTCGCCGCGCTGCGCCGCCGCCACGACCACCGTGTTGTCCAGATAACCGCCCGCCGACACCGGCGCGTTGCCCGTGGCGTCGACTCCCGCCACGTCGGCGACGAGATGCGCGAGCGCGGTGGCGAGCCGCTCGGGGTCGACCTCGGCCTCGATGGGCGGCGCGTGCACGGCGAACTGCACACGGCCGGGACCGATCAGCTCGACCGCGCCGTCGACCCCGGCCGCGACGACCGCGTCGAGCATGACGTTCGTGCGGGTGATGCCCTCGGTGCCCGCGTCCAGCCGCTGGTAGCTGAGCACGCTGTCGACGAGCGTGGTGATCCGCGAGTAGCCCGCGGCGAGGTGGTGGAGCACCTGGTTGGCCTCGGGCCACAGCTGGCCCGCGTCGTCGGCGGCGAGCTTCGACAGCTCGCCGCGCAGCTGGTCCAGCGGTCCGCGCAGGGAGGTGTCGAGCACGGCGAGCAACTGTTCGTGCCGCGCGGCGAGTGCCTCGAAGCGGTCCTTCTCGCGCTCGGCGAGCGCCGCGTAGCGGTCGTCGCCCGCGCCCAGTTCCTCCGCGTGCTGCTCGCGCAGCGCGGCGAGTTCGTCGGTGTGCCGCTCCCGCAGCCGCTCCAGTTCCGCGGTGTGCTCGCCGGTGATCCGGGCGAGCTCCTCCGTGTGGCGGGCGGCCTCGGCCTCCTTCTCCTCGGCCAGCGCGTCGTACGGCCGCCGGTCGGTGAACGTCATCACGGCGCCCACGAGCTGGTCCCCGTCGCGGACCGGCGCGGTCGTGAGGTCGACCGACACCTGGGCACCGGACTTGGACCACACGACCTGCCCGCGCACCCGGTGCTTGCGCCCGGAGCGCAGGGTGTCGGCGAGCGGCGACTCGGCGTACGCGAACGGCTCGCCGTCGGCCCGCGAGTGCAGGATGAGCGCGTGCAGGTCCTGGCCGCCGAGATCGCTGGCGCGGTAGCCGAGTATCTGGGCGGCGGCCGGATTGACGAGGACGACCCGACCGTCCGTGTCCGTGCCGACGACGCCCTCGGACGCGGCCCGCAGGATCATCTCGGTCTGGCGTTGCGAGCGCGCGAGTTCGGCCTCGGTGTCGACGGTGCCCGACAGATCGCGGACGACGAGCATGAGCAGCTCGTCGCCGGTGTAGCCGTAGCCGTCGTAGGCCTGCTGGCCGTTCTCCAGATTCGCACTGGTGACCTCGACCGGGAACTCGCTGCCGTCGGTCCGCCGGGCGATCATCCGGGTCGGCTTGGTCCGGCCGCTCTGGTCCATGGACTCGGGCCGTCGCATCGAGCCGGGGATCAGCCGGGAGTCGAACTCCGGGAGCAGGTCGAGGAGCCCCCGGCCCACCAGAGCCGTCCCCGGGGCCTCGAAGGCCTCCAGGGCGATGGTGTTGGCGTTGACAACGGTCCCATTGGCGTTGACCAGCACCAACGCATCGGGAAGCGCGTCCAGTATGGCTGCGAGGCGAGCAGCGCCTCGGGATGGCCTGCTGCTCACGAGACGCTTCCTCCCTGTTACCGCACCTTGCTGACCGCGAGGGCCATCTTGCCAACCGTCCCGCAGCGTGTCACGCGAGGGAGTCTACGGGCAGAGGTTGCGCTCGCGATGCCGGATGAGAGGGAGGTCGCACGCAGAAGGTACGTAGAAGCTGTGACCGTGCATTTCACCCCCCGGAAGCACGACTTGGACATCTCCGGCCCGGGCCCGGCTGTTGACTCTTCCCCCCCCGGAAGAGGGTGACCGCTACCCGCCGAGGTCGGGCAGCAGCGGCACGAGCGCGTTCCACCGCCCGATCTCGCAGCCGTCCCCGCGGTCGTACCTGGCGTCGACGGGACGTCCGGCCCACGTGCCGGTGACGTGCGCGGTGGCCGGGCCGCCGTACTGCAGGGTGCAGAGCGTGCCCTCCGGGACGGAGGCGAAGGGGTCCTTGCCCCACCGGGTGCCGTGTTCGAGTTTGTCGCAGGCGCCGCGTACGTCGGGATGGGTGCCGCCGTCCGGGTGGCAGTCCAGCTCGTACCTCCCGTCGGCGGCGCCAGCATGGTCGACGGTGACGACGAGATGGTCACCGGGGTCCTCACCGCCGGCCGCGGGCGGCGGCATGAGGGGAAGGGACAGGGGATCGGGCACGGGTGCGGCTCCGGCGTGCGCGGCGGGCGCGGCGGACAGGGCGGCGGCGGAGGCGGCCGCCGCGAGGGCGAGCCGGCGCAGGGTGACCCGGGACATGACAGGACTCATGACCGGACTAACGCCTCACCGCGCGTGTGGTTGCGCCGCCGGTCGGGGCTTTGCCCTGCGGCCCGCCTGCCTAGTACCGTGGGGGGCGATTGGTGACACCCCGCTCGGCTGTGTCATCATCTGCACGCACCATTCGCGCTCGCGCGGCTGGTTGTGCTGGAGGCGTCGCCTAGTCCGGTCTATGGCGCCGCACTGCTAATGCGGTTTGGGCCTTAAAGCCCATCGAGGGTTCAAATCCCTCCGCCTCCGCGCTCGATCCCGAAGCCCCGGTCGTCACGACCGGGGCTTCGGTCGTTCTCCCGGTCCCGTACGTCTCCGGTCTCGACCCCGGAGCACCCCCGATCCGGGTATTTCCGCAGGTCAGGCCGGGTGTGACAAACGGATTTCGCCTCACGGCGCCAGTCATGTAATGTTGTTCCCGCAACGCCGACCAGGCAGAAAAGCCCGGAAGGAAGAGCACCACACAACAGAACACACAGGCACTCGTAGCTTAACGGATAGAGCATCTGACTACGGATCAGAAGGTTGCAGGTTCGAATCCTGCCGAGTGCACGCAGGTTGAAGGCCCCCGGAGAGATCCGGGGGCCTTTTGCGTGAGCGGTGCGGCCGAGATGCGCGTGGCGTCGGGGGAGAGGAACCGGGGCGTCGGGCGAATCGGGGCCGGGGGCGTTGTCAGTGGCTCTGGCTACGCTCGGGGGATGGCACGGGTGTGGAGTTGTTCGGGGCTGCGCTGGGGGGCGGACGGGCCCGTGCTGGTGTGGGGCGGGGGGCGGAGCAGCGCCCTGGTCCGGGGGCACCGCGTCGCCTTCGGTGTGGTGGAGGGCGGGGTGCGGACCTGCGTGGGGGCGCGGGGGCACGCGTGTCCTCGGGGCGCCGTCGTGCCGGGGCGCAGCGGCGGGGCGCGCTGCGAGGAGTGCGCTCGGCTGGAGCGGGCCCACTCCGTGGCGGCCGACACCGTCGCCGACGACCCGCGGCCGTACCACGTGTATCTGGCGTGGTTCGGGCCCGGCCTGGTCAAGGTGGGCATCACAGGAGTCGGGCGAGGGTCCGCGCGGCTGCTGGAGCAGGGGGCCGTCACGTTCAGCTGGCTGGGACGCGGGCCGCTGATGGCCGCCCGGCGGGCCGAGGAGTTGCTGCGGGCCGCGCTCGGGGTGCCCGACCGGATTCCGTACGCCGTGAAGCGCGCGGTGCGCGGCGAGCTGCCCGGGACCGGGGCGGGAGCCGGGACGCCGGCCGGGGAGGCGGCGGGGGCGGAGGCCGGGGCCGGGGAGCGGATCGCGGAGATCGCCGAGCTGCACGCCCGGGCCGGCCGGCTCGACGGGTGGCCCGAGTCCCTGGAGCGCCTGCCGTTCCGGCCCGTGGACCACACGGGGGTGTTCGGGCTCGCCGGGCTGCCGCCGGCCGACGGCGTGGTGAGCGAACTGGCCGCCGGGTGTGCCGTGAGCGGTGAGCTGCTCGCCGCCGCGGGTCCCGATCTGCATCTCGCGACCGGGCGCGGGGTCGTCGTCCTCGACACGCGGCTCATGCCCGGCTGGGAGCTGGCCGCCGCCGGAGCGGAGGGCCTGCCGCCCTTTCCCGTACGGGAGTCGAGGCGGTCCGCGGGAAGCGTGCAGGACGGACTGTTCTGAGGACGCGGCGGACAGGGCTGTGCCGCAGGATCCCCTGCCACGGTGCTGGACGCCGGCGGGCGCCCGGACCGAGAGTGGCGGACATGAGCGATCACCGCGCCGCCCGGGAGACGGACGCCACGGCCAACGGCACCGGCACCGGCACCGGCAGGGCCAACGACACCGGCACCGGCACGGGGTACGGCGAGGACACCGGCCCCGGCGAGGACACCGGCCCCGGCACCGCAGCCGCCGTAAGCCCCCACGCCCCCGTCCGTACGGGTACCGGCACCGGCACCGATCCCAGCACCGGCACCGGCACCGATCCCAGCACCGGCACCGGCACCGGCACCGATCCCAGCACCAGCACCGGCAACGGGACCGACCCCAGCACCGACACCGGCAACGGGACCGACCCCAGCACCGACACCGGCAACGGGACCGACCCCAGCACCGACACCGGCAACGGGACCGATCCCAGCACCAGCACCGGCAACGGGACCGACCCCAGCACCGACACCGGTGCCGGCCCCAGCACCGGTAACGGGACAGGCCCCGCCCCCGGCGGTCACGTCGACCCCGGCACCGCCGAAGTGCGCGGGTTCTGGACGCGGCTGGGGCTCCCCGGGCTCGTCGACGTGCACACGCACTTCATGCCCGAGCGCGTCCTGCGCAAGGTCTGGGGCTACTTCGACGCGCTCGGGCCCCTCACGGGCGGCGTCGAGTGGCCGATCACCTACCGCGCCGACGAGGAGGAACGCCTCGCGGTCCTGCGGGGGTTCGGCGCCCGGGCCTTCACCGCGATGCTCTACCCGCACAAGGCCGGCATGGCCAGGTGGCTCAACGACTGGGCCGTCGGCTTCGCCCGCCGCACCCCCGACTGTCTGCACACGGCGACCCTGTTCCCCGAGCCGGGCGTCGAGACGTACGTGAAGGAGGCTCTCGACGCGGGGGCGCGGGTGTTCAAGGCGCATGTGCAGGTGGGCGCGTACGACCCCGGCGACCCGCTCCTGGATCCCGCGTGGGGGCTGCTCGCCGAGGCGGGGGTCCCGGTCGTCGTGCACTGCGGTTCCGGTCCCGCGCCGGGCAGGTACACCGGGCCGGGTCCGGTCGCCGGTGTCCTCGCCCGGCACCCCCGGCTGCGGCTTGTGGTCGCGCATCTCGGGATGCCGGAGTACGAGGACTTCCTCGGGCTCGCGGAGCGGTACGGCGAGGTGCGGCTGGACACGACCATGGCGCTCACCGACTTCAGCGAGCGACTCGCGCCGTTCCCCCGGCAGGCGCTGCCCCGGCTCGCCGCTCTCGGGGACCGGGTCCTGCTCGGGACGGACTTCCCCAACATCCCGTATCCGTACGTACATCAGCTGCACGCGCTGGAGCGGCTCGGGCTCGGCGACGACTGGCTGCGGGCGGTCTGCCACGACAACGGCGCCCGCCTCTTCGGGCTCGGCACCGCCTAGGCGCATCGAGCCTGCGGGCCGGTACACCTAGGCGCTTCCTGAGAGGCGCCTGTGCGTTTCTCAGGCAAATCACAGGTACCCGAAAGGATGCTCTCAGCGGCGCCCAGCAGTGTGTCCGCTATGACCACGACCTCGCCCCAGGGGCGCACCGAACTGCTGAGGCCGGACGGGAGCCCCGTCCGAGTGCTGGTGGTGGACGACGAGCTGTCGATCACCGAGCTGCTGTCCATGGCCCTTCGCTACGAAGGGTGGCAGATCCGCAGCGCGGGCGACGGACACGGAGCGGTGCAGGCCGCCCGTGAGTTCCGGCCCGACGCCGTGGTGCTCGACATGATGCTGCCCGACATGGACGGGCTCGCGGTGCTCGGCCGGCTGCGCCGGGACCTGCCCGACGTGCCGGTGCTCTTCCTCACGGCCAAGGACGCCGTGGAGGACCGCATCGCCGGACTCACCGCGGGCGGCGACGACTACGTCACCAAGCCGTTCAGCCTTGAAGAGGTGGTGGCACGGCTGCGCGGGCTGATCCGCCGCTCCGGTGCCGCCGACCGGCGCAGCGACTCCGTCCTCGTCGTCGGGGACCTGACCCTCGACGAGGACAGCCACGAGGTGTCCCGGGGCGGCGACAACATCCACGTCACGGCCACCGAGTTCGAGCTGCTGCGGTTCCTGATGCGCAATCCGCGCCGGGTGCTCAGCAAGGCGCAGATACTCGACCGCGTGTGGTCGTACGACTTCGGCGGCCAGGCCAATGTCGTCGAGCTCTACATCTCGTATCTGCGGCGCAAGATCGACGCGGGCCGTGAGCCGATGATCCACACCCGGCGCGGTGCCGGTTACCTGATCAAGCCCGCCGTGTCATGAGCGGACGACGACGGCCGCGCGGGCAGCAGCGAGCATCCCGGCCGCGGACGCTGCGGACGCGGCTCGTCGTCTCGGCGGTCGCCCTCATCGCGGTGGTGTGCGCCGTCATCGGCACGGTGACGACGATCGCGCTGGAAGAGCACCTGTCCGATCAGCTGAACAACCAGGTCACCGAGGTCGGCATGCGGGCGACGGGTGGCCCGAAGAAGCCCCTCGGGGTCCAGCGGCCGGACACGGGGAACCAGAGCCCGGACGGCCAACTCGATCCGCCCGACGACCCGTTCGACTTCGCCACGAGGGGCGGAACCCAGCCGGACACCGTCGTCGCCGAGGTCGGCCAAGACGGCGGGATCTCGAAAGCGGTCGTCACCAAGGAGAACAAGGCCTCCGCGAGCGAGAGCTTCCGGATGACCACCAAGAACCTCACCGAGGCGCAGAAAGCGGTGCTCGCCTCCGTCCCGAAGACCGGCCTGCACACAGTGGACCTCCCGGGCCTGGGCCAGTACCGGGTCTCGTACATGCACGGCAATCGCGGCAGCTTCTACGTCGCCCTGCCGACCGAGTCCGTGACCAGCACGATCAACACCCTGATCCTTGTCGAGGTCAGCGTCACCGCGGCCGGCCTCGTGGCTGCCGGTATCGCCGGGTCGGTCCTCGTCGGAGTCGCCCTGCGTCCCCTGCGCCGCGTCGCCTCCACCGCCACCCGCGTCTCCGAACTCACCCTGCACACCGGCGAGGTGACCCTCTACGAACGGGTCCCGGAGTCCGAGGCGGACCCCCGCACCGAGGTCGGTCAGGTCGGCGCCGCGCTCAACCGCATGCTCGACCACATCCACGGCGCTCTGCACGCCCGCCAGCAGAGCGAGACGCGGGTACGGCAGTTCGTCGCGGACGCCAGCCACGAGCTGCGGACACCACTGGCCTCGATCCGCGGGTACGCCGAGCTGACCCGGCGCGGCCGGGAGGAGACCGGGCCCGACACCCGGCACGCCCTCGGGCGGATCGAGTCCGAGGCCGGGCGCATGACGCTGCTGGTCGAGGACCTGCTGCTGCTCGCCCGCCTGGACGCGGGGCGGCCGCTCCAGTACGGGCAGACGGACCTGGTGCCGCTCGTCGTGGACGCGGTGAGCGACGCCCGGGCGGCCGGCCGCGACCACAAGTGGCGTCTCGAACTGCCCGACGAACCGGCCCTGGTGTCGGCGGACGCCGCGCGGCTCCAGCAGATCCTGGTCAACCTGTTCGCGAACGCGCGCACGCACACCCCGCCGGGGACGACCGTGACCGCGCGCGTGCACCGGCACGAGCCGTGGCTGTGCGTGGACGTCCAGGACGACGGCCCCGGCATCCCGGCGGACCTGCTGCCCCGGGTCTTCGAGCGTTTCGCGCGCGGTGACTCCTCGCGCTCCCGTGTCTCCGGTTCGACCGGCCTGGGGCTGGCCATCGTGCAGGCCGTCGCGGCCGCGCACGGGGGCGCCGTGACCGTCGACAGCATGCCCGGCAGGACCGTGTTCACGGTGCATCTGCCCGCGCTCGCCGTGGAACCGGGCCCGTACCCGTACTCACAGGCACAGCACAGCGCCACCACACGGGCGTAACAGGGCGGTTGACGAATGTCGTTGTCATGCGAACCGACTCTTCTCCCGGCAGCCTGCCGGCGCGGGAGCACCTCCCGGCCGGACACGCCGGCACGCCTGTCCTGGACGTAGTGATCCCCGTCTACAACGAGGAGAAGGACCTCCAGCCGTGTGTGCGGCGACTGCACGACCACCTCGCACGCACCTTCCCGTACTCGTTCCGCATCACGATCGCGGACAACGCGTCCACGGACACCACACCGCTGGTGGCCGCGCGGCTGGAGTCGGAGATCGCGGAGGTCAGATCCTTCCGCCTGGAGCAGAAGGGCCGCGGCCGGGCGCTGCGCACCGTCTGGTCCGCCTCGGACGCCCCGGTCCTCGCCTACATGGACGTGGATCTGTCCACCGACCTCAACGCCCTGCTGCCGCTGGTGGCGCCGCTGATCTCCGGTCACTCGGACCTGGCGATCGGCTCGCGGCTCGCCCGCTCGTCGCGCGTGGTGCGCGGCGCGAAGCGGGAGTTCATCAGCCGCACCTACAACCTGATCCTGCGGGGTTCGCTCCAGGCCCGCTTCTCCGACGCGCAGTGCGGCTTCAAGGCGATCCGGCGTGATGTCGCCCAGGCGCTGCTGCCGCTGGTGGAGGACACCGGCTGGTTCTTCGACACCGAGATGCTGGTGCTGGCCGAGCGGGCCGGGCTGCGCATCCACGAGGTGCCGGTCGACTGGGTCGACGACCCGGACTCCACCGTGCACATCGTGCGGACGGCGACGGACGACCTGAAGGGCGTGTGGCGGGTGGGCCGGGCCCTCGCGACGGGTTCGCTGCCGCTGGACCGGCTCGCGCGGCCCTTCGGGGACGATCCGCGCGACCGGGACCTGGCCGGGGTGCCCCGCGGCCTCGCGCGTCAGCTGGTCGGGTTCTGCGCGGTGGGTGTCCTGTCGACCCTGTTCTACCTGCTGCTGTACTCCGGCTTCCGGGCCGTCGCGGGGCCGCAGACCGCCAACGCGCTCGCCCTGCTGGTCTCGGCGGTGGCGAACACGGCGGCCAACCGGCGGCTCACGTTCGGCGTCCGAGGCCGGGAGAGCGCCATGCGCCATCAGGCCCAGGGGCTGGTGGTGTTCGGCATCGGACTGATCCTCACCAGCGGTTCGCTCGCCGCCCTGAACGCGGCGACGTCCGAGCCCGCGCACTCCACGGAACTCGCGGTCCTGGTCGCCGCCAACCTCGCGGCGACGGTGCTGCGGTTCCTGCTCTTCAGGGCCTGGGTCTTCCCGGACCGCGACGAGCCCGCCTTCACGGCCGTGGCCTCGCCCGCCCCGGACCCGTACGCCACGGCGGCGCACCCGTACTCCGGGGGCCTCGAATCCCGGCAGCCGGCGCCGCACCCGTACACCGACGCACGGCACCCGTACACCGACGCGCCGCAACGCCCTTACACCAACGCGCCGTTGGCCCAGCGCCCGGCGGCGCACCGGTCCTCGTACGACACCACAGAATTCCGCGCCGGCGACGTCGCGGACCGCACCAGGGGGGACGCGACCGTGCAGCTGCAGACGGTGCGCCCGCACGATCACGATCCGAGGAACGCACGATGACGACTCAGCCCGACACGACGTCGCAGGGGGACATCACCCCCTCCTGGGGGCCGCCCGCCGCGTCCGCGGCGCACGAACCGGCCGCATCCCGCCCGGCGGCACCCGGTTCCGGTGAGCCGAAGCAGCCCTTCGCGCGCCGGCTGTGGCGCGGCCGGCCCGAGGACCCGCGCTGGGCCCGCCCGGCCCTGCTCGCCCTGCTCCTCGCCACCGGTCTGCTCTACCTGTACGACCTGAGCGCGTCCGGATACGCCAACTCCTTCTACTCCGCGGCCGTCCAGGCCGGCAGCCAGAGCTGGAAGGCGTTCTTCTTCGGCTCGCTCGACGCCGGCAACGCGATCACCGTCGACAAGCCCCCGGCCGCACTGTGGCCGATGGCGCTGTCGGTACGGATCTTCGGCCTCAGCTCGTGGGCGATCCTCGTCCCCGAGGTGCTGATGGGCGTCGCCACGGTCGGCGTGCTCCACGCGGCCGTGCGGCGCCGCTTCTCCCCGGCGGCCGCCCTGATCGCCGGAGCGGTGCTGGCGCTCACCCCCGTCGCCGCGCTGATGTTCCGGTTCAACAACCCGGACGCGCTGCTCGCGCTGCTGATGACCGTCACGGTGTACTGCGTGATCCGCGCCTTGGAGGACGGGCGCACCAAGTGGCTGGTGTGGGCGGGTGTCGCGGTCGGCCTCGCCTTCCTGACCAAGACCCTCCAGGCCTTCCTGATCCTGCCGCCGCTGGCGATCCTGTACGGGGTCTGCGGGCCGGTGCGGCTGCGGAAGCGTCTCGGGCAGCTCGCCCTCGCCACGGCCGCCCTGGTCGTCTCCGGCGGCTGGTGGGTCGCGATCGTCGAGCTGTGGCCGGCCTCGTCCCGCCCGTACATCGGCGGCTCGCAGAACAACTCCTTCCTGGAGCTGACCTTCGGCTACAACGGTCTGGGCCGGATCAACGGCGAGGAGACCGGCAGCGTCGGCGGCGGGGGCGGTGGCGGTGGCGGTACCGGTCAGTGGGGTGAGACCGGGTGGGACCGGATGTTCAACTCCGAGATCGGCGGCCAGATCTCGTGGCTGCTGCCCACCGCGCTGGTCCTGCTCGTGGCCGGCCTCTGGCTGACCAGGAAGGCGCAGCGGACCGACCTGGCCCGCGGCTCGTTCCTCGCGTGGGGCGGCGCGCTGCTGATGACCGTGGTCGTCTTCAGCTACATGGCGGGCATCTTCCACCAGTACTACACGGTGGCCCTGGCCCCCTACGTCGCGGCCGTGGTCGGCATGGGCGCCACGATGCTGTGGGAGGAGCGGGGCAGGATCCGGGCCGCGCTGACGCTCGCGGCGTCGGTCACCGCGGCGGCGGTCTGGGGCTATGTGCTCCTCAGCCGCACCTCCGACTACCTGCCCTGGCTGAAGTGGCTGGTGCTCGTCGGCGGGCTGGTCGGCGCGCTCGGTCTGGTCTTCGTGGCGCGGCTGAGCCGGCAGTTGGCCCTCGCGGCGGCCGGGCTGAGCTTCGTGGCGGCGGTCGCGGGTCCGACGGCGTACACGCTGAGCACGGTGGACACCGGTCACACGGGCTCCATCGTCACGGCCGGTCCGGCCGGCGCGAGCATGATGGGCGGCGGTCCCGGCGGCGGTCCCGGCGGTCGGACGGGCGGCGGAATGCCTGGCCGGAACCAGCAGAACGGTGCGCCGCAGGGCGGTGGCACGGGTCAGCCCCCGGGCGGCGGCAACGGCGGCGGCTTCCCCGGCGGCACGAACCAGCAGGGCAACGGGCAGGCTCCGCAGGGCGCCAGCGGCCAGGCCCCGCAGGGCGGCATGGGCGAGGGCGGCATGGGAGGCGGCGGCGTGGGCGGTCTGCTGAACGGCGCGTCCGTCGGCGCCGAGGCCAGGAAGCTGCTGAAGGCGGACGCCGACCAGTACACCTGGGTGGCCGCGACCATCGGCTCCCAGAACGGCGCCAGCTACCAGCTCGCCACCGGTGACCCGGTGATGGCGATCGGCGGCTTCAACGGCAGCGACCCGTCCCCGACACTCGCCCAGTTCAAGAAGTACGTCGAGGACGGAAAGATCCACTACTTCATCGCGGGCGGCGCCGGCGGCGGGGGCGGCAACTCCGGTTCCGCGTCCTCGATCACCTCGTGGGTCCAGGCCAACTACCAGAAGGTGACGGCCGGTTCGGCGACCTTCTACGACCTGACGAAGTTGAAGAGCGGCAGCTGACGGATCTCACACCAGGCGGTGGCCCGGGGCGCGAGCGCTCCGGGCCACCGCTTTCGTGTACCGCGGGAGCGGGCCGGGAGCACCGGGGTCAGTCCTGCTCGGCGAGCCGCGCCGGGAACCCTCCCGTCGCCACCGGACCCCACCGCTCGGGCGTGACCCGGATGATCGACTTGCCCTGCTTGCGCATCGCCTCCCGGTACTCGTCCCAGTCCGGGTGCTCCCCCGCGATGGTGCGGTAGTACTCGACGAGCGGCTCGACGGAGTCCGGCGCGTCGATGACCTCGGCGGTCCCGTCGATCTGGACCCAGGGCCCGTTCCACTCGTCGCTCAGCACGATCAGGCTGACCCGCTCGTCCCGCTTGGCGTTCCGCGTCTTGGCGCGCTCCGGGTAAGTGGAGACGACGATGCGGCCCGCGTCGTCGACCCCGCAGGTCAGGGGCGAGCCCTGGGGCCCGCCGTCGGCCCGCCGGGTCAGCAGGACGGCGCGGTGCCGGGGCCGTACGAAGTCCAGCAACTCGTCGAGGGATACGGCGGTGTTCGTCGCGATGTGAGGTGCCATACGGCCAGCCTAGGACCCGATCGCCTCCGCGAGGTCGTCGTACACGGCGACGTCCCGGCGTACTCCGGTCAGCTCCAGGACGCGGCTCACCAGCCCCCCGGGGGCCGCCACCACGCGCACCTCGGTCCGCGGCGGACGGTGTACGTGCGCCCGCACCTCGTTGATGAGGCGTACGCCCTGGGAGTCCATGAAGCCGGTGGTCGTGAGGTCCAGCACGAGCAGGCGCAGGCGGTCCCTGCGCGCGTTCACGACGTCCATGGTCCCGGCGCGCAGGGCGTCGGCGTTGGAGATGTCGATGTCCGCCGGCAGCGTGACGAGCGTGCAGTTCGGCAGGTCACGTGGGGTCGGGGAGAAGATCATGACGGCTCACCTGAGAGACATGTGTCCGGTTCCGATGAGGCCGCTTCCTGACCTGTGACGCCATTCCATCACGCGCGCCGGTCGCAGCGGTAGCCGGGGCACCGAGCCGCAACTCACCCCATCGGAGCAGCTAAAGTGCTGTTCGTCCTGTGCTCGCAGTCGGGAATGTGCTGCGGAGCTCTCCTGCGCATGGCGCCGGGACCTGTCGTCGGACGACGACGGGACCCTGGCCATGCATGCCGAAGAGGTTCGTGGTGGCTGCGTCCGACTTTAGTGAATTGCCCCGTTCTATTGCGGGTTTCGAGCTGGCCGAGGCGCTGACGGTGGCCGCTCGGCAGCTGCACGAGACATCGACGGCGAACGGCACCCTGCGCACCGCGGCCCGGCTCGCCGTCCATCTCCTGCCCGGCGCCGAGCACGCCGGCGTCTCCGTCATCGAGGACACCGCACCCCGGCAGACCCTCGCCTGGACCGACGACGTCGTACGCTCCGCCGACGCGCTCGACGCGGGCCGCGAGCACCGCGCGTACTGGGCCGACCTGTGGAGCGCGCCGGTCGCCGGGATCGAGGACAGCGGCGCGGCCGACGACGGCGAACTCACCCTGGCGGGCCTCGGCCTGCGCTCGGTGCTCTCCCTGCGCCTGCGCGCGGACCGCCGCCGGCTCACCGTGCTCACGGTCTACGCGCGAAAGCCGGGCGCCTTCGACGCCTCGGCGAGACGGATCGGCCGGCTGCTCACCGCGCACGTCAGCATCGCGCTGGAGACGGTGACCGTACGGGAGCAGTTGACGGAGGCCATGCGCACCCGCGACCTGATCGGACAGGCCACGGGCATCCTCATGGAGCGCCTGGACATCGACGCGGCGGAGGCCTTCGACAGCCTGGTGCGGACCTCGCAGCGCGAGAACGTGAAGCTGCGCGACCTGGCCGGGCGGATCGTGGACGTGCGGGACCAGGCGTGAGCGGGTGCCGACGGGATACCCGTTCCGTATGAGACCTCCAGCCGATCCGCCCAGGCCGCCACGGGCCGCCGCCGCACCGGGGGCCCGCACGCTGCACGAGGCACTTGCCCAGAGCGGCGGACTCGACACCCTGCTCAGGGACCTGACGGAGCGGGCGGTGCTCGCCGTGGAAGGGGCGGCGGCGTGCAGCATCACGGTGCGCCGTGACGGGCGGCTGCTCACCCTGGCGGGTACGAGCGGCCTGCCGAGCGGACTCGACCAGCGCCAGTACGAGAACGGCGACGGGCCCTGCGTCCGGGCGGCCGAGGTGGACGCCGAGCAGTACTCCCCGGACCTGGCGACCGAGACCCGCTGGCCCTCGTACACCCCCTACGCGCTCTCCCAGGGGATCCGCTCGGTGCTGGCCGTCCCGCTCCCGGTCGAGGGCGAGACGGACGCGGCGCTGAATCTCTACGCCGTGGCGGAGGACGCCTTCCGCGACCGCCGCGAGACCGCTCGCGCGTTCGCGGAGCGCGCCGCGGAGGCGATCAACGCCGCGCTGCGCATCGAGCGCGAGCGGACGTCGGCGGGGGACGTCAGGACCGCCCTGCTCTCGCGCAGTGTGATCGACCAGGCGGTCGGCATCCTCATGGCGAAGGAGCGCTGCGACGCCCGGGTGGCGCTCGACATGCTGCGCCGGGCCTCGCAGGACTCGAACGTCAAGCTCAGGGACCTGTGCGGCGACCTGGTGGCCCGGGTGTCGCGCTCCGCCCCGGCCGCCCGCGACGGCAGGGCCCCGGACGGCTCCCGGGCCGGCGGCTGAAGGACCCGGCGGCCGGAAGCGTCGGGGCGTCCCGCCGTGAGATGGCCGACAGTGAGCACCCTCTGGGTCCCCTGGACCGCCCGGGCCGTCAGGCGGCCGGCAGTGCGTCCCCCTGGACCGCCTGGATGTCCAGCTCCACCCGCAGGGTCGTGCCGATGGCGGAGATGCCCGCCTGGAGCACCTGGTTGTAGTTCATCGCGAAGTCCTCGCGGCGCAGTTCGGCGCCGGCGCGGAACGCGGCGCGCGTGCCGCCCCAGGGGTCGGCGCCGGTGCCGAGGTAGGCGAGGTCCAGGTCGACGGGGCGTACGACGCCGTGCATGGTCAGCTCGCCGTGCACCGTCCAGCGGTCGGAACCGGCGGGGCTCAGGCCCGTCGAGCGGTAGGTGATCTGCGGGTACGCCTCCACGTCGAGGAAGTCGGGCGACTTGAGGTGCCCGTCGCGCATGCCGTTGCCCGTGTCGATGGAGGCTGCGGAGATCACCGCCTCCACCCGGGACTTGGCGATGTCGTCAGGGGCGATCTCGATCAGGCCCGTGAACTCCGTGAACCGGCCGTGCACGCTGGAGATGCCCAGGTGCTGGGCGACCGCGCCCACCGATGAGTGGGCGGGGTCGATGGTCCACGGGCCCGGCGGGGGCAGCTCGGTGCCGCCCTGGCGGGCGAGGACGACGTTGCCGATCTCGGCCCGTCCGCTCGCCGTGACGATCGCGCTGGACGCGGCGGGGGCGTACCCGACCGCGGTGACGATCACGGTGTACGCGCCGGGTGCCAGGGCGGTCGTGTCCCGTACGGCTCCCTCGTCGTCGGCCTCGGCCCGCAGCACCTGCGTGCCCGTCATGTCGGTCACCGTGACGACGGCGTGCGACACGGCCCATCCGTCCCGCGTGCGAATCCGTGCGGTCAGTCCCATCCCGTTTTCTCCTTGCAGGCCAAGCTGTCCGAAACCGGCGGAGCCGTTCGGACCGGTCGAAAATGAGACCGGCCCGGGGGGGGGGGGTGGGGGGGGGGGGGGGGGCGGGGGGGGGGGGGGGAGGAGGCGGACCGTGGGGGGGGGGGGGGGGGGGGGGGGGGGGGGCGGTG
>NZ_JBWKDS010000047.1:37428-46638 GCF_056435845.1 Streptomyces sp. NPDC043867 | reverse complement strand
TCGACATGCAGCCCTGGGGGGAAAGGGAGACCGGAGAGTATCACCCCCCCCACCCCCTCCCCCACCCCCCCCCCCCCCCCGCCCCCCCCCCCCCCCCCCCCCCCCCCCCCCCCCCCCGGAGCCGAACTACTCGCCCGGGTGGGAGAGTTCGATGTCGTGGCGGTCGGCGCCGTGGCCGTTCACGGTCAGCGAGGTGGCCACCGGTGGGTAGCCCGTCGCGATGACGGTGTACTCGCCGCTGTCCAGGTCGGTGAAGGCGTACGCCCCGTCGGCGCCGGTCCTGGCCGTGCCGATCACGTTGCCGGCCGCGTCGACCAGGGTGACCCGGGCGTCGCCGAGCGGGCCGCCCGGTGCCCGGACGACACCCTGGACCTGGGCGCCGGGGCTGAGTTCGACCTCGACGCGGGTGACGCCGGTGCCGCCGACCTCGACGGGCAGGGCCGTCGGCCGGTGTCCGGCCGCGTTCACCGCGACGGTCACGGCGCCCGGGACCAGTTCGGCGAAGGTGAACTCGCCCTGCTCGCCGGTGGTTCCGGTGGCCAGCACGTCACCGCGCACGTCGGTCACGATGACCATGGCGTCCTTGACCGCGGTTCCGGACCCGGCGCCTCGCACCACACCGCTCAGCCCGCTGGTACCGCTCAGCAGGATGTCGTACGCGACCGGTTCGTCGTTGACGACGATCGTCGAGGCCTGCGGCTGGAAGCCGTCGGCGGAGGCGATCAGGACGTACGAGCCGGTGCCGGGAGCGTCCAGCGCGTAGGCGCCGTCGGCCTGCGCGACGGAGCGGCCGAGCTGCCGTCCCGCGAGCGAGATCAGCGTGACCGCGGCCCGCGGCACGGGCGCGCTCTCGGCACCGCGGATGTGTCCGCGTACCGGGATCCCGCCGGACCCTGCGGTGGTTCCGGCCGCCGCGGTGGCGACGGCGCCGAGCTGCTGCGTGCCCTCGGGGCCCGCCTCGGCGGGGCCGGTCTCCTGGAGCGCCCAGCTCGGGGTCTGGTCCTGGACGGCGGCGGGAGCCGCGGGGGCCGTCGCCGCGTTGTTCGCCTCGGCGGCCTGTGCCAGACCGCCCGAAGTGCGCAGCGGGACCTCCTTGATGAAGAGGGTCACGAAGAAGGCGGCCAGCGCCGTCGCGGAGGCGATCAGGAAGACGTCCGCGATGCCGTGGCCGTACGCGCTCTCCATCACGGTGCGCAGCGGTGCGGGCAGCGCGTCCATGTCCGGGATGCTGCTGCCGGAGCTGGCACCGGCGGCGGCGGAGGCGTACTTGGGGCCGAGGTCGGTCAGGCCGTCCTTGGCGTAGTCGGTGATCCGGTGGGCCATCACGGCGCCCAGCGCGGAGACGCCGATCGCGCCGCCGAGGGACCGGAAGAACGTCACCGTGGAGCTGGCCGCGCCGAGGTCGGCGGGGGCCACCTGGTTCTGCGTGCACAGCACCAGGTTCTGCATCATCATGCCGATGCCGAGACCCATCAGCGCCATGTAGATCGCGATGTGCCAGTACTCCGTGTCGTACCGGATGGTGCCGAGCAGACCGAGTCCCGCGGTCACCAGGACGCCACCGCTGACCAGCCACGCCTTCCACTTGCCGGTCTTGGTGATGACCTGGCCGGAGACCGTGGAGGAGACGAACAGGCCGGCGATCATCGGGATGGTCATCACGCCGGACATCGTCGGCGACTTGTCGCGGGCCAGCTGGAAGTACTGGCTGAAGAAGACCGTGCCGGTGAACATGGCGACGCCGACGAACAGCGAGGCGATCGACGACAGCGTGATGGTGCGGTTGCGGAACAGCCGCAGCGGGATGATCGGCTCGCTCGCCCGGGACTCGACGAGCACGAAGAGCAGGCCGAGCACGACCGCGCCGGCGAGCATGGTGTAGGTCTGCCACGAGATCCAGTCGTACTTGTCACCGGCGAAGGTGACCCACAGCAGCAGCAGGGAGACCGCGGCCGAGATGAAGAAGGCGCCGGCCCAGTCGACCTTCACCTCGCGCTTCACGACGGGCAGGTGCAGGGTCTTCTGCAGGACGATCAGCGCGATGACCGCGAAGGGCACACCGACGTAGAAGCACCAGCGCCAGCCGAGCCACGACGTGTCGGTGATGACACCGCCGAGCAGCGGACCGCCGACGGTCGCGACGGCGAAGGTCGCACCGAGGTAGCCGGAGTAGCGGCCCCGCTCGCGCGGGGAGATCATCGCGGCCATCACGATCTGCGCCAGTGCGGACAGACCGCCGACGCCGACGCCCTGGACGACCCGGACGGTGATCAGCATGCCCGCGTTCTGCGAGAGGCCGGCCACCACGGAGCCCAGCACGTAGATGATCAGCGCTATCTGGACGAGCGCCTTCTTGCTGTAGAGGTCGGCGAGCTTGCCCCACAGGGGCGTGGTCGCCGTCATGGCCAGCAGCGAGGCCGTGACGACCCAGGTGTAGGCGGACTGGCCGCCGCCCAGGTCCCCGATGATCTCGGGGAGTGCGTTGGAGACGATCGTCGACGAAAGGATCGCGACGAACATGCCGAGCAGCAGCCCGGAGAGCGCCTCCATGATCTGCCGGTGCGTCATCGGAGCGCCGTCGGAGGACCCACCTCCGTGCTTGGCGTGAGCCCGCACACCGGCTGGTGTGGTCGTTGCCATGGGCTTCCTTTTCTTACGTTCTTATGCGGGTGTACGGGTGGTCGGTTCCGTCGCGTACGAGTGCGGGGGCGCCGGCCGGTGCGGTGCGGCGGCACGGCAGTCGCCGAAGCTCTCCCGCAGCCGGGCCATGAGCGCGATGAGCAGGCCGACCTCGTCGTCGGACCAGTGGCTCAGCCGGTCGGCGAGCAGCTGCGACGAGCGCTGGGAGAGTTCGTCGAGCTGCCGTTGTCCCGCGGCGGTGAGGTGCAGGATGCGTGAACGCTTGTCGGCCGGGTCGGGGGACCTCTCGATCCAGCCCCGGTCCGCGACATGGGCAACGTGACGGCTGGTCACCGACATGTCCACGGAGAGCAGCTCGGCGAGCCTGCTCATCCGCATGTCGCCGTGCCGGCCGAGCAGCGTCAGCACGGCGGCGGAACCCGCCGGGCAGTCGTGCGGCAGGATCCGCCCCATGTCCCTCTTCACGGCACCGATGGCGCTGAGCTGACGAGCCAGTTCCTCGTACTGCGCCCGCTCGGCCATCGCACCTCCCGTGTTCGTTGCTTAGGGCAACCATAGAGACAGTTGGTTGCCGCAGGCAAACTAAATGCGGACCAGTGGCCCTAAAAAGTTGGCAAAGGCAAGTATTGGCGAATGTAAACCGCCAGGTCAGGGGTTTGGCGGAAGCGGACAGGTGATCTCTCGGCCCCGCTGGGCAGCCAAGGGCGGGCTCTCCGGCCGGTCGCCTGGAAGCCCGCGAGCAGGGGTGAACCGGCGCACCCGGGCCGCCCGGCAGGCCTCAAGGCGGAACCCGCACTTGGGCAGCCCCGGCGCATTCGCTAGGGTCCAGGGCCATGGCACACACCCAGGGCCCCGAGGGCAACTACGACCCCGCGGGTAGCACCCAGATGTTCCGCGCTTTCGTCGACGAGGCCCCCCAGGCCGCCCCCCGGCAGGCGGCCAGGTCCGGCCCCCGTATCGGCCTGATCCTCGGCGTCGTGGCCGCCGTGGTGATCGTCGCCGCCGTGGCCTGGCTGGCACTCGCGTAACCAGTGGCCCGCCTCCAGGGGCGGGCCACCTCCATCGGACCCCCGGCTCCGCTCGATCGGGCGGCTCGCCGTGCGTGCGGCGGCTCCGGCGCGGGGGACTCGCCGGTGCCCCGGCCGCCGTCCCTCGCCCCGGAACCGCCGTGCGCGGAAACGGAGTTGTCACCCCCATCCGGGGGAACTCGGTATCTGTGCACCACCGTTCCCGTCCGGACGAGGCGACCGGGCCGGCCCCGAGTCGGCCGCGGCTGAGCCCGCCGAGCCCGAACTCCCGGACAGCGCAACCCGCTTGGAGCCCGCGCCTCCACCGGATCCGGACGCACTGTTCTCCTCGTCCAGCGGCGTCGGTCTCAACTCCCGCTGGTCCCACCGCGGTCCCGGACGCGCGGGGGTGTCCCGTCGGCGGGACCGTCGGCCACGACGAACCCCTCGCCGCGCGGTACGCGGACCGACGACGACCGCCGCGTTGCCCGGACGGACGACGGCCGCCGCGGCGCCCGTCCGGGCACTTCGGCGGCCGCGTGTCGACCTCGACGCATCGCGTCAGCGCGGCTGACCGACCGCCACTGCGTGGACATCAGTCGGAGATGAGGCCCTCGCGCAGCTGGGCGAGCGTCCGGGTGAGCAGCCGGGAGACGTGCATCTGCGAGATGCCGACCTCCTCGCCGATCTGCGACTGGGTCATGTTCGCGAAGAAGCGCAGCATGATGATGCGGCGCTCGCGGGGCGGCAGCTTGGCGAGCAGCGGCTTGAGGGACTCGCGGTACTCGACGCCCTCCAGGGACGGGTCCTCGTAGCCGAGGCGGTCGGCGAGGGAGCCCTCGCCTCCGTCGTCCTCGGGGGCCGGGGAGTCCAGCGAGGAGGCGGTGTACGCGTTGCCCACGGCGAGGCCGTCGACCACGTCCTCCTCGGACACGCCCAGCACCACGGCGAGTTCGGCGACGGTCGGCGAGCGGTCCAGCTTCTGCGAGAGCTCGTCGCTGGCCTTGGTGAGCGCGAGGCGCAGCTCCTGGAGGCGGCGCGGGACTCTCACCGACCAGGAGGTGTCACGGAAGAACCGTTTGATCTCGCCGACGACCGTCGGCATCGCGAACGTCGGGAACTCGACGCCGCGTTCGCAGTCGAAGCGGTCGATCGCCTTGATCAGGCCGATGGTGCCGACCTGGACGATGTCCTCCATCGGCTCGTTGCGCGAGCGGAAGCGTGCTGCCGCGTACCGGACGAGCGGGAGGTTCAGCTCGATGAGGGTGTCGCGTACGTAGGCGCGCTCGGGGCTGTTCTCGTCGAGTGCGGCCAGCCGCAGGAACAGGGAGCGGGACAGGGTGCGGGTGTCGATGGCTCCCGGGGCGGGAAGCGCCGGGACGGCGGCTTCCTGGTCCGGGAGGGCCGGGACGGCTTCCTGGTCCGGAAGGGCCGGGACGTCGTGAAGCACGTCGGGCGCGGAGTCGCTCTTCGTGAGCGTGAGCACCTTCGAGCTGCCCTGGACTGCGGACATGCCACCCCCTTTGGGTCGCGGACGGTCGCGGCGGACGCTCCCGTCGGAGGAACGCAGCCTCCACCTGAATACCGGCGGCGAGGCCGCGGCAAACACGCTTCCCGCAGAATGTCACATGTCGGCAACACGCTGTAGTGACATGTCGACATGGGAGGGGTGAATCGGCCCTGGAAAGAAGGGGTCTGACGGTTTATCAGTGGGAAACCGACGGAAAAAGTCGCGCCGGGTGATTCGCTCCTGACGGTTACGCCTCGATCCTGTTTGCGGATCGAAGACGCGCGAAACTGCGCGCGAGAAGCCTTGACACATGCATCTGGGAGACACCAAGTTCGGCGCTGATCTGTGACTGCGTCAGATTGCTGTAATAGCGCAGCAGCAGGATCCGCTGTTCCCGTTCGGGCAACTGCACGAGAAGGTGGCGCACGAGATCGCGGTGTTCGACCCCGTCGAGCGCCGGGTCCTCGTAGCCGAGCCGGTCGAGCAGCCCGGGGAGTCCGTCGCCCTCCTGGGCGGCCTCGAGCGACGTCGCGTGGTACGAGCGTCCGGCCTCGATGCAGGACAGGACCTCCTCCTCGGAGATCCGCAGCCGCTCGGCGATCTCGGCGGTCGTCGGGGAGCGGCCGAAGGCGGTGGTCAGGTCCTCGGTGGCGCTGTTCACCTGCACCCACAGCTCGTGCAGCCGGCGCGGGACGTGGACCGTGCGCACGTTGTCCCGGAAGTACCGCTTGATCTCCCCGACGACGGTCGGCATGGCGAAGGTCGGGAACTGCACGCCGCGGTCGGGGTCGAAGCGGTCGATGGCGTTGATCAGGCCGATGGTGCCGACCTGGACGACGTCCTCCATCGGCTCGTTGCGCGAGCGGAAGCGTGCTGCCGCGTACCGGACGAGCGGCAGGTTGGCCTCGATGAGCGCGCCGCGCACCCGCCCGTGCTCGGGGCTGCCCGGCTCCAGGTTCTTGAGCTGCCCGAAGAGCACCTGCGTGAGGGCCCGGGTGTCGGCGCCGCGGCGCTTCTCCGGAGCGGGCGCGGGCTGCTCCTCCGCCGTGACCGGCTGGGCCGGGGCGGGCGGCTGGGCGGGGGCGGACTGTCCGGGGGTGGAGGGCTGCGCGGGAGAGGGGGACTGTCCGGGGGCCGGGGGCTGCGCGGGAGTGGTCGGCAGGGTGGGTGCGGTCGGCAAGGTGGGTGCGGTCGGCAGGGTGGGTGCGGTCGGCCGGACGGGGGCGGAGGGCAGGGCCGGGGCGGAGGCCGGGGCCTGGCGGGGGCGCTCCTGGCCCTGGGCCTGGTCGGGGACGTCCTCCTGGGGTGGCGCAGTACTGGCCGACACGGTCAACGCCACCTCTTCGTTCGTCAACGATCCGTCGACGTCTCCGTCAACTCATCCGTCAAAAGCGGTCATAGCATCACAAGACATGTGCACTGTGTGCAAGCACCGCATAACGCCGTGTTGATGGTCGGATGAGCCATACGACGCACAGGGCCCCTCGCCGGTCGCGGCGAGGGGCCCTGGAGGAGTGAGGCGCGCTCAGAACGGATAGTCGGCGATCACCCAGGTGGCGAACTCGCGCCACAGCGCGACGCCCGCCTGGTGCGCGGGGTGCTCCAGGTAGCGCTTCAGCGCGTCCGTGTCCTCCACCGCCGAGTTGATCGCGAAGTCGTACGCGATGGGCCGGTCGGTGATGTTCCAGTCGCACTCCCAGAACGCGAGTTCGGGGATCTGCCCGCCGAGCGCCCGGAAGGCGGCGACGCCCTCGACGACACGGGGGTCGTCGCGCTGGACGCCCTCGTTGAGCTTGAAGAGGACCAGATGGCGGATCACGGGCGCTCCCAGGGATACGGCGGGGGGCCGCCCGGCTCCGGCGCCGGGACCCGGCCCGTCGGGACCTAGTCCTTGGCCCCGTTGGCGACCCACGTCATGAAGTCGCCGACGGCCTGGGCGGCATTCGAGATGCCCTCGAACCCTATCTGGACGTAGTCGGCGGCCTTCTCCGGGTCGGTGATGATCACGTAGAGCGCGAAGACCACGAGTACGTAGACGGCGATCTTCTTCGAATGCACCGCCACCGCGGCCTCCCCTGTGCCTGCTGTGCCCCGGTGGGCCCCCTGTTGCCGGCGGTGAGTGTATCCCGGCCAGGTGCTCGGGGAGGCGCCGAAGATCACGTATCCGCCGGCTCCTCACCGCACCTCCGGGAAGCCGGGGAAAGCAGGAAGGGCCCCGTCTTTCGACGGGGCCCTTCTCCAGCGGTAGCGGAGGGATTTGAACCCTCGGTGACTTGCGCCACACTCGCTTTCGAGGCGAGCTCCTTCGGCCGCTCGGACACGCTACCGAGGGAGACCCTACCCCAAGGTGGGGCGTGGTCAGAAATCCGTTTCGGAGGTCCCCGCGGTCAGCGATCCCGGAAGAACTCGGTGAGCAGACGCGCGCTCTCATCGGCCAGGACGCCCTCGACGACCTCGGGGCGGTGGTTCAGCCGCCGGTCGCGTACGACGTCCCACACGGAACCCGCCGCACCCGCTTTCTCGTCGCGCGCGCCGTAGACGACCCGGTCCACCCGGGACTGGACCAGCGCGCCCGCGCACATCGTGCAGGGCTCCAGGGTGACGACGAGCGTGCAGCCGGACAGCCGCCACTCACCGGCCCGCGCCGCGGCCCTGCGAAGCGCGAGGACCTCGGCGTGCGCCGTCGGATCGCCGGTGGCCTCACGCTCGTTGTGCCCGGTCGCGAGCACCGTCGTGCCGTCCGCGGACAGCACGACGGCGCCGACGGGGACGTCCCCGCCCCCGGCGGCCCGCCGCGCCTCGTCCAGGGCGAGCCGCATCGCGGCCCGCCAGGGGTCGCGTACGGGATCGGGCGGTGACGTCTCCTCTGTGCTGCTCACCGGGGGAACCTAACGGACGGTCTCCAGGACCTCCGCGGCACCCAGCGCATCGGCGATGGTGTTGAGCGCGTCGCCCGCGTGGAGGGCGAGCAGCTCCTTCTCGCCCACACCCAGGTCGGAGAGGACCTCGCGGTCCCCCACCGGACCGTGCGGCACGGCCTCGCCGGGCGTACCGGGCACTTCGTCGTCGTTGTCGGAGTCCTCTCCCTCACCGTCCTCCGTGCCGTCGAGGTCGAGGGAGTCCAGGTCGGGGACGTCGGGGTCCCCGGGCTCCCTTCCGAGAAGTTCGTCCGTGAGCAGGATCTCGCCGTACGAACTGCGGGATGCTGCGGC
The DNA here is from genome assembly GCF_056435845.1 of Streptomyces sp. NPDC043867. Classification (NCBI taxonomy): domain Bacteria; kingdom Bacillati; phylum Actinomycetota; class Actinomycetes; order Kitasatosporales; family Streptomycetaceae; genus Streptomyces; species Streptomyces sp. NPDC043867. The sequence continues at coordinate 38,269 of NZ_JBWKDS010000047.1, read as the reverse complement.
GGCGTCCGAGACGTAGATACGAGGGTCCTCCTCGCCGTCCACGCGAACGACCCCGAACCATCCGTCCTCCTGCTCGATGAGGAGGAGGACCGTGTCGTCGTCGACCGTGGCCTCGCGGGCCAGGTCGGTGAAATCCGACAGGGTCTCCACATCGTCGAGCTCTGTGTCGCTCGCTTCCCACCCGTCTTCGGTGCGCGCGAGCAGTGCGGCGAAGTACACCGTGACTCTCCCACTGGTCCTAGGCGTGCCGGTTGGGGGTCCCCCCGGCGGAGGCTGTGGGCGGAAGCGCTGCTTTGAGCCCCACCCACTCGGAATCGTGGCAGAAAGAGAGCGTTCAGGGGACGTCTTCGCCCTGCTGTGTCTGCCTCTTTTGATCGCTGCCAGCGGGATCGTACGCGGCCGAAGGCCCCGGGACGCGCGCGCCACCGCCCGTGGCGGCGGGCGGACCGCCGTCGGCAGGGGGCGCGGCCCGTCCGGGACGGGCGCGGCTACCAGCGGAACGTGCGCATGCGCATGGCGTGGCGCAGCCGGGCCGCCTTGGCGCGGCGCGGCTGGACCCGCTCACGCAGCTCGCGCGCCTCGGTCAGTTCCCGCAGGAACTGGGGCGTGTCCCGTCATCTGCGCCGTACCGTGGATGACACCGCAGCCTTACGGCTTGCGGAACGCCGCACCCGGCTCGTTCCGCGTCGGGCTAGCGCCCGACGCGGAACATCGCCGCCCTGCCCACGCCCGGCTCGTCTCGGGGGGGGGTGGGGGGCGAAAAAGGGAAGCGGCCCCCCCCCCGAGGGGGTTTTCTGGGGAAGCGGCGGGGTGCTCTAGTGACCCAAACCTCTCCTTCTCC
>NZ_JBWKDS010000047.1:0-37418 GCF_056435845.1 Streptomyces sp. NPDC043867 | reverse complement strand
AAGAAGACTCCAACCTCCCACAAAACCCCTCCCCCCCCACCCCACTCTCCTCCCCCTTCCCCCCCCCCCCCCCCTCCCGCTCCCCCCCCCCCCCCCCCCCGGGACATCGCCCGCCGCGCCGGGGGTTTCTGCGGGGCAGTCGCGGGGTTGCGCCGGTGATCAAGCTATGCCTTTCGATGCCCTAGCGGGCCTCGAAAGTCGCTTGGTCACGCGCTGCGCGCGTGACGGCCACGCTGGCGCGTGGCGGCGCCCCGTGCGGGCTGCGCCCGCACGGGGCTTCGTGCATGGCCGGGCCCGGCGGCTCCGCGCAAGCGCGGCACCACCGGGCACGGCATCAGACCTGGACGCACGCGCGTCCCGGCCCTGCTCACCTCCTGGTCAGTTGACCCTGTAGGAGAGCTTCGGCCCGCTGAAGTTCGTGATCACATTCCCGACCGGCTCCGCGCCCGAGAGGCACGCCGCGTCGGTGTAGACCGTGATCGACCGGGTGCTGCCCGACGTGTTGATGCCCGACAGAGCGCCCCGGCCGAGCGGAACGCATACGCCCAGGAAGTCGTCCGTCACCGGGGTCGCCTGACCCTGCCCATTCGGGAGGGTGAACAGGGAGCCCACGACCGCCTGCGCGCCGACATCGTCGGCGCTGGCGGCGGGGGCGGTGAAGCCGAGGGCGAGCCCGGCAGCCGAGACTGCCGCGAGTGCGGCGAGCTTCGTTCGTAACATGGTCATTCCCTTCCGTGGGGTCGATTCGGCCGCGCGCCATCGGGCTGGATCGGCGCATATATCTACGGCCGTTTCGGAACGCTTCGAACGTAACGCCGATGTTTCCGGCCCCGCTAGGACTTTCACGCGGGGTTATGCGGTATGTCCTATTCCGGGTGCGTCATATGCCGGGCGATCATGCAAGGGTGCAGGCCGGCTGTTCGAACACGACCGTTATGGCTCGTTGTTGGCGGTTACGCGTGGGGTGTTTCGGCCAGGGGTGGCCGTTGTATGCCGTTGTATGCCCTTGCTACACGCCCGGACGCCCCCGGCTCCGAGGAGGGGAGCCGGGGGCGTCGTGAAGGGGTGGCTAGAGCTTGTATTCGTAGCCGATGGTGGTTTCGGGCGGCAGTACCCATTCGCTGTATTCGATGATCCCGGTGTCGTCGCTCCATTCATGGACCATGGCGAGGATGGGCGCGCCGATGGGGATACCGAGGAAGCTGGCTTCGCGTTGGTTGGCGGGGCGGCCGTGCATGGCGTCGCGGCCTTGGGTGACTTCGCGGCCGGTGGCGTCCTTGATGCGCTTGACGGCGTCGTCGCCCTTGCTGGGATTGGTCGAGAGCAGATCGGGAATCAGCGCGGCGAACTGCGCCGGGTACCAACTCACGGCCAGCGCGATGCGACGTTTGCCTTTGCCGACGTGGAACTGTCGGCGCAGGACTTGATCGCCGGGGTCGAGGTCGAAGAGATCGCTGACATACAGCGGCGGCACGACGAGCGAAGCATCGGTGACGAGCTTGGTTTCGCCCTTGCCGAGGATGCTGCCGGAGCGCTTGACGCGCATCAGCCGTTCATAGCTGGTGGACGCGACCGGTGGGGAGTCGGCGACGAACGTACCGCGCGGTGACGTGCGGATGTAGCCCTCTTCGGCGAGCCAGGTGAGGGCGACGCGCAGCGTCGCGGGGGCAACGTCGTATTGCTTGGCGAGCTCGCGGTTCGCGGGTAGGCGCTGCCCCTCTTCGAGGTCGCCGTCGAGGATCTGTTTGCGGATCTTCTCGGCGATCCGTTCGGACTTTCCCTGCGGCTCGGACGGCTGTTGCGTGGCTGTCATGAATCCACACTCTCACGGGTGCGCTAGTTCACTCAAGGCACTGGCGGAGCGCGCTAGTTCACTGGCATGCTGAGCTAGCACGCCGAGGACGAGAGCCCGAGGGGCACAGCTATGAGACGAGTACGGTGGCGCCGCTGTCGGCATCCGAAACGGTCGGCGTTGGTGGTGGTCAGGGTCGGCACGGGCGGGAGCGTGTTTGCGCGCTGTTGTCAGGGGTGCGCCCGCGCTGCGGTGATGCGGCCGAACGCTCCCGCGTGGTGGCGGGTGTTGGTGGCGGGGGGGTCGTGGTGATGAGCGCTCCCGCAGTAAACCCGGCACCGTCCGACGACGACACGGCGCAGTCCGGTGACGACGTGCCCGAGGTGCCGCAGGAGCCCCAGCAGCAGGAGCCGGAACCGCTGGAGCCGGGGACGCTGGTGGTGGACGAGAGCACCGGCCGGATCGGCGAGGTTATGGACGCTCCATGGAAGCGCCCGCTCGTGTTGCGCCCGCGCGGTGGCGGGCTTGAGTGGTTCGTCCACGGCAAGGTGCACCGGGCGAGCGCCAGCGAGTTGCTGAGCCCGCGCGTAGCTGACGAAAACAGGCGCAGCCGGGGGGCGTTGTGACCGCGATCCCCGAGCGCGCCCGAGCACCCGCAGCGCACCTCCGAGCAGCCCGCCAGCAGCGAGCGGCAGCCGTCCGATTATGGGGCGGTGACGGCGCTTGAGGCGTTGGTTTGCGTCAGCGCGCGGGCAACCGGCGCAGGCGGGAGGCGGGGTCGTGAGCGCGTGCCAGCAGTGCGCGCAGTGGCGCGAGCAGGAGCAGCAGGCGACGGCCGAGCGCAACCACAGCGGGGCGGCTGATTGTCGCGTGTTGGCCGCCCGCCACGCCGAGGCCGGGCACCCCCCACTCGACGCGCAGCCCGACCCGCCCACCCCCGCCAAGACGGGCGCCCGGCCGCGCAAGGTGCGGGCCTAGTGAGCCGCCCCGTCTGTTGCCAATCCATTTCCCCACGGCGGCGGGCGGGGCTCCCCCACGGCGCGCGTGCGCCGGTGCGGGGTTTGAGCGACCTGTAAGCGCTCCGGGGGTCGGGTGGAGCCGCCCCCGGAGCTATGACCATCAGCCACGAGGAACTGACAGCCATGAGCTTCATTATCCAGCTTGCCCGCCGCGTCGGATGCCTGCTCGGGATTACCCGTAGGCCGGGGCGTCACTCGGCCGCGTATCTCGCTTCCGTCCGCACCGCAGCTCCCGCGTATCCCAGGCGGGTTCCGGGGCAGTCGCTGCATCCGCAGTTGGCTGTCCCCCGCCCACCCCGAGAGCCGGTATCAGCGCCGGGCCTGCCGGTATGGGCGGCAGCCGATGACGCGTTGTTGCGACAGGTGTTGGTCGGTCTGGAACGCAGGCTGTAGGCACCGGGATGCCTCTGCCGCTGACGCAGCCGCACCCGGCCGAGGCGCTCACGCCGCCCGAGCGCCGCCAGCGGGACCTAGCCGACCTTGGGCAGCGGTACGGCTGGCCCGCCGACATCGCGCCCAGGTTGATCCAGATCATCCGGGAGTATCCGCACTGGAGCGTCTGGTTTTTCATGCGTGCGACTCCAGACGTTCCGGCTGGGGGTTGTCTGGCGTGGCTGGCCGATCCGTGGATCGGCTACGACCCGCAACTAGTAGCCAGCGATCCGGACGAGTTGGCGCGGTTGGTCGCGGCAGAGGACAAGGTGCGCGAGGACCGATCAGGCCGCTGCTGGATCTGCGGGCATCAGCTCCCCGAGGCGGGAGCCGAGGGGTACTCGGGTGTATGGCTGCCAGCGGATTAGGTCGCACCCGTTCGGGCACGCTGCGCCCTTCTCAGGACAGGCCCCGGCCGGTGTGTTTCCTCCCCACCGGCCGGGGCCGCGCTATGCACGACCCCGGACCCGGACGCGGCGCTATCCCCGCGTAGGTTTCGGGACACACCCAGGAACTGGGCACGGCGTCTGCGGCGCTCGGCTTCCGTCTCCCGCTGCTCCAGGAAGTCGTCGTCCCGCTCCGGCATAGGCACACCACCCCAGGTCCGTCCCTCCCACTTTCCCTCCGACGGGCGGTTTGATGCCAGTGGGAAGGCGGTGCTTCCGGGCGGTGCTTTCGGCAGATGTCCGGATCCCGGTCCGGTTCGGGTGCGGTTCGGGTGCGGGTCCGGATTCCGGTTGGCTCCCTGGTGCGGGTTCCGCTTCCGGTTCCGGTTTCTGTCCGGGCGTGGCGGAGGCGGATGCCGGGGGGAGGCGGTACGGCGCCGTCGGCCGTGTACCGGCGGGTCGTGCGTGGGCCCGCCGTGCGCGGGCGGCTCCCGGGGCGCCGGGCGGGGCGGTGGTGGGCGGGGAAAGCCCGGTTACTGTTGTGGACATGCGTCTCCACGTCGTCGACCACCCCCTGGTCGCCCATAAGCTCACCACGCTGCGCGACCGCCGCACCGACTCCCCGACCTTCCGGCGGCTCGCCGACGAGCTGGTCACCCTGCTCGCCTACGAGGCCACGCGGGACGTGCGCACGGAGCAGGTCGACCTCGTGACTCCCGTCTCCGCCACCACCGGCGTCAAGCTCTCCCACCCGCGTCCGCTGGTCGTGCCGATCCTGCGGGCCGGCCTCGGCATGCTCGACGGCATGGTGCGCCTGCTGCCGACCGCCGAGGTGGGCTTCCTCGGCATGGTGCGCGACGAGCACACGCTCCAGGCGTCCACGTACGCGACCCGCATGCCGGACGACCTCTCGGGCCGGCAGGTCTACGTCCTCGACCCGATGCTGGCCACCGGCGGCACGCTGGTCGCCGCGATCCAGGAGCTCATCAAGCGGGGCGCCGACGACGTCACGGCCGTGGTCCTGCTCGCCGCCCCCGAGGGTGTCGAGGTCATGGAGCGCGACCTGGCGGGCACGCCGGTCACCGTCGTCACGGCGTCGGTCGACGAGCGGCTCAACGAGCACGGCTACATCGTCCCGGGCCTCGGCGACGCCGGCGACCGGATGTACGGCGCCGCGGAGTAGCGCTTCCCCGCTTCCCGCTTCCCCGTTTCCGCGGAACCGGAGACGGGGCTCCGGCGAGGGTCCGGTCCGGGTCGGGTTCCCGTGAAGGCAGGGGCCGCGCTTCTGCGATCACCCGGGATCAGGCTCCCGTGAAGGCCGGGACCGGGCTTCCGCGAAAGCCCGGGTCAGCTTCAGGTTCCCGCGGGAGCCGCGGGCTTCAGCAGGACTTCTTCGTGGCGGCGGGCGCCGGCTCGGGCCTGGCCAGCACGGCCAGGGCCTTTCCGGCGTCCTCCTTGGTCGTCAGCGACGTGAAGCGGTCGCCGATGACGAGGTCGACCTCGGCGGCCTCGCGGCGGCCGTCCGTCTTCACCTCGGCGCCCGAGAGCTGGGTGTTCAGCACCGGCAGCGCGGCGGTGGTCGCGGCCTGCGCGCCGAGCATGATCCCGGGGCCCTCGACCTTCTTGTCGTACGCCTTCTTCGCGTTGCCCACGTCGCCGATGCGGAAGCCGCGCTTCTTCAGCTCGTCCGCGGTCTCCTTGGCGAGGCCGCTGCGGGACGTGGCGTTGAAGACGTTGACGGTGATCGCGCCCGGTTCGGGCAGGGTGCCCGCCGCGGGCGACGCCTTGGGCGAAGGGTGCTTCCGTGACGCGCACGCCGTCTTGGCACCCACCGCCGAGGCCTTGTCGCCGCCACCCGTGAAGACGTCGATGAGCTGCAGTGTTCCCCAGCCGATCAACCCCAGCGCGGCGACCGAGGCGATGACGAGGAACGCAATCCTGCGGCGGCCCCGAGGTCGGCGCATCCGCGGGTACTTGTCCCCCGTGATGCGGTACTGGCGGCCCATGCCCGGGGGAGTCAGCATGCTCATGGGCGCAGCGTAGTGCGACTTGGCGACGATAACTACTAAATGATCATTGGCTTGGGCGAGGTCCAACCCGAAAGGGTCAACCGGGGGTCCCGCGGAGCTCAGTCCAGCTCGAGTACCCGGGCGTGCAGCACCTGGCGCTGCTGGAGCGCGGCGCGGACCGCGCGGTGCAGCCCGTCCTCCAGATACAGGTCGCCCTGCCACTTCACGACATGTGCGAAGAGGTCGCCGTAGAAGGTGGAGTCCTCGGCGAGGAGGGTCTCCAGATCCAGCTGGCCCTTGGTCGTCACGAGCTGATCGAGGCGGACCGGGCGCGGCGCGACGTCCGCCCACTGCCGGGTGCTTTCCCGGCCGTGGTCGGGGTACGGCCGGCCGTTTCCGATGCGCTTGAAGATCACACGGAAAGCCTACCGGTCAAGACCTTCCGGGCGCAGCCATGGCGGTGGAGTACGGCGCTGGAAAAGATCCCGTAAAACTGGGCAAACCGGTAACTGTTCGAGGTTCCCGGGAAGGTGCCGGCGACGCTCGGACCGGCGCGGACCGGGGGAGGGCGCCTGACATGAGGGACCGTGACGCCGGGCCGGCGGTCCTTCGGCGGCGACACCACCCGGGAGGGTGACCGGCGCCCGCACCGGACCTTTGGCGCCGGGTCCGCGCGGGCGTGCGACCAGGCCAGGCCCGCGCGGGCGTGCGACCAGGTGGGGCCCGGGCGGGCGTGCGACCAGGTGGGGCCCGGGCGGCCGTCCGCAGAGAACGGCCGCCCCTCGTTCACCGCCGTCCGTGCTCCTTCGGGGTCGTCCGCTCCCGCTGCCCGTCCGGGCCCCGACGGGCCTCCGTCTTCGTCTTGGGCGCGTTGCGTACGGCCTCCGCACGCAGGAGGGCGTGCAGAACCGCGTAGGGATCGTGGGGCATGGCTGTGTCCTTGTCCTTGGTCTCGTGTGCGCCGGTGAGGGATGCGGAACGGTCCGGGGACCGGGCCTCTCAGCAGCGCAGGACCACACAGCGCAGGACGTGCAGCGCGAGGACGTACGGCGGCGGGGACGGTACGGGGAGAGGGCGGGCGGCGGGGTCCGGGCGCCCGCCCCCGGGGCGGGGTGCGGGCCGCAGCGGGATCACGAGCCGCTGCCCGTGCCGGACGGGCGGCCGCAGGGCCGTGTCGAGTACGTCCTGTTCGAGGCCGCCCGTCTCGGCGGCGACGGCGACGGCGGCGGGCGGCGCGACGAGCGACTCGGGGCGCGCGCCGGCCGCGAGGACCGCGACGACGAGGAGGACGAGGATCCGCAGCCAGGTGCGCAGGGCGGCGGCCGGAGCCGTCGGCGGGGGAGCGACCGGTACGGCCGTCGTGCCCGCCCGGGCGCCCGCCGTGCCCACCCGAGTGGACGGCGGGGCGCCCGCGGGAGTTCCGGCGGGAGCCCCCGTACGAGCCCCGCCCCGCGCGCGTGCGCACCGGCGCAGCGGGTGCGGTGGACGCGGGGTGGGGCTCATGAGAGGTGATGTCCCCCGGCTGGGCGGTGGTTTCACCGGCCGGGCGGCCGGATACGCCCTCTTGGCGTACGGGAGGCCGTCCACGCCGGCCGCCGGGGTGCTCGTCAGAGGGTGCGGGGGACCAGGCGCGCGCGTCCGCGGATCCGGAACGCCGTGACGATCTCCGTGACGCCGACCGCGATGAGCCAGCAGCCACCGACGACGGCCAGCACGGCGACCGATTCGAACGGGGAGACGATCAGCACGATCCCGGCGAGGAAACTGACGATCCCGAGGAAGATCTGCCAGCCGCGCGCGGGCACGGCCGGGTCGGACGCGGCGGCCAGCGTCTGGGTGATCCCGCGGAACAGCCAGCCGATGCCGATCCACAGCGCCAGCAGCAGGATCGACTGCATCGCGCCCCGGAAGCAGAACAGGCCCAGCAGAATGGACACGACGCCGCTGATGAACGCCATGACCCGCAGCGAGGTCGCCGCGTGCGTCCCGAAGGCGGCGACGAGTTGCAGCACCCCGCTGAACACCAGGTAGATCCCGAAGAGCACACCAGCCGCGAACAGGGTCGCCTTCGGCCAGGCCAGCACCAGGATCCCCAGGACCAGTGCGACGACGCCGGCGGCCATCACGGCCTGCCAGGCGGCGCGGGAGAGGAAGTGCAGGGGGCCTTCGAGGGTCTCGGCGCTGTCGGGACGCCGAGGGGTGTCACCCGGGGAGAGGTGCTCGCCGCGCCGGTCCCGGGCGGCGTGGACCCGCCGGTCGTCGTATTCCGGACCCTGTGGGGAGCCTCTGGGTGCCTCGGTCATGTCTCATGCTCCGACCGCCGACGCGCGCCCCGCCACCCGGGACGGTCCGGGCGGCTGACGTCTGGGAGGGGCCGGGCGACCCGGGGTGGTTGCAGTGGCTGACGCCCGGGGTGGTTGCAGTGGCTGACGCCCGGGTGGTCGAGGTGGCTGGCGCCCGGGGCGGGCGGTCAAAGCGACCGGCCCCCCGGGACGGCCGCGGTGACTGAGACCTGCCCGGGGTGTTTCTCCGGGGCTATGCCCCGGTGCTCTTCGTGGACTTCGCGGCCTTCGCCGCCGCCTTCATCTCCTGCTTGTGCGCCCGTACCTTCGTCAGCGACTCGGGGCCGGTGATGTCGGCGACGGACCGGTAGGCCTCCGGCTCCCCGTACGCACCCGCGGCCTCGCGCCAGCCCTCGGGGCGCACGCCGAGCTGCTTGCCCAGCAGGGCGAGGAAGATCTGGGCCTTCTGGGTCCCGAAGCCCGGGAGTTCCTTCAGCCGCCGCAGGAGTTCACCGCCCGTCCCGACGCCCTCCCACACCGCGCTCGCGTCTCCGCCGTAGTGCTCCACGAGGTACTGGCACAGCTGTTGGATCCGCTGGGCCATCGACCCCGGGTAGCGGTGCACGGCGGGCTTCTCGGAGAGCAGCGCGCCGAACGCCTCCGGGTCGTACGCGGCGATCTCGTGCGCGTCGAGGTCGTCCTTCTCCAGCCGCCGGGCGATCGTGTACGGGCCCGCGAACGCCCACTCCATCGGAACCTGCTGGTCCAGCAGCATCCCGACGAGCGCGGCGAGGGCGCTGCGCCCCAGCAGCTCGTCCGCTTCGGGCTGCTGGGCGAGGTGAAGGGTGACGTCCATGCCTCGATGATCGCCCGCACGCGCGCGTGGCGCCTCTCCGGGGCCCAGGGGGAGGGTGCCCCTGCCATGCCCCGGCCCCGTGGTGTCGCCGCCGTCGCACTTCGCGTACGATTCCGCCGCAAATGCAGTTAGGTTAGCCTAACCTCAAATGACGGGGGATGGACTGTGAGCAGCGAGATCTACCGTGATGCCCTGGGGATCCCTCACCTGCGGGCGGACGGCGCACGCGAACTCGCGCACCTCCAGGGCCGGGTCACCGCCGCGGACCGCGCCTGGCAACTGGAGGTCGAGCGGCACCGCGCGCAGGGCACCTCGGCCGCGTTCCTCGGTCCCGACTCCGTCGGCTGGGACCGCTTCGTCCGCCGGGCCCGTGTCGAGGACACCGCCCGGCGCTGTTTCACGGCCCTGGAGGAACAGGATCCGGAGACCGCCGACTGGATCCAGGCCTACGTGGACGGCGTCAACGCCGGCCTGCCGGAAGGCGCCGGCCGCGCCCCGGAGTTCGCGGCCGCACGCCTCGAACCCGGCCGGTGGGAGCCGTGGACCCCGCTGGGCGTCTGGCTGAGCACCCACATCCTTTTCGTGGGCTTCCCCGCCAAGCTGTGGCGCGAGGAGGTCGTACGCCGGCTCGGCGCCGACGCGGTCGGGCTCTTCGCCACCGACGGCCCGGGCACCGTCGGCAGCAACGGCTGGCTCCTCACCGGCGAGCGCACCGTCACTGGCCGGCCCGTCATCGCGGGCGACCCCCACCGTTTCATCGAGGATCCCGGCGTCTACCAGCAGATCCGCCTCGCCTGCCCGGAGTTCGACGTCGTCGGGCTCGCCGTCCCCGGCATCCCCGGCATCGCGCACTTCGCCCACACCGGCACGGTCGCCTGGGCCATCACCAACGCGATGGCCGACTACCAGGACCTCTACCGCGAACGTCTGCGGCGCACCCCCTCGGGCGTCGAGGCCCTCGACCCGGACGGCGTGTGGCGTCCGGCGTCCTGCCACGTCGAGACCGTCGAGGTGGCGGGGGGAGAGCCGGTGGAGGTCGAGGTGGTCGAGACGCGACGGGGGCCGGTGGTCATCGGGGGCCCGGGCGGCCCCGGGACCGGGACGGGGACCGGGACCGGGACCGTAGAGACGGTCACGGGGGTGGCCTCCGACGCCGACCAGTCACCCGGCGCCAACGAGTTCGTCGGTGCCGAAGAGCCCTCCGGCGCCGAAGAGCCCCCCGGCGCCGAAGGCGTCGCCGGTTTCGCGGATGCCATCAGCCTCCGTTACCCGCCCCGCGTGACCCACGATCTCGGTTTCGGCGCGCTTCTTCCGCTCCTGCGGGCCCGCCGGGTCGCCGACGTGGACCGCGCCCTCGACCGGTGGGCCGAACCCGTGAACGTCGTGCAGGCCGCCGACACCGAGGGCGGCCTGCTGCACCGGGTCGCCGGAAAGGTGCCGGTGCGCGGCGCGGACAACCGCACACGGGTCGTGCCCGCCTGGGAGCCCGGCCACGAGTGGCGGGGCTGGCACGAGATGCCGCGCGGCACCGTCGACGACGGCCTCGCCGTCATGGCCAACCAGCGCGGCCCGGCGTCCCCGCTGGGCACCGAGTTCGCCGCGCCGCACCGCGCCCGCCGCATCCGCGCCCTGCTGACCGCCCGCAAGGAGTGGTCAGCCCCGGACATGGCGGCCGTCCACACGGACACACACCTCGCCTCTGCGGCCCCGCTGCTGGAGCGCCTCGCCGCGCTCGACGAGGACACCCTGAGTCCGCGGGCCGCCGCCGTACGGGCCCGGCTCCTGTCCTGGGACCGGCACATGGACGCCGACAGCACCGGCGCGGCGGCCTACGCGGCGGTGCGCGGTGCGGTCGTACGACGGCTGGCGGCGCACCCAGCCCTCGCGTGCCTGACCGATCCGCCCGCGTACCCGGAGGTCTTCCGCCCCTGGCTCTCCCTCACCGTCCGCGTCGGCTACGCCCTGCAAAACCTCCTCACCGCACGGGAGTTGTACGGCATCGACCGTGCCGCGATCGTCCGGGAGGCGTTGGAGGAGACCGCCGCCGAAACAGCCGGTACGCCCGGCACCGGCACCGAGGTCGGAGCCGGCATGGGCACCGCCACCGGCACCCGGGACACCACCTGGGGTGACACCCACCGCCTGGCCGCGTGGCGGGCGCTTCCCACCGGCCCGGACGACGAACCGGCCTTGTCCGGCGACCACGACTGCGTGCTGTGCACCTCGGCCGTGCCCGGCGTCACGGACCGCGCCGCGCGCGGGCCCGCCGCCCGTTACGTCTGGGACCTCGCGCACCGCGAGGACAGCCTCTGGGTCGTCCCCCTCGGCGCCTCGGGTGTCCCGGGCACGCCCCACCACCGTGACCAACTCCCCCTGTGGCTCAGGGGAGAACTCGCCCCGGTCGTGACCGACTGGGACCGCCTGACGAAGGAGAACGATGACCACTGAGCCGTACGGGGCCACCCGCGAAGCCGTCCACGAGCAGCGGATCGACGGCTTCGGCACCGTCCGTGTCCTGCCCCTGGATCCGCACGCCGACCTGGACGTCGTGCACGCCTGGGTGACGGAGGAGCGGGCCGCGTTCTGGGGCATGACCGGCTTCACCGCGGAGCAGGTCCTGGAGACGTACGTCCATCTGGACTCGCTCGACACCCACCACGCCTTCCTCGCGGTCAAGGACGGCGAACCGGCCGCGCTGCTGCAGACGTACGAGCCGGCCGCCGACCGGGTCGCCGAGTGCTACGACGTCGAACCGGGCGACATCGGCATGCACGTGCTGATCGCCCCCGCAGGCCCGGACGGCGGCCGGGCGGGCTTCTCCGACGGGCTGCTGGCCGCCTTCACCTCGTACGCGCTGACCGGCCTGGACCGCACGCGGATCGTGATCGACCCCGACGAACGCAACGAGAAGGCCATCGGCCGGTTCCTGCGCAACGGCTTCGAGCCCGGACCGCTGGTCGTCCTGCCCGAGATCGACCTCCCCGAAGTCCACTTGCCGGAGAAGCGCGCCCGACTCGCCTTCCTCACCAGGGAGGCGGCCTCCGGCGCGGTCCTGGCTCAGTAGCCTGGCCGCATGACGCCCGAAGACCTCGTCAGGCACTACGGCCTGGAGCCGATCCCCCGCGAGGGCGGTCGCTTCCGGCGGACCTGGGCGGGCCCCCAGCGGCCCGACGGCCGCCCCGAGGGAACCGCGATCGTCGCCCTGTTCACCTCGGCGCCCGACGACTTCTCGGCCCTGCACCGGCTGCCCGCGGACGAGATCTGGCACTTCTACCTCGGCGACCCGCTGGAGATGCTGCTGCTTTCCCCGGACGGCAGCACGCGCACGCCTGTCCTCGGGCCCGACGTGCTCGGCGGCCGGCACCCGCAGTTCACCGTCCCCGCGGGCACCTGGATGGGCGCCCGGGTCGCCGGGGACGGCGCCTGGTCGTTCCTCGGCTGCACGATGGCGCCCGGCTTCACCTACGAGGGCTATGAGCACGGGGACCCGGCCGAACTGACCGCCCGCTACCCCGCCGAGGCGGCGCGGATCACCGCGCTGTGCCGTCCGTGAGCGCGACGACCGGCGACGCCGTACCGCCCGCGCACCCCGCGGCCGACCTGCTCGCGGGCCAGGTGGCCCTCGTGACCGGCGCCGCCGGCGGGATCGGCAGAGGCATCGCGCTGCGGTTCGCCCGGGCCGGGGCGGCGGTCGCGGTGCACCACCGGACGCGGGACGCGGGCGAAGTGATCGCCCGGCTGAGGGACTTGGGGGCCGAGGCCATCGCACTGCGGGCCGACCTCACGGACGAGGACGCCTGCCGGCGGCTGGTCCGCGCGGCGGCGGAATGGGGCAGGGGCCTGCCGTCCCGCACCGGCACGGCACCCGGCGGACTGACCGCCCTGGTCAACAACGCGGGCGTACAGCCCACCCAGGCACTGCCCGGCATGTCCGCGGCCGACTGGAAGGCCGTCGTCGACACCAACCTGTCCAGCGTCTTCGCGTGCACGCAGGCGGCGGCGGAGCTGATGGGCGCGGCCGGCGGCGGCACGATCACCCACATCGCCTCCATCGAGGCCGCCCACCCCGCGCCCCTCCACGCCCACTACTCCGCCTCCAAGGCGGCCGTCGTCATGCACGCCCGCTCCGCGGCCCTGGAGTACGGACCGCACGGCATCCGCGTCAACTCCGTCTCGCCCGGCCTCATCGACCGCGACGGCCTGGCCGAGGCCTGGCCCGAGGGAGTACGGCGCTGGCGGCGGGCGGCGCCCACCGGGAGGCTGGGCCGCCCGGAGGACGTCGGCGACGCCTGCGTGTTCCTGGCCTCGCCGCTGGCGTCGTGGATCACGGGCCACGACCTGGTGGTGGACGGCGGAGTGTCGGCCCGCCCCACGTGGTGAACACGGACCGCCCCGTCCCCGTACGGGATGAGGGCGGATCTCGGTGAACGGTGAGCGCCGGACCGCGCGCGTCCGTATGCAGAGGCGTCGCAGGTGTCCCAGCCAGGAAGACCGGCACACCCCGGACACAGGGACATCCGGGCACAGGGGCACAAAAGGCACAGGGACGCAGGGACACACGAAGACATGAACGACCCGGATGCCCGGCCGTCGGACACCGGAGGCCGGACGCCGGATACGGAGACGTGACGTGGGCGTACGGCGAGAAGTACGGCGAGCGCGAGGACGCGAGGGCGGACGGGACGGAGCGCGGTACGCGGCACGGGGCGCCGCGCACGGCGACGCGCGCGGCGGGCGGTCCGCCGCAGGGCGGGGACGGGACGGCGGGCGCCGCGGCGGGCGAGTCCTTCGCGGCGCCCGCCTGGTGCTGCTGGGCGCCGTACTGCTCCTGCTCCTCCTCGGCGGGGCGGGCCCCGCGTCCGCGCACGCCGCCCTCCGTGACGCCGACCCCCGGGACGGAAAGGTCCTCAAATCCGCCCCGCGCCACGTCACCCTGACCTTCACCGAGTCGGTCGGGCTGCTCGACGACTCCTTCCGGGTGCTCGACCCCGACAACCGGCGCGTCCACACCGGCGAGCCGCGGCACGCGGACGGTCGTTCCGAAACGGCCCGCGTGAGCCTGCCGCGCGATCTGGGCACCGGCACCTTCACCGTCGCCTGGCGCGTCGTCTCGGCGGACAGCCACCCCGTCTCCGGGGCGTTCACCTTCTCCGTCGGCGCGCCCTCGGCGACCAGTGCCGTCCTGTCGTCCGACGGTGCCGGTGACACCGTCGCCGGCACGCTCTACGACGTCTTCCGGTACGTGGCGTACGCGGCGGTCGCCCTGCTCGTCGGGACGGCCGCGTTCACCGCGGTCACCGGCTTCGGGGCGCTGCGGGGGCTGCTTCTGGCCGGCTGGTGGAGCCTGTTCGCGGCCACGGTCGCCCTGCTGCTGCTCCGCGGCCCGTACGAGCGCGGGAGCGGCCCGGCGACCGCGTTCGACCCGTCCGTCCTGGCCGCCACGCTGACGAGCCGGCCCGGGGTGGCGCTGCTGGCCCGCCTGGTGCTGCTGGCCGGCGTGGCACTGCTTCCGCTGCTTCCGCTGCTTCCCCCGCGGACAGCCGGCCGGGACGCGCCCGTGGCCGGGCCCAGGACGACCGGGCCCGGGAGGGGCCTGCTGGTAGTGGCAGGGTCCGGGAGGGGCCCGCAGGTCGTGGCCGGGCTGCTCGCCGTGGGCCTCGCGTCGACCTGGGCCGCCGCCGAGCACGCCTCCGCGGGCATCCAGGTCCCCGTGGCGATGGCCTCGGCCGTCCTGCACCTGCTGGCGATGTCGGTCTGGCTGGGCGGGCTCGCCGCGCTGCTGACCGCCCTCCACCGGTCCCCGGAAGCCCTCCCCGCACCGGCCGTGGCCCGCTTCTCCCGCCTGGCCTTCGCGGCGGTGTCCGTCCTGGTCGCCACCGGCGTCTACCAGTCCTGGCGCGGCCTCGGCTCCTGGGACGCCCTCACCACCACGTCGTACGGCAGGATCCTGACGGCCAAACTGGCGGCGGTTCTGCTGGTGCTGGCGGCGGCGGCCTGGTCGCGCCGCTGGACGGGGCGCCTGGTGACGGCGGGGAGCGGGACGGCGACGGGCGAGTACGCGGTGCCCGCGGGCCGCCGGGCGGAGGTGGTCCGGACGCGCGTACCGGAGCCCGTGGGAGCCCGCTCGCACGGCGACGCCGACGGAGACGGCGGCCCGGGCACTGCGACCGCCCCTGCCAGCGCTGACGCCGACGGCGCCCCCGATGGCGACGGCGGTCCGGGCACTGTCACCGGCGGTACCGATGCCGACTCCGACGGGGACACCGAGCCGAACTCCGACGATGGGCCACGTGACCCGGACGACCCGGCCGACGACCGGGGACCCACCCCGGACCCGGACCTGAATCCGGGCCCGGGCCCCACCCCGGACCCGGACCCGGCCGGTCCGGCCGCGGTGGCCGGCCAGAGTCTCGCCCCGGCCGAGGCGCCGCACCGCCGTGCCCTGCGCCGCTCCGTCCTCGCGGAGGTCACCGTGGGCATCGTGGTCCTGGTGATCACCACGGTGCTCACCGGCACCCAGCCGGGCCGGGCCGAGGCGGAGACGACGCCGTCGGCCGCGGAGGCCGCGGGGCAGCCCGCCGACACCAGCACCCTGATCCCCTTCGACGTCGGTACGCCGGGCGGCCACGGCAAGGTCCAGATCGACCTGGGACCGGGCCGAGTGGGTGAGAACACGGTCCAGGCCGTGGTCTTCGGACCCGACGGAGGGATCGCCACCGTCCCCGAACTGCGCCTCAGTTTCACGCTGACCGAGCAGAAGATCGGCCCGCTGGACGCCGAACTCACGAATCGGGGCGGCTATTGGGGCACGGACAGTGTCAACCTCCCCCTCCCCGGCACCTGGACGATGAAGGTGACGGTCCGCACGACGGACATCGACCAGGTCACGGTGTCGAAAACCGTGCGGATCGGCTAGCGGCCGGAGCCGAGGCCCACCAAGCGGTGTGTGATGAACCGGGCAGCAAGGAGACCCAGGTTCACCACACACCCACTCACCGCACGGTGAGCCCCTCCACGACGAGCAGCTGCCGCATGGCCTCCGCGGCACGGACGGCGGCGTCGGCACAGCAGTTGTTGAACAGCACGTGGACGCGCTTGGCGTGCTCGGCCATACGAACCACCCGGGGCGCCCACTCGGCGAGCTCAGCGTCGGTGTACTCGTGGCGGAAGCGGTCCTCCTTGCTGCCGGTTCCCCACGCCTCGTTCCGCCCGTGCAAGCGGACGACGGCCAGCTCGGACGAGGTGACCGGCGTGACGGGCGGGACGGAGGTGCGCAGCGTCTGCACCATGTCCACGGCGACGGCACTCATCCCGAGCCCCGTGAGCAGGTCGGCGGTCCTGGAGTACAGCCCCTCCTGCCACCACCCGGGATGCCGGAACTCCACGGCGAGGGGCCACCCGGCCGTACGCGCCGCGCACTCCCGGAGAAACGCCGCCGACCGTGCCCCGGGCGCGAACCACGGCGGGAACTGGAACAGCACGGTCCCCAGCCGGTCCGTACGCCGCAAGGGTTCGAGCGCGGACGCGAACCGTGCCCACACCTCGTCGAGCACCCCGGCGTCCGGCACGCCTCGCCCGATCCGCCCCCGCAGGTCGACGGGGAGCGCGCCCTCCCGCGTCGGATGCCCGGTGAGCAGCGAGAACGCCTTCACGTCGAACACGAACCCGTCCGGCGTCCGCTCGCTCCACAGCAGACTGTTCCGCTCACTGGGCAACGCGTAATAACTGGAGTCGACCTCCACGACGGGGAACTGCCCGGCGTAATGCCGCAGCCGCCCCTCCGCGTCCCGCCACCCCGAGGGATACCAGCCACTGGCCACCAGGGCCCGATCCGTCCACGAACACGCCCCCACCAGAATCTCAGCCATGGACCAGCGGCTACCCACCAGATCCCACTACGGACACCGAACCGGAACGGACACCAGATGAACCACTCCGCCGCACCCAGGGCCCCCGAGGACCCTTCCGGCGGCGACGGCGACGGCGACGGCGCCGGCGCCGGAGGCGGTGGCTGATCGCCGTGATGGGCGCCGTGCTGACCTTGGCCGCCGCCGTGACCGCGGCGGAATTGCGGACGCGGACGTTCTGCGCCAGGGCTGAGCGGAACGCCAGGGCGGCCCGCGCCGAACGGCACGGGCCGCCCCTTGTCCCCGTACTGCCTACGGCTTGAGGATCTGGTCCAAGGTCGCGACCGCCATCAACAACTGGCCGTACGTGTTGGGATGGGCCGCCATGGAGCCCGCGCCCGGAGTCAGGGACTCGATGTAGCGGCGCTGGCGAGGCTGGCACATGTCGTACCCGATGGTGGCCTTGTAGGTGTCCGCGTAGGAGACGCCGGTGCCACCGCCGGCGGCCCTACGGGCCAGAGCTCGGTTGAGCTTCAGTGTCGTGTCCCGCAGGAAGGCGAAGTCCTGCTGGGCGAACGGAACTTCGGCGCAGCCCACGCCGCTGTCGGGGAAGAGGGCCGGGTATCCGACCACGACGATCTTCGCGTCCGGGCTGCGCCGCCTGATGTCGGTGATCACATCGCGGACGCGGCCCTCCATCGTGTTGATGCGCTCACCGAGCACGTCCTTGCCGGTGGTGAAGTACTTCTTGCACGGACTGCCGTTCGGATCCGAGGACTTCACCAGCGCACAGGTGGTGAGCACGCTGGTGAAGCCGACGTCGTTGCCTCCGATGGTCAGGGTGACCAGCTTGGTATCCGGCGTCAGCGCGTTGATCTGCGGCGGCTTGGACCCCTGGGCGTTCCAGATGCTGCGCGTCGTGGCGCCGCTGCACGTGACGTCCTTGAACGCCCGGTTCTCACCCGCGGACGAACCAGCGACGATGGAGGGGTAGCTGCCCGTGGTGCGGTCGCACTCGGCGTCCTTCACGTCCCGGAGGCCGGCTCCCGAGGCGTATGAATCGCCCATGGCCACGTAGTTCGGGCCGTCGGTGGCGGCCTGGGTCGGCGCCGCGAGCGAGAAGAGGCTCGCTCCTGCCACGGCGGTCACCGCGGTTGCCCGGCACATGCCGGACAGCCGCCTTGAGTTCTGCGTCATCACGCCCCTGAAAGAATCGGTGGTTGGACGGGCCGGGTGTCGCGGTCGCGGTTCCGGCGCAGACGGAAACCGTGAGGGCTCCCGCCTCCGGAGTCCTCGGCTCGGCCGGGTGCGTTGCACCAGGTTGTGTGCCCCGGCATCAAAGGCTCCTTCGATGGACCACAACGTGGGTTCCGGTACGACGGTTCACCCGACGCGGGTCAGCATCTGGCTGCCACAGGAGGCGACACCGACCAGGTGTGCTTGGCCGGCGCGTCGGCCGTGTCGACGATGACCAGAGTGACGGTGCCGGTGTTCCGGCACGTGACGTACTTGCCGAACTGATTGCTCGTGAAGGTCACGGAGCAGTCGCTCACTGGAAGTGCCAATGACGTCGTCGTCGGTGACGGAAGCAACTCTCGCGAGATAGCTGCGGTCCCGTATCTTCGCGGAGTCCTGGCGTCACCACGGCGTGAAGTTGGCTGAAGGCCGACTCCGGCGCGCGTCTGGCCACTCCACTGCTGCCATGCCCCAACTGTCGCGGGGGCGGCAGTCGACGAGAGCGGGCTGTCGACGTGCGCAGAGGTCGTTCTGTGAATGTCCGATGCGTGACGGTGGTTCGGCTGTCCCCTGAACCGGGGCGGTGTCGCAATGTCACCCCGTTGTGGTCGCTGTGACAGCAGGACAGGTCCGTAGGCATGAGTAGGAGTACTCAGTCGCTCTGGCAGATCGCACGGATACATTGCGTTGCGACCACGAGATAACGTCCGCAACAGCAGGCTCAGGCAGCGCTGTGGAGTCATACAACGGGGAGGGATCGCTGGTGGCGTGGGACGAGTGGGAACAGATCAAGGCCGCGGCGGCCGAGCGCCACCCCACTCAGATGCAGCTCAACCAGTTGCCGGCTGACCAGGGCGGCAGCGCTCCCACGGGGGCGTCGAAGCCCGGATCGGATGACGGCTGGGGCACCTTGCGGCACTCGAACGAGCCGTGGACCCACGCGGCAGGCACAGCGGACGATCTGAGGATCAGCACCGAGTCCACGAGGAAGAGTCTGCAGTCCGGCCATGCGGGCGTGTCGACGGGGGCTGAGGGCCTGGCGAGCCTGGGTGCGTTGAAGACGGTACTCACCTCCTGGGAGAAGCGGCTGGAGGCGGTACGGGACGAGTGCGAGTCGCTGCAGCCCAAGCTGCGCGCCGTCGCCAAGGACATGGGTGAGTACGACAGTGCTGCTGCTGCCAAGGCGCGCGCTGTGCACGTCTCGGAAGGGGACGGACGCTAGTGACCTCGGCGTTAACCTGGCAGCAGTTGCGGGACCTGAAGCTGTCGGAGCTGGACGAGGCGGCCGACGGATGGGCCGAGGTGTCGCACTACGCGGATGCCTCGGCCGAGCGCGTGGATGCCGAGATGGCCGGCAAGTTGTCCAAGACGCAAGAGAGCGAGTCGGCGACGGCGGCCGTCCGGCGGCTTCAGCGACTGAGCCGCAACTTCCGCTACATCCAGGCCGAGTGCGGACTGATCCGCTCCTCGGTGAACGGTCTCGCCTCCGAACTCGGAGCTCCTCAGCGGCGGCTGAAGGACGCGCTGGACGACGCCATCGCTCTGTCGTACACGGTGAACAAGGACGGGAGCATCGGGTACCCCGGTGGCGGTAAGAACGAGATGACCGGGGAGAAGATCCCCGGCGGCTCGGCAGTGGGCAACAACGGCATGCTCACGCCGGGCAACAACGGCCTCTACCCACCGAGCGACAAGGGGCTGTACACGCCCGGCACCGGCCCCGGGACGCCTGGCTTGATCAACCCCAACCCTAATCAAGCCAAGGCGCAGGACATCGCCGACCGCATCGCCCACGCCCTGCGCGAGGCCCGGGAGGTCGACGAACGTTACCGGCAGGCGCTAAGCAGGCTCAAAGCAGGTCCCGGGCTGAAAGTCGACGCGAAGACCTGGGCCGACGCTGCCGCCGACGTCAAGGCCGTGGGCGAGGCCGCAACGGAATACCTGAAGGACGACATCCCTCTCGACAGGTCCCCTGCCACGCGCAAGGACTGGTGGGACAGCCTCACGCAGGAGCAGCGCGAGGAGTATTTGGCGGTCTACCCGGACGTGATCGGGAACCTGGACGGCATCCCTGCGACCGTGCGGGACGAGGCCAATCGGGAGAACATCCAGCTCCTCATCGGCAAACTCTCGGGGCAGGATGACGAGGAGTCGAAGACGATGTTGGACGGGCTGAAGGGGATTCAGGAGAAACTACAGGAACCAAGTGTGCCCCCGATGTATCTCCTTGGTGTCGGAGACGAAGGAAACGGCCGTGCGATCGTTTCCTATGGGAATCCCGACACGGCGAAGAACGTCTCGGCTTATGTCCCTGGGCTCTCAACGAAGCTGGATGGTGAGTTCGTCGGCGGCACGATGAAACGAGCCCAGGATACTGCTCTTGGTGCCAGGGAAGCCGACCCTCACAGCTCAACCGCATCGATCGTCTGGCTCGGTTACGACGCGCCCCAGGTCTCTCCCACTGACCTCGCCGCTAACACGGACGTCATGTTCAGGGAAAATGCCGAAGCCGGAGCACCGGCATACAACAGCTTCATGGCAGGAATCTCGGCGACGAACGAGAACGAGGATCCGCATATCACGGCCATCGGGCACTCATACGGTTCCCTCACCGTCGGCCTGGCAGCTCAGGAGAAGGGTGGGGTCCCCGGAGCCGACGACATCGTCCTCGTCGGTAGCCCGGGCACTGGTGCAGAGACCGCCGACGACCTGAACGTCGGCAAGCATCACGTATTCGTCGGCGCGGCAGACAACGACATCGTCACCAAGCTCCCTAATCACAATGAAGCCAGTGGCATGGGAGCCGGCGCTGCTGGGGGCGGATCGGCAGGTCTTGTATTGGGATTGGGGATGGGTGGCCCCGCAGGCGGAGTCGTTGGTGGTGCAGCCGGTACCGTCGTGGGTGGCATTGCCGGCTATATGGCTCAGGACCAGCAGACGGACCCTAGTCAGATCTGGTTCGGAACCGATCCGGCGAACAAGGAGTTCGGGGCCACTCGCTTCTTGGTCGACGATGGCCCTCCTGTGGCCGAGGGTGGGTTTGACGCACACTCGCACTATTTCACCCCCGCAAAGGATCAGATGTCAGCCGACAATATTGCCAAAATCGTGGTTGGGAAGTCCGACGAAATCGCCTTGGAGCAGCCGCGATGAGAGGCGTCAGCGTAACGCTCCTGGTAGGAATACTACTTTTGACAGGATGCGGAACTTCGGAGCAGTCGACTGAAGGGAAGCCGAAGATGAACATGCAAGAAGCGGCGGAACACGCCGACAAGATCTTGGATGGGACTTTTGCTGCCATCAAGCCTGCCGTCCACTGGACCCACGGGGAATCCACCGAGGGCAGCTGTGATGTGTCTCGGCGTCGCGCAGTGATGACCGTCATCTCCCCGGAACGCAAGGGTAGTTTCCTCGGGGTGGTGGAGCGCTATTGGAAGGCCGAGGGGTACCGACAGCTTGGTGTGAACCGAAGCATCAAGAGCCCTGCGACGTACTTCGAGACACCCGACCAGTTCCGTGTGCGTCTCCTCATCGGAGGCAACGGCCAAGCCTTCTTCGAGGTGGCTACACCGTGTGTCACCAAGTCCTCGGTGTCGCCGCCGACAGCCGAGACGGTCGGCCCCAATTACGCGGGTGGATCGATCCCGGACCCCGACGTCCGATCGGATTTCTGGTCATCAACCACCCCGATCCCTTCTTCGTCACCGAGCGAAAAGAACTGAGTGCACAGCGCACAGTCACTTCGTATGTGTCTCCGTCGGACGCCCGCGCTCAGCAACACCTCAGCGAGCCGGTCGGCGGTACCCGTCCGGCCCCAATGACAAAGTGCTGCGCCAGGTGCTTGCGCGGCTCGGTTGAAGTGAGGAGCGAGCCGACCACCGCGCGAAGGTTGTCCGGGGTCACCGCGCCCTCCACCAGGGCGACCGCCGCGCCTGCCTGCTGGAGGTGGAGGGCGCGGTGTTTTGCTCGTAGCCCGCCGACGTTACTAAGGGGATCAGGACGGACGGCTTGCCGAGGGCGGTGAGCTCGGCCATGGTGCCGGTGCCGCTGCGGGAGATGACGACGCCGGCGAGGGCAAGGACGTCTGGAAGTTCCGGGCCGACGAAGTCCGTGACCAGGAAGCGGGGCCGGACCTCGACCGGGAGTTGGGTCGCGTGCTGGCGCGAGTCCTCAATGGAGGTGGCACCGCACTGGTGGATGACGTTGGCCTGGGTGAGCAATCAGGGCAGGACCGCGTGGATCACGGTGTTGTCTTGATCGAGCCCTGGGCACCGCCGGTGACGGGGTTGCCCGTGACGACCGCCGAGCTGCGTGCGGAGTCAGGCAGGAGCGAAAGCGTCGACTCGTAGGAGCCGGCGACACGGGTGGTGGCCCGCGCCAGGGCTCGGTTGGCCAGCCCCAGGCGGAGCCTCCGCTCGTGGATGCTTAGGGGTCGACAGCAAACTTGGCGGCGAGAGGCGGCGGAGCCGGGCGCTCGTGGTGCGGATGTCGGTGAGCGCTGGGCAGGTGTGCCCGCCGGTGCCCCTCCTGCGACGATCAGATGGAAGGGCTGGCCCGGGGCGGCGAGACGGCGGAGAGCCATGTTCAGCAGGCCGCCCGCCCCGTCGGAGGGCGATCGCCCTCCTGCCGCTGAAAGTCTGGCGGCTGCGGTCCTGCCGGATACACCGCTGCCTACAACGCCGGAAGGGGGAGTGTGGACCGGCGGGCGATCCGAGCCGTGGCGCGCTCCGTTATCGGCTGGCTCTGGGTGAAGGCAGTCATGACGTGCGCTGACCGTGAAGGAGCCGGTGGGCCAGCGTGTGACGAGCCATCGGTACCTCAGCGGGTCTCCTGTGCCAACTGCAGCCACTAACGTCGAAGGGCCCCGCTGCAAGCAGCGGGGCCCTTCGACGTTAGTGCCCGGTGAGGCACTGGCGGAGGATACGAGATTCGAACTCGTGAGGGGTTGCCCCCAACACGCTTTCCAAGCGTGCGCCCTAGGCCTCTAGGCGAATCCTCCGCGGCAAACAATACAAGACGTTGAGGAGTGCTCGCGAACTCGTTCTCCCCGCCAGGATCAGGTAACCTGTGCGGAGCCCCTCACGTGGCGCTATCTGACTGAACTCCCCCAGGGCCGGAAGGCAGCAAGGGTAGGTCGGCTCTGGCGGGTGCGTGGGGGGCGTCTGCGTTCCCGGGGGGTTCGGTCCGGCCGTCGGTATGGACGCTGGTCCGGCTGTCGGCCGGGGTGCCGGCCCGGGCGGTGCCGAGGGGCGGGCGGGTCCGGAGCGAGGCGGCTTCCCGGGCGGTCCTCGTTGTCGGTGGGCGCCTATAACCTCGTAGGTGTGTCGTCTCTCGCGCTGTACCGCCGCTATCGCCCGGAGTCGTTCGCCGAGGTCATCGGGCAGGAGCATGTCACCGACCCGTTGCAGCAGGCGCTGCGGAACAACCGGGTCAATCACGCGTACCTGTTCAGCGGTCCGCGCGGGTGCGGGAAGACCACGAGCGCGCGCATCCTCGCCCGCTGCCTGAACTGCGAGCAGGGCCCCACGCCGACGCCGTGCGGCGAGTGCCAGTCCTGCCGCGACCTGGCCAGGAACGGGCCGGGTTCCATCGACGTCATCGAGATCGACGCCGCGTCCCACGGAGGCGTCGACGACGCCCGTGACCTGCGCGAGAAGGCCTTCTTCGGCCCCGCGAGCAGCCGGTACAAGATCTACATCATCGACGAGGCCCACATGGTCACGCCGGCCGGCTTCAACGCGTTGCTGAAGGTCGTTGAGGAGCCCCCGGAGCACCTCAAGTTCATCTTCGCCACGACCGAGCCCGAGAAGGTCATCGGGACGATCCGGTCGCGGACGCATCACTACCCCTTCCGGCTGGTGCCGCCCGGCACGCTGCGGACGTATCTGGGCGAGGTCTGCGGCAGCGAGGGCATCCCCGTGGAGGACGGAGTGCTGCCGCTGGTCGTGCGGGCCGGCGCCGGTTCCGTGCGTGACTCCATGTCCGTCATGGACCAGCTGCTCGCGGGAGCGGGCGACGCCGGTGTGACATACGCCATGGCGACCTCGCTCCTCGGCTACACGGACGGCTCGCTGCTGGACTCCGTGGTCGAGGCCTTCGCCTCCGGTGACGGGGCCGCGGCCTTCGAGATCGTCGACCGCGTCATCGAGGGGGGCAACGACCCCCGCCGGTTCGTCGCCGACCTGCTGGAGCGGCTGCGGGACCTCGTGATCCTGGCGGCCGTGCCGGACGCCGCGGAGAAGGGACTCATCGACGCCCCCGCCGACGTCGTGGAGCGGATGCAGGCCCAGGCCGGTGTCTTCGGCGCCGCGGAGCTGAGCCGCGCCGCCGACCTGGTCAACGAAGGACTGACGGAGATGCGCGGCGCCACCTCGCCGCGGCTCCAGCTCGAGCTCATCTGCGCGCGCGTACTGCTTCCCGCCGCCTACCGGGACGAGCGGTCCGTCATGGCCCGGCTCGACCGGATCGAACGCGGCGTGAACGCGAGCGGGGGCGCCGCGGGCGCGGGACCCGCCATGGGCTACGTGCCGGCACCCGGCCCGGACGCGCACGGCACTGGCGCGCCGCTTCCGCAGGGAGCCGGGTCTCCTCCGGCACCGGTCGGCGCCGCCGTGCCGCCCGGCGGCGGGGCAGCGGCGGTCCGGGCCGCGGTGCGGTCGGCCGGCGCGGCTTCCGGGGCCGGCGGACCCACGGCGGACTCCGGCGCACCGGTACGGCCCCCGGCCCCGGCGGCGCCCGTACCCGCCCCGGCGCCGGCCCAGGCGGACCCCGCACCTCCGCCCGCTCCCGCTCCGGCGGCCCCGCAGCCGTCCCCGGCCGCGCCCTCCCAGCCCGCCGCCGGCCCCGCGCCCGGCGCCTGGCCGACCGCGACCGCCGTCGGCGGCGGCCGGCGCCCCGGCGGCTGGCCGACGGCGGCGCCCGCGGGCAGCGGCCAGGCCCCCGCGACCCCCGCGCCCGCGTCCCCGCCGGCGACGCCCGCGCAGCCGTCGGCCCAGTCAGCCCCCGCTCCGGCGCCCGCGGCGCCCGCCCCCCCTCCGGTGACCGGCGGCCCCGACCCGCGCGCCCTGTGGCCGAACATCCTGGAGGCGGTGAAGAACCGGCGCCGCTTCACCTGGATCCTGCTCAGCCAGAACGCGCAGGTGACCGGCTTCGACGGCACGACCCTCCAGATCGGCTTCGTCAACGCGGGCGCCCGGGACAACTTCGCGAGCAGCGGCAGCGAGGACGTCCTGCGGCAGGCGCTGGCCGAGCAGTTCAACGTGCAGTGGAAGATCGACGCGATCGTCGACCCGTCGGGCGGTTCGGCGCCGCCGCTCGCCCCGGGCCCCGGTTTCGGCGGCGGGTACGGCGGCGGTCCTGCCGCCCCGCGCCCCGCCCCGCAGCAGCCGGCCCCCGCGGCCCGTCCCGCCCCGCACCAGGACTCCGCCTCCGCGGGTCCCGCCCGGGCCGCGTCCGCCCCGAGACCCGCCCCGTCCGCCCCGGAGCCGCCGCCCCCGGTCTCCCCGGAGGACGACACCCCGGAGGACGACGACCCCGACCTGGACGAGTCCGCCCTCTCGGGGCACGACCTCATCGTCCGCGAGCTGGGCGCGACGGTGGTCGAGGAGTTCTCACACGAGTGACCCCGCCGGGGAAGCGGAATCCGCAGGCGCCGTACGCCGTACAGGCCGTCGGCCGCCCGCCGCAAGGGTTGTCGGCCGCCCGCCGCAGGGGCCGTCGGCCACGGCCCGCCGCACAGGTCGCCGGCCACCGCCCGCCGCCCGCCGCAAGGGCCTGTATGCCGCACAGGCCGCAGGCCACCACCCGCCGCCAGCCGCACAAGCCGCCGGCCACGGTCAGCCGCACAAGCCGCCGGCCACGGTCAGCCGCACAAGCCGCCGGCCACGGTCAGCCGCACAAGCCGCCGGCCACGGTCAGCCGCACAGGCCGCCCGCGACCGCCCGCCGCACAGGCCACCCGGGACCGTAGGCCGCACAGGCTGTCGGCCAGTACCCGCCGCACAGGCTCTCGGGCCACCGCCCGCCGCAGGGGCCGGCTGCCTCCGTGGAACGGGCCGGGGACTCCCCGCGTCCGCGGCACAGGCCCTCGGGCCACCGCCTGGCGCAGGGGCCGGCTGCCTCCGTGGAACGGGCCCGGGGACTCCCCGCGTCCGCCGCACAGGCCCTCAGGCCACCGCCTGGCGCAGGGGCCGGCTGCCTCCGCGGAACGGGCCCGGGGACTCCCCATGTCCGCCGCACAGGCCCTCGGGCCACCGCCCGCCGCACAGGCTCTCGGGGCCACCACCCGCCGCAGGGGCCGGCTGTCTCCGCGGAACGGGCGCGGGGACTCCCCGTGTCCGCCGCACAGGCCCTCGGGCCACCGCCCGCCGCACAGGCTCTCGGGGCCACCGCCCGCCGCAGGGGCCGGCTGCCTCCGTGGAACGGGCCCGGGGACTCCCCCCGGCCCCCCGCCCGGAACGGCGCCCGCACCCGCGCCTCGGAGGATCCCACCAACGCCGCCGGGCCCACCCCTCGGAAGCCTCTACAAGGTCACCCGCCCGGGACGGCTAGGCTGACCCCCGTGAAGGTCCTTGTCATCGGTAGCGGCGCCCGCGAACACGCCCTGTGCCACTCCCTGTCCTCCGACCCCGACGTCACCACCCTGCACTGCGCCCCCGGGAACGCGGGCATCGCGGAGGTGGCCGAGCTGCACCCGGTCGACGCCCTCGACGGCGCCGCCGTGGCCGGGCTGGCCACGCGGCTCGGCGCCGAGCTGGTGATCGTGGGCCCCGAGGCCCCGCTCGTCGCGGGGGTCGCCGACGCCGTGCGCGAGGCGGGCATCCCCTGCTTCGGCCCCTCCAGGGAGGCGGCGCAGCTGGAGGGCTCCAAGGCCTTCGCCAAGGACGTCATGGCGGTCGCGGACGTCCCGACGGCACGCTCGTACGTCTGCACGACGCCCGACGAGGTCGAGGAGGCGCTCGACGCCTTCGGAGCCCCGTACGTCGTGAAGGACGACGGCCTCGCCGCGGGCAAGGGCGTCGTCGTCACCGACGACATCGAGGCCGCCCGGGCGCACGCGAACGCCTGCGACCGCGTCGTCATCGAGGAGTTCCTCGACGGCCCGGAGGTCTCCCTCTTCGCGGTCACCGACGGCGAGACCGTCGTCCCGCTCCAGCCGGCCCAGGACTTCAAGCGCGCCCTCGACGACGACAAGGGTCCGAACACCGGCGGCATGGGTGCGTACTCGCCCCTGCCGTGGGCGGACCCGAAGCTGGTCGACGAGGTCATGGAGACCGTCCTCCAGCCGACCGTCGACGAGCTGCGCCGCCGCGGCACCCCGTTCTCCGGTCTCCTCTACGCGGGACTCGCGATCACCAGGCGCGGCGTCCGGGTCATCGAGTTCAACGCCCGCTTCGGCGACCCGGAGACCCAGGTGGTCCTCGCCCGCCTGCGGACCCCGCTCGCGGGCCTGCTGCTCGCCGCGGCCACCGGGAACCTGGGCTTCCTCCCGCCCCTGCGCTGGAGCGACGACGCGGCCGTCACGGTGGTCGTGGCCTCGCACAACTACCCCGGCACCCCGCGCACCGGCGACCCCGTCCTGGGCCTCGACGAGGTCGCGGCCCAGGACGCTCCGAACGCGTACGTCCTGCACGCCGGTACGAAGCGCGAGGGCGACGCCGTGGTGAGCGCCGGCGGCCGCGTGCTGTCGGTGACGGCGGTGGGCGGCGATCTCACCGAGGCCCGCGACCGCGCGTACGCGGCGGTCTCCCGGATCCGCCTCGACGGTTCCCTGCACCGCACGGACATCGCGGCGAAGGCAGCGGCGGAGGCGTAGCCCCAGCCGGCCGTGGAAGGACGAGAACCAGCCACTCGCCGCCACGAACAGCTGTAGCAATCAGGCCCCGGATTCCTCAGGAATCCGGGGCCTGATCATTGCCGACCGTCATCCACCTCTCCCCAAAGCCATTCCATCGAGTGACCGATGCCCCATCCGGCTGACGGGGGCCGGAGCCCCAACTAGGGTGCGGCGCAAGCGTTCCGGCACTTGGCCCACCGGCATTGCGATGTCAGCGGCGGGTGCCACAGTGGGGGGATGAGCAACGCCAGGGCATGCCCCGTAGCCGGCCGTGACAGCCACTGTCACGGCCGGCTACGGGCGAGACGGTAGGGGGTGTCATCCGGTCGTGACCGGTATGGGTGTGGAGGTGGGCGTGCAAGCAGCGCGCTCCCGGGCTCTCGCCGTGCTGCGCATACGCAGCAGGGCGCTGGCCGTCGCCCTGCTGCCCGCGGCCGTCGCCGTCGTGCTGCTCGTCGGCGGCCCCACCGGCCATCTCGTCGGCGGATTCTGGGGTACCGCCCGCTGGGTCGTCTCGGTTCTCGCCGTGGTGGTCCTGCTGGCGGCCGTGGCCATCGCGCTGGTCGTCTCCCGGGCCCGCCCGGCGGTCAGCCCCACGGTCCCGATCGTCGAGACCTCGGCGCCCGACCTGTACCGGATGGTGCGCGACCTGGCCGACCGGCTCGACGTCCCGGTCCCCTCCGCGATAGCGCTCACCCCGGACTGCGACAGCTGGCTGGAGGACCGCACCCACCCGGCCCAGAGCCGCCCCGTGCGGCGCGGCAGCCGCCTCGCGGCACTCAGGGCCCGGAGACACGGGCACCGGCGGAGCACCGCGACACCCGTCCTCGTCATCGGCTCGCCCTTCCTGTGGTGGATGCGGGTGGGGGAGCTGCGTGCGGTCCTCGCCCCGGTCGTCGCGGGCACGGGGCCCTCGGCCCACCCGGACATAGCCGCGGCCCGCCGTTTCGTACGAGGGCTGGACGCGGCCGTGGCCGAGACCTCCGCGCCGGCCCGCGGCCCCCTGGTGCGTACGGCGCTCGGCGTCGCCGGCTGGGTGACCCGCCTGCTCCTGCGCAGCTGCCGCGGTCACGCGGCCGAGATGGAGCGGGGGGTGGCGGCAGCCGCCGCCGAGCGCGCCCAGGCCGTGGACTACGGCCTGCGGATCGTCGCCCAGGAACAGGTGGGGCTGGCGTACGCGGGCTGGGACCGCCTGCTGACCCGGGTCGCCGTGCCCGCCTGGCGCATGGGCCGCTGGCCCTCCCGGCTCGACGCGGGCGTCGTGGCGGCCCTCACCGAACTCTCGCGCCGCGACCGCCTCGCGGAGGGCTTCACCTCCCGGCTCGGCGAGCGCCCCGCCTGCGACCTCCTCGAGGAGCCCGGCACGGTCGACGAGGCGGCCTCCCTCCTCGCCGCCCGCCTCTTCCACGGCGGTCCCGCCGAGCGAGGGCCGGACTGGGCACCGGTGAACTGGCAGGAGTATCCGGAGGAGGTCGTCGACCGCACCTGGCGGACCGACGCGGCCCGCCTCCACCGCGTCCTCGACGCCCAGGGCGTCCGCCCCGCGCGGGGCCCGGCCGCACCCGACCCCGGTCCCACGCTGTCCCGGGTGATGGACCACATGACGACGGTCCCGGCGGACTCGCCCGCCGTGGCGGCACCTCCGGACGAGGACGCCGGTGACGCCGGTGACATCGGCGACGAGGACGAGGACCCCCTGGGCAACGAGCGGACGGCCGCGCTGGTGGCCGCGCTCAGTGCGGAGATCGCACGTGAGGAGGCGGCGGTGGGGCCCGTCCCCGCCTCCGGCGTGGAGCAGGGCGGCCCCGACAGCGCGCTGTGGGCGGACGGGATGCTTCCCCTCTTCCCGCTTCAGCCGCCGCGTACGGGCCGCGAGCTGCTGGCCGATCACGTGACCGCGATGGTGTGCTGCGCCGCGATGGACACGGCCGGCGCGGTGCCGGGCCTCGACTGGCTCGACGGCCCGGCCCTCCTGGTCGACGGCGAACGCGCCGCCGACCTGGGCCCCCGGGTCCTCGCCCTGATCGAGTCCGGCGACCCGGCCCCGCTCAGAACCTGGCTCCACCGGACAGGCGTCCGCCCCGAGAAACCAGTCCGCCTGGTCTGACCGCGCACGGACGCACCGGGCCAAGGCGCCCCACCCACCGAGGCCACGGAACGCGCCGCTCCGTTAACGCCAATTCGCGACGAACGGTGACGGAGTACGTGCGTTATGTGATGTGCTGGAGACCGATCGCGCGCACGGCAGGAACCGCAACGTACGGGGGCACTGAGGAGGGGAGCGGACATGGGGTCGGAACAGATCCGCCGCTGGGAGTCGGGAGCCCTGGCACACGCCGTGACGGATCCCTTCGGCCAGGGCCCCGTCCCCTGGCTCCGCGGCGACGAGCAGTACTTCGGCGACACCGGCCAGGTCGTCCCCTGGTACATCGACCCCGCGGACGAACTCCCCCTCGACCCCGCACCCCCCGGGGGCCCCGCCGCGGCCGTCCCCCGCCCCCGCCGTGCCCCTTCGGGTCCCCGCTCCCGCCCCGCCCCCGGCGGTCCCCGCTCCGCCGACGACGTCCACCGCCAGATCAAGGGCTTCACGTCCACCGGCGCGGCGACCCCGGGCGAGTCCCTCGACTTCCACATCACCGTCGACCCGCCGCAGGAATTCAGCGTCGACATCTACCGCATCGGCCACTACGGCGGAGACGGCGCCTCGAAGATCACCACCAGCCCGCGCCTCTCCGGCATCGTCCAGCCGCCCCCGCTCACCGCCGACCGCACGGTGTCGTGCCACCACTGGTGGCTGTCCTGGCGGTTGCAGATCCCGAGCCACTGGTCGGTCGGCGCGTACGTCGCCGTACTCACCACGGCCGACGGCTACCGCTCCCACGTCCCCTTCACGGTCCGCGACGACCACCCCGCCGATCTGCTGCTCCTGCTCCCCGACATCACGTGGCAGGCGTACAACCTGTACCCGGAGGACGGCCGCACGGGCGCCAGCCTGTACCACGCGTGGGACGAGGACGGCCGGCTCCTCGGAGAGGCCGACGCCGCGACGACGATCTCCTTCGACCGCCCGTACGCAGGCGCCGGCCTGCCCCTCCACGTGGGCCACGCCTACGACTTCATCCGCTGGGCCGAGCGTTACGGCTACGACCTCGCGTACGCCGACGCCCGCGATCTGCACGCCGGCCGGGTCGATCCCACCCGCTACCGGGGCCTGGTCTTCCCCGGCCATGACGAGTACTGGTCGACCGCGATGCGCCGCACCGTGGAGCGCGCCCGCGACCACGGCACGTCGCTCGTCTTCCTTTCCGCCAACACCATGTACTGGCAGGTGGAGTTGGGGCCGTCCCCGTCCGGTGTCCCGGACCGCCTGCTGACCTGCCGCAAGCGCAAGGGGCCGGGAAAGGCGGCGCTCTGGCGCGAGATCGACCGCCCGGAGCAGCAACTGATCGGCATCCAGTACGCGGGACGGGTCCCGGAGCCCCACCCGCTCGTCGTCCGCAACGCCGACCACTGGCTGTGGGAGGCGACCGGCGCGCACGAGGGGGACGAACTCCCCGGTCTGGTCGCCGGCGAGGCCGACCGTTACTTTCCGCGCACCCCGCTGCCCGAGCACCAGGGCCGGATCCTGCTGGCACACTCCCCGTACGCGGACAGCGAGGGTGTCACCCGTCACCAGGAGACGTCCGTCTACCGTGCCGAGTCGGGAGCCCTGGTCTTCGCGTCCGGAACGTTCGCCTGGTCGCCGGCCCTGGACCGTCCGGGCCACGTCGACACCCGTGTCCAGCGCGCCACGGCGAACCTCCTGGAC
Source organism: Streptomyces sp. NPDC043867 (assembly GCF_056435845.1). Taxonomy (NCBI): domain Bacteria; kingdom Bacillati; phylum Actinomycetota; class Actinomycetes; order Kitasatosporales; family Streptomycetaceae; genus Streptomyces; species Streptomyces sp. NPDC043867. Next base: position 5,917 of record NZ_JBWKDS010000047.1, on the reverse strand, counting down.
CGCATCTGCAAACGGGACTGACTCCGCCGCCCCGCACCTCCGCCCGCTCACCGCGGCACCTCCGCCCCCAGCCCCGACCGGGCCCGCACCGGCACCCGCGCACGCACCGCCCCCGAGGCTGCCCCGCACACCCGGTGACCGGAGCCGCCCCCCGCATACGGGAGAATCGACCCACCTGGGCCCACCCGTCGCCCACCGCCAGCCTCTTCGGGCCTCGCGGGCGCCCCTTTTCATCAACCACGGGGAGGAACCGTGTCCGGATTCGTCGACAAGCCCGAGCCCCTGCAGGTGCCGGGCCTGGTGCACCTGCACACCGGCAAGGTGCGCGACCTGTACCAGAACGAGGCGGGCGACCTCGTGATGGTCGCCAGCGACCGCATCTCCGCCTACGACTGGGTGCTGCCGACCGAGATTCCCGACAAGGGCCGCGTCCTCACCCAGCTGTCACTGTGGTGGTTCGACCAGCTCGCCGAGCTGGCCCCCAACCACGTCCTGAGCACCGAGCTGCCGCCGGGCGCTCCCGCCGACTGGGCGGGCCGCACCCTCGTCTGCAAGTCCCTGGAGATGGTCCCGGTCGAGTGCGTCGCGCGCGGCTACCTGACCGGCTCGGGCCTCGTCGAGTACAACGAGTCGCGCACCGTCTGCGGCCTCGCTCTCCCCGAGGGCCTCGTCGACGGCTCGGAGCTTCCCGCCCCGATCTTCACCCCGGCCACCAAGGCGGCGGTCGGCGAGCACGACGAGAACGTGTCCTACGAGGAGGTCGCCCGTCAGGTCGGCGCCGAGACCGCGGCCCAGCTCCGCCAGACGACGCTCGCCGTCTACGGCCGCGCCCGCGACATCGCCCGTGACCGCGGCATCATCCTGGCGGACACCAAGTTCGAGTTCGGCTTCGAGGGGGAGACGCTCGTCCTCGCCGACGAGGTGCTCACCCCCGACTCCTCGCGCTTCTGGCCGGCCGAGGAGTGGGAGCCGGGCCGCGCCCAGCCGTCGTACGACAAGCAGTTCGTCCGCGACTGGCTGACCTCGCCGGAGTCCGGCTGGGACCGCGGGAGCGAGCAGCCGCCGCCCGCGCCGCCCGCGCACGTGGTGGACGCGACCCGCGCCAAGTACATCGAGGCCTTCGAGCGGCTGACCGGTACGAGCTGGTCCTGAACACACGAAGAAGCCCCCGGCCGAGGCCGGGGGCTTCTTCTGTGGAGCGAACGACGAGGTTCGAACTCGCGACCTCAACCTTGGCAAGGTTGCGCTCTACCAACTGAGCTACGTTCGCACTGCTGCGCCGTGGCGCGACACCTACTATACCCAACCTTTTCGGTGCCCGGGACGCACCAGTCGGCGCGCCAGGGGAGTGCACCGGGGGACGTGCCGGCGGCGGCACCGGCCCGCCCGGTTCCGGCCCCACCGCACAGCAAAAAGCCCCGGTCATCGACCGGGGCCTTCTCTGTGGAGCGAACGACGAGGTTCGAACTCGCGACCTCAACCTTGGCAAGGTTGCGCTCTACCAACTGAGCTACGTTCGCATTGCCTCCGACCGGCTCTCACCGATCGGCGCGAGCACCACCTTACCTGATCCACAAGAGTGGTAGGTAAGCGATGCGGAGCGGGTGACAGGAATTGCACACTGCGCCTTCCCCCTGGAAGGGGGATGTTCTACTACTGAACTACACCCGCACGACCTCGTGGGCTGCGGCTTTTCGGCCTTGCCCCTCGGCGTGTTCCAGACTCTAGCTGATCAGCAGGGGGGCAGCGCAAGTCGGCTGCCCCCGGGGCCCGCTGACGGGCCCTCGTCAGCCCCGCGCCGCCCGGGTCCCTCGAAAGAGGGGCGCCGGGACGAGGAGCCGGACCCCGGCGGCCCGGCTCAGTGCGCCTCGGCGAACGCGTCGTAGACCTTCTTGGGGATCCGGCCGCGCGGCGGCACGTCCAGCTTGTTGGACCGGGCCCAGGCGCGGACGGCGGCCGGGTCGGGGGTCAGTGCCGTGTGCGTGTACGCCTTGCCGGACCGCGCCCGCTTGCGGCCGGCCTCGACGTAGGGGGCGAGCGCCTTACGCAGTTTCTTGGCATTGGCTGGATTGAGGTCGATCTCGTACGACTTGCCGTCCAGCCCGAAGGCGATCGTCTCCGCCGCTTCCGAGCCGTCGATGTCGTCGGAGAGAGTGACCACGACACGCTGCGCCACGAATATCGGTCCCTTCGTGCGACACCTCCGCGATCACGCGCCATGACGTGCACGGACGCGGTGAAGTACGCGGAGAGATGTCGACTGTCCGGCTGTTATTGGGCAAAGTATCGGCTAATGCGTTTTCCTTTGTACAGGGCCCGGCATTGCATTGTGAAGCCCGGCTAAATCCCTGCGCGTGTCCAGCGGCAAAGAGGCGTCATCGGTCTTCTGCGGTTTTCCCAGGATTTTTCCCGGCGGGCCTCGCGCCGATGCGGGATCGTGATCGGGCTCACGTAGGATTCTACGAATCTACGCGAGTAGAAATTTCGTACGGGTAGTCTGAAGGGACCTGCTCAGCACCACACACCGGGAGTGCCAGTGGCACGCGTCGTAGTCGACGTCATGCTCAAGCCGGAGATCCTCGACCCCCAGGGCCAGGCGGTGCAGCGTGCACTGCCGCGTCTCGGTTTCGACGGTGTCTCCGACGTACGTCAGGGAAAGCGTTTCGAACTCGAAGTGGACGGACCGGTGGACGACGCCGCACTCGCCCGCATCCACGAACTGGCGGAATCCTTCCTCGCCAACACCGTGATCGAGGACTTCACCGTGAAGGTGGAGGAAGAGAAGTGACCGCTCGTATTGGAGTCGTCACCTTTCCCGGCAGCCTCGACGACCGGGACACACAGCGTGCGATCCGGCTCGCCGGCGCCGAGCCCGTCGCGCTCTGGCACAAGGACAAGGACCTCAAGCAGGTCGACGCCGTGGTGCTGTGCGGCGGCTTCTCCTACGGCGACTATCTGCGGGCCGGCGCCATCGCGCGCTTCTCGCCGGTGATGGAGCCGCTGATCGAGCAGGCGAAGTCGGGGATGCCGGTCCTCGGCATCTGCAACGGCTTCCAGATCCTCACCGAGGCCCACCTGCTGCCCGGCGCGATGCTCGGCAACGACCACCTGCACTTCATCTGCCGCGACCAGAAGCTGCGGGTGGAGAACGCGGACACCTCCTGGACCACCGACTACGAGTCCGGCCAGGAGATCCACATCCCGCTGAAGAACATGGACGGGCGGTACGTCGCGGACGAGCGCACGCTCGACCAGCTGGAGGCCGAGGGCCGCGTCGCGTTCCGCTACGTGGCCCGTGACGGAGCCGCTGACGAGCACTACAACCCGAACGGTTCGCTGCGGGACATCGCCGGGATCACGAACGAGGCCGGGAACGTGGTCGGCCTCATGCCGCACCCCGAGCACGCCGTCGAGCCGCTCATCGGCAGCGGCCGCACCGACGGCCTCCCCTTCTTCACCTCGATCCTCAAGAAGCTGGTCACCGCATGAGCCGCACGCCTCTGGACACGGTCGAGCACGCGGCCGCCACCCCTGACGTCGAGCTGCCCTGGGCCGAGCTGGGCCTGAAGAAGGACGAGTACGAGCGGGTCGTCGAGATCCTCGGCCGCCGGCCCACCGGCGCCGAGCTCGCCATGTACTCCGTCATGTGGTCAGAGCACTGTTCGTACAAGTCCTCCAAGGTCCACCTGCGCCAGTTCGGCGAGAAGGCCCCGCAGTCCGACGCGCTGCTCGTCGGCATCGGCGAGAACGCCGGCGTCGTCGACGTCGGCCAGGGCTACGCGGTCACCTTCAAGGTCGAGTCGCACAACCACCCCTCGTACGTCGAGCCCTACCAGGGCGCGGCCACGGGCGTCGGCGGCATCGTCCGCGACATCATCGCGATGGGCGCCCGCCCGGTCGCCGTCGTGGACCCGCTGCGCTTCGGCGCGGCCGACCACCCCGACACCAAGCGCGTCCTGCCCGGCGTCGTCGCCGGCATCGGCGGCTACGGCAACTGCCTGGGCCTGCCGAACATCGGCGGCGAGGTCGTCTTCGACGCCTGCTACCAGGGCAACCCGCTGGTCAACGCCGGTGCCATCGGCGTCATGAAGCACGAGGACATCCACCTCGCGAAGGCGTCCGGCGCCGGCAACAAGGTCATCCTCTACGGGGCCCGCACCGGTGGCGACGGCATCGGCGGAGCGTCGATCCTGGCGTCCGAGACCTTCGACACGGATTCTGACAGTGCCGACGGCACGGGCAAGCCGTCGAAGCGCCCGGCCGTGCAGGTCGGCGACCCCTTCCAGGAGAAGCTCCTCATCGAGTGCACCCTGGAGGCCTTCGCCGAGAAGCTGGTCGTCGGCATCCAGGACCTGGGCGCGGCCGGCCTGTCGTGTGCGACCAGCGAGCTCGCCTCGAACGGCTCCGGCGGCATGCGCGTCACCCTCGACGACGTACCGCTGCGCGACTCCACGCTCTCGCCCGAGGAGATCCTCATGAGCGAGTCGCAGGAGCGCATGTGCGCGGTCGTGGAGCCGGAGAAGGTCGACCGGTTCCTGGAGATCTGCGACAAGTGGGACGTCATCGCGACCGTCATCGGTGAGGTGACCGACGGCGACCGCCTGGAGATCTACTGGCACGGCGGCAAGATCGTCGACGTCGACCCGCGCACGGTCGCGCACGACGGCCCGGTCTACGAGCGCCCGTACGCCCGTCCCGAGTGGCAGGACGCCCTCCAGGCCGACGACGCGAACAAGCTGCCCCGGCCGGCCACCTCCGACGAGCTCAAGGACCAGGTCCTCGCGCTCGTCTCCTCCCCGAACCAGGCCTCCAAGTCCTGGATCACCTCCCAGTACGACCACTTCGTGCAGGGCAACACGGTGCTGGCGCAGCCCGAGGACTCGGGCATGATCCGCATCGACGAGGAGAGCGGACTCGGCGTCGCCATCGCCACGGACGGCAACGGCCGCTTCGCCAAGCTCGACCCGTACACGGGCGCGCAGCTCGCGCTCGCCGAGGCGTACCGCAACGTCGCCACGACGGGTGCCAGGCCGCTGGCCGTCTCCGACTGCCTGAACTTCGGCTCGCCCGAGGACCCGGCCGTCATGTGGCAGTTCGCGGAGGCCGTCCGCGGGCTCGCCGACGGCTGCCTGCAGCTGGGCACTCCGGTGACCGGCGGCAACGTCTCGCTCTACAACCAGACCGGCGAGGCCGCCATCCACCCGACTCCGGTCGTGGCGGTGCTCGGTGTCATCGACGACGTCGCCCGCCGCACGCCGGCCGCCTTCCAGGAAGAGGGCCAGCTCCTCTACCTGCTCGGTGACACGCGTGAGGAGTTCGGCGGTTCGGCCTGGTCGCAGGTCGTCCACGACCACCTGGGCGGTCTGCCGCCGCAGGTCGACCTGGAGCGCGAGCGGCTGCTCGCCGAGATCCTCATCTCGGCGTCCCGCGACGGCATGATCGACTCCGCGCACGACCTGTCCGACGGCGGTCTGATCCAGGCCGTGGTCGAGTCGGCCCTGCTGGGCGGCAAGGGTGCCCGGCTGATCGTGCCCGACGGTCTCGACGCGTTCACCCTCCTGTTCTCGGAGTCGGCGGGCCGCGCGGTCGTCGCCGTCCCGCGCTCGGAAGAGCTCCGCTTCAACGACATGTGCGGTGCGCGGGGTCTGCCCGTCACCCGGATCGGTGTCGTCGACGGGGACACGGTCGAGGTCCAGGGCGAGTTCGCCCTCTCCCTGGACGAGCTGCGCACGGCGCACGAGGGGACGATCCCGGCGCTGCTGGCGTAGGCCTCCCTGTGCCGCCCGCGGCGGTACGCGTGCGAAGGCCCCGTCCGGACTGTCCCGGACGCTGTTGGCTAATTCCGCCCCGCTGGATCTCATCCAGCGGGGCGGAGTGCTGAGAAGGGTGAGATACGGGTGCGGGCGAGGGGTCTGCC
>NZ_JBWKDS010000046.1:0-66763 GCF_056435845.1 Streptomyces sp. NPDC043867 | reverse complement strand
TCCGCCTTGCAGCTGCACGCGCCAGACCCCGCTCGGGTCGGTCAGGACGAACCGTCGGTCACAGCCAGCCTGATCCAAACGACAGGCCCTAGGCGAGAGCCGCCCGCCCGATCACCCCCGCCGCCGAACGCGCCGCGGGTGAGCGTGCCAGGTACTCCACGGCCGCCCGCAACGAGCCCTCCTTCGAGGGATGGTACGACCGCCGCAGGTAGCGGGGTACGGCCGCGCCGAGCTCACGCCAGCCCGGCAACAGCCCTTTGCGCACGGCTCTGTTGTGGGCGGCGAGCGAGTAGCGCAGCCGGCCGGCCAGGTGCGGATCCTGTCGGATGAGGTAGGCGGCACCCCACGCCCACAGGTAGACCATCACCGGCGCGGTGACCGCCATGCCCGCCACTCTGCGCGCGTACCGGGGCAGCCCCTCGCCGCCGCAGTGCTGGTACAAGTCGAAGGCGACCGCGCGGTGTTCGACCTCCTCCGCGCCGTGCCAGCGCAGCAGGTCGAGCATGACCTCGTCAGAACCGGCACGGTCGAGTCCGTCCGCCGCCAGCACCCAGGTGCCGAGGACCGCCGTGAACTGCTCGATCGCCGCGATCACCGACAGGCGGAAGCGCAGCCACTCCGCGGCAGGGATCGGCGCCCCCAGCGGCGGGCGCTCGCCGAGCAGTTTCTCGAAGAGGAAGTCGACGTACCTGGTGTAGGCAGCGGTGTCGAGGCGCTGCGCCGCCAGATGATCCAGCACGTACGCGTGCTGCACGCTGTGCGTCGCCTCCTGGCCCATGAACCCCTTGACGTCCTTGAGTAGTTGCGGGTCGCCGACCAGGGGGAGAGCCTCCTTGAAGACCCGCACGAACCACCGCTCCCCCGCCGGCAGCAGCAGGTGCAGCACATTGATGACGTGCGTCGCGGTCGGCTCGTCGGGTATCCAGTGCAGCGGAGTCCGCTCCCAGTCGAAGGAGACCCGGCGCGGCACGATCGCGTGGTGTCCGTCGCTCAGGGAGGCGGTCACGGCGTCGCTCACGGCGTCGCTCACGCCGTCGGCTGCGGAGTCGCTCGCGGCGTCGTTCGTGGAGTCGTTCGTGAAGTCGTTCACAGCGGCGGCTCCAGCCGGGCGATCGCGCGCAGCGCCCGCGGGGCGAAGCGCGACATGAGGTGGGCGCCACGCGCCTCGGGAGTGACCGGGACGACCGCCTCGTTGCGCACGACCGCGCGCAGGATCGCGTCGGCCACCTTCTCCGGCGGGTAGTTGCGCAGTCCGTACAGCCGCGCCGACCGCTTCTGGCGCCGCTTCTCCTCGGCCGCGTCGACCCCGGCGAAGCGCGCGGTCGAGGTGATGTTGGTGTTCACGAAGCCGGGGCAGATCGCCGAGACGCCGATGTCCCGGCCCGCGAGCTCCGCCCGCAGGCACTCGCTGAGCATCAGCACCGCCGCCTTGGAGGTGCTGTAGGCGGGCAGGGCCTTCGAGGGCTGGTAGGCGGCCGCCGACGCGGTGTTGACGATGTGGCCGCCCTGGCCGCGCTCGGCCATCTGCTTCCCGAAGAGCCGGCAGCCGTGGATCACGCCCCAGAGATTGACGTCGAGGACCTTCTTCCAGTCGTCGGCGGTCGTGTCGAGGAAGGCGCCGGAGAGGCCGATACCGGCGTTGTTCACCAGGACGTCCACCACGCCGTACTCGGTGGCGACCTTCTCGGCGAGCTTCTCCATGGCCTGCTCGTCGGAGACGTCGACCGTCTCGGCCCAGGCTTCGGGGGAGCCGATCAGCCGGGCCATCTCCGCCGTGCGCGCCGCGGCCTCGGCGTCCCGGTCGACGGCCACCAGACGGGCGCCGGACTCGGCGAACGCGTAGGCCGTGGCCCGGCCGATGCCACTGCCGGCGCCCGTGACCAGCACCAGCTGTCCGCCGAACCGGTCCGCGTACCTGCCGGTGGCGACGGTGTCGCGCGCGGGGACACCGTCCTCGTGGGCCTGGACGAACTCCGTGATCCAGGCGGCCAGCTGGTCCGGGCGGGTGCGCGGGATCCAGTGCTTGGCAGGGAGCGTACGGCGCACGAGCCGCGGGGCCCACTTCTCCAGCCCGTCGTAGAGCCGCTCGGAGAGGAACGCGTCCCCGAGGGGCGTGATGAGCTGCACGGGCGCGTGTGCGTACGCGTCCTCACGTGGCCTGCTCAGCCGTGCCCGTACGTTGTCCCGGTACAGCCAGGCGCCGTGCGCCGCGTCCGTCGGGAGCGACGGGGTCGGATAGCCGTCGGCGGGGACCTTCTCGGTGCGCTGGAGGATCTTCGGCCACCGCCTGCCGAGCGGACCGCGCCAGGCGAGCTCGGGCAGGACGGGCGTGTGCAGCAGATACACGTACCAGGACTTGCCGCCCTGGCCGAGCAGCTGGCCGACCCCGCGCGGGGTCGGCCGCTTCGTGCGCTGCTTGATCCAGTGCCCGAAGTGGTCGAGCGAGGGTCCGGACATCGAGGTGAAGGACGCGATCCTGCCCTCGGTGCGCGCCACCGTGACGAACTCCCACGACTGCACCGAACCCCAGTCGTGGCCGACCAGGTGCACCGGCCTGCCGGGGCTCACCGCGTCCACGACGGCCAGGAAGTCGTCCGTCAGCTTCTCCAGCGTGAAACCGCCGCGCAGCGGCTGCGGAGCCGTCGACCCGCCGTGTCCGCGCACGTCGTACAGCACCACGTGGAAGCGCTCCGCGAGGCGGGCGGCGACCTTCGACCACACCTCCTTGGAGTCGGGATAGCCGTGCACCAGCACCACCGTGGGCCGGCTCTCGTCACCCAGCTCGGCGACGCACAGCTCGATGCCGCCCGTCCGCACCCGGCGCTCGCGCGCGCCGTCCAGCCCCGTCATCGAAAGCTCCCTGTCCGGCGCGGCCATCACGCGCCCTCCGCCCAGCGCCGCACGTGCGGCAGGTCGTCGTCCAGCCAGAACGCGCTCTGCTCGGGGTCCCCGGAGTCGGTGACGACCAGGATCTCCTCGAACTTCGCGCCCGTGCCCCGGAAACCGAGGTGCGGCTCGACCGCCCACAGCCCCGGCTGCGGCGGGTGGTCGGAGAAGCGGTACGGCGACCACAGCGGCGACCAGCCCTCGCGGTGGCCGCGCAGCGCGTCGCCCGCCAGTCCCTTCAGGGCCTGTGTCCCGAAACCGAACAGCGTCGGTGACCAGGGCCGTTCCCTGACCCGGTCCACCTTGTGCGCGATCACGCCGAAGGGGTAGGCGCGATGCCGGTTCGCATACCCCTGGCGCACCATGAGCCGGTCCACGTCCTCGTAGATCTCGCGCAGCGGGCGGCGCTCGCGCACCTCGCGCAGGATCAGCTCGCGGTGGGCCTCCAGGTCGGCCATCAGCTTGTCCTGCACGGGATTCAGCCCGAGCGAGCCCGAGTAGCCGATGTCCGCCGTGCAGCCCCTGTACACCGGGGCCATGTCGAGGATGAACGGCATGCCCGCTTCCAGCCGCCGGCCGGTGGGGAAGAACTGGAGCGGGATCCGGAAGTTCACGAACGCCGTGCGGTCGCCGAACCAGGCGAAGGGGAGGTGGAACCAGTCCCGCACCCCGCGCTCGTACAGCCAGTCGCGCTGCATGCGCGCCGCCTCGCGCTCCGTCACGCCGGGCTTCAACTGCGCCGCGACCGCCTCCGCGCAGTCGTACGCGAGGCGCTGCACCTCTCTGAACCCCCGCAACCGCGCGGAGAGTCCGGCCGACCCTGATGGGGTCACTGCAGAGCTCATGCCACCGTCCGTCCCGTGTCCGGCTGTGCGCTGTGCCCGTAACTTGACACTGATGAATGTGACAATTGTTGGAGGCTGCGTCAATAGGCGGGTGCGCGGCCTGTGGACAAGCGCGCCCGTGTGGACAACCCGGTGCACCGGGCGGTGGCCGTGTTCGACTTCAGGGGGACCCCTACGGGCCCGTACGACTGGAGGCTGACGCCGATCCAGCTCCGTGGTCTGACGACCCGTGTGGCGTGCGCCACTACCGTCGATGACGTGACTGTGATCGTGACCGAAAGCCTGAGCAAGCGGTTCCCCCGGGTGACCGCGCTTGACCGGCTCTCCGTGGACGTCGGGCCCGGTGTGACCGGACTCGTCGGAGCCAATGGAGCCGGCAAGTCCACACTGATCAAGATCCTGCTGGGTCTGTCCCCCGCCACCGAGGGCCGAGCCGAGGTGCTCGGGCTCGACGTCGTCGCCAAGGGCGCCGAGATCCGCGAGCGCGTCGGGTACATGCCCGAGCACGACTGCCTGCCGCCCGACGTCTCGGCCACCGAGTTCGTCGTGCACATGGCCCGCATGTCCGGCCTCCCGCCCACCGCCGCCCGTGAGCGCACCGCGGACACGCTGCGCCACGTCGGCCTCTACGAAGAGCGGTACCGCCCCATCGGGGGCTACTCGACCGGCATGAAGCAGCGCGTGAAGCTCGCGCAGGCCCTCGTCCACGACCCGCAGCTCGTCTTCCTGGACGAGCCGACCAACGGGCTCGACCCGGTCGGCCGGGACGAGATGCTCGGCCTGATCCGCCGCATCCACACGGACTTCGGCATCTCCGTCCTGGTCACCTCGCACCTGCTCGGAGAGCTGGAGCGCACCTGCGACCACGTCGTCGTGATCGACGGCGGCACGCTCCTGCGGTCCAGCTCGACCACCGACTTCACCCAGATCACGACGACCCTCGCCGTCGAGGTCACCGACACCGACGCGCACCCGGACGGCACCCGCACGCTGCGCGACGCGCTCCACGCGCGCGGGGTGGACACCCACGAGGGCGGCGGGCTGCCCGGCGCCGGACACGTCCTGCTGCTCACCGCTGAGGGCGAGGAGACGTACGACCTGGTGCGCGACGTCGTCGCCGACCTGGGCCTCGGTCTGGTCCGCATGGAGCAGCGCAGGCACCACATCGCGGAGGTCTTCCACGACGAGCAGACGCAGGCGCGCGGCGACGCGCACGGAGCGCGGAAGGAGGCGGTCGGCCATGGCGGTTGAGCAGCCCCTCGCCCAGCAGGGCGAGCAGACCCGGATCCACAACATCGGCTACCGCAACTACGACGGCCCGCGCCTGGGCCGCGCCTACGCCCGCCGCTCGCTGTACTCGCAGTCCCTGCGCGGCGCCTACGGACTCGGCCGCTCGGTCAAGTCCAAGGTCCTGCCGATGCTGCTGTTCGTGGTGATGTGCGTGCCCGCGTTCATCATGGTCGCGGTCGCCGTCGCCACGAAGGCGAAGGACCTGCCGCTCGACTACACGCGCTACGCCATCGTGATGCAGGCCGTCATCGGCCTCTACGTGGCCTCCCAGGCACCGCAGTCCGTCTCGCGCGACCTGCGCTTCAAGACCGTGCCGCTCTACTTCTCGCGTCCCATCGAGACCGCCGACTACGTACGCGCCAAGTACGCGGCCCTGGCCTCGGCGTTGTTCGTGCTCACGGCCGCGCCGCTGCTGGTGCTCTACGCGGGCGCCCTGCTGGCCAAGCTCGACTTCGCCGACCAGACGAAGGGATTCGCCCAGGGGCTGGTATCCGTGGTTCTGCTCTCCCTGCTCTTCGCCGGCATCGGTCTGGTCGTCTCGGCGGTGACCCCCCGCCGCGGCTTCGGCATCGCGGCCGTCATCGCCGTCCTGACCATCTCCTACGGCGCCGTCTCCACCCTGCAGGCCATCGCGGACTCGCAGTCCAGCACCTCGGCCGTGCCCTGGATCGGCCTCTTCTCACCCATCACGCTCATCGACGGCGTCCAGACCGCCTTCCTCGGCGCGGCCTCCTCCTTCCCCGGCGGAGAAGGCCCCTCGTCCGGGCAGGGCGTCGTCTTCCTCGTCGTCGTCCTGGGCCTCATCGCCGGCTGCTACGGCCTGCTGATGCGCCGCTACCGAAAGGTCGGACTGTGACCACGCTGAACATCGACCACGTCTCGCGCTGGTTCGGCAACGTGGTGGCGGTCAACGACATCACGATGACGATCGGGCCCGGCGTCACCGGCCTGCTCGGCCCGAACGGCGCCGGAAAGTCCACCCTCATCAACATGATGGGAGGCTTCCTGGCCCCCTCCACCGGAACCGTCACCCTCGACGGCGAGCAGGTCTGGCGCAACGAGGAGATCTACCGGCACATCGGCATCGTCCCCGAGCGCGAGGCGATGTACGACTTCCTCACCGGCCGCGAATTCGTCGTCGCCAACGCCGAGTTGCACGGCCTCGGCAAGAAGGCCGCCGAGCGGGCCCTCGCCACCGTGGAGATGGAGTACGCGCAGGACCGGAAGATCTCCACCTACTCCAAGGGCATGCGGCAGCGGGTGAAGATGGCGTCCGCGCTCGTCCACGACCCGTCCCTGCTGCTGCTCGACGAGCCCTTCAACGGCATGGACCCGCGCCAGCGCATGCAGCTCATGGACCTGCTGCGGCGCATGGGGGACGAGGGCCGCACGGTGCTGTTCTCGTCCCACATCCTCGAAGAGGTCGAGCAGCTCGCCGCGCACATCGAGGTGATCGTCGCCGGACGGCACGCGGCGAGCGGCGACTTCCGGCGCATCCGCCGACTGATGACCGACCGCCCGCACCGCTACCTGGTGCGGTCGAGCGACGACCGCGCCCTGGCCGCCGCGCTGATCGCCGATCCGTCGACGTCCGGCATCGAGGTGGACCTCGCAGAGGGCGCGCTGCGCGTCCAGGCGGTCGACTTCGGCCGGTTCACCGTGCTGCTGCCCAAGGTGGCCCGTGAGCACGGCATCCGGCTGCTGACGGTCTCGCCGTCCGACGAGTCCCTCGAATCCGTCTTCTCGTATCTCGTCGCGGCGTAGGAGGCCAAGATGTACGACCCCACAGTCGCCCGGCTCACGTACCGGGCCCTGCTCGGCCGCCGCCGGGCCCTCATCCTGGCCGCCCTGCCCGTCCTGCTACTCGTGATCGCCACGGTGGTACGGGCCCTGACCGGCGCCGACGACCAGGTCGCGGCCGACGTCCTCGGCGGGTTCGCCCTCGCCACGATGGTGCCGATCATCGGCGTGATCGCCGGCACGGGCGCGATCGGGCCCGAGATCGACGACGGTTCCGTGGTCTATCTGCTCGCCAAGCCGGTGAAGCGGCCGACGATCATCTTCACCAAGCTGATCGTCGCCGTCGCCGTCACCATGGTGTTCTCCGCGGTCCCGACCTTCGTCGCGGGCCTGATCCTGAACGGCAACGGCCAGCAGATCGCCGTCGCCTACACCGTGGCCGCGCTGGTCGCCTCGATCGCGTACGCGGCGCTGTTCCTGCTCCTGGGGACGGTGACGCGGCACGCGGTGGTGTTCGGACTGGTCTACGCGCTCGTCTGGGAGGCCCTGTTCGGGACGCTCGTCGCCGGTGCGCGCACCCTCAGCGTCCAGCAGTGGTCGCTCGCGGTGGCCCACAAGGTCACCGGCGGGGACCTCGTCACCTCCGACGTGGGACTGCCCACCGCGACGGTGCTGCTGGTCGGCGTCACGGTGCTGGCCACCTGGTACGCGGGACAGAAGCTGCGGACGCTGAAACTGGCCGGGGAAGAGTGAGAAAGGGGGCTCCACGCACGCGTGGAGCCCCCTTTTACTTCCCGGCCCGTTAATCGGTGGCGCCCCGAGTCCCCTCCCGGGCACAGTGGTCCTGTCCACGCCGCCGGACCGTACCGGCGCCAGGTTCTGGGAGAGGAGCGCGACGATGCCCTTCAGGAGCAGTCCGTCGAGTTCCCCGCAGGGCAGCCCGCGGCGGTCTCCGGAGTAGTCACCTCCGTCGAGTCCGCTCCGCACGTGGAACTGCCCGGGGCGGCCGCTTCGAGCGCGCGATCTCCGCGCGGGCCGCCCACCCGGAGGATTGGCCGAGAGGCAAGGCACCGGCTTGCTAAGCCGTGGTCGGGGTTCAGCCCCGCGCGCGTTCGATCCGCGCATCCTCCGCATGACGCATGACGCATGACGCATGACGCATGACGCATGACGCATGACGCATGACGCATGACGCATGACGCACGACGCACGACGCACGACGCACGACGCATGACGGCGACGTACGACGCATCACCCGCCACCGCCCGCGCAACCGGAGTTCACGCCCGGAGGCGGCCAGGCTCTAGGCCGTGTCCGCAAAGTCCCGCCTGTTCCGCGACGCCTGGCACGCACTCTCGCCGCACCGGGCGAAGCCCCAAGTACGTCCAGTACGAGGGTCTCCGCCCGGCACGCCGAGAGCACGCACCAGACGCCGCGGAACCCGCCCTCCGGGCGGACGACGAGACTTTGCGGACACGACCTAGCCCAGCAACCGCTCCAGCACGGCCGCGATCCCGTCCTCCTCGTTCGAGGACGTCACCTCGTCGGCCACGGCCTTGAGTTCGGCGTGGGCGTTGTCCATGGCCACGCCGTAGGAGGACCAGGCGAACATGGGGACGTCGTTCGGCATGTCGCCGAAGGCGATCGTGTCCGCGGCCTTCATGCCCAGCCGGCGCGCCGCCAGGGACAGCCCCGTCGCCTTGGACAGGCCGAGCGGGAGGAGCTCCACGATGCCCGCGCCCGCCATGGTGACCCCGACCAGACCGCCGGCGACCCGGGCGGCCACCTCGGCGAGCTCGTCGTCGGAGAGGGTCGGGTGCTGGACGTACACCTTGTTCAGCGGCGCCGACCAGAGGTCCCCGGCGTCCTTGATAGGGAGGTAGGGCAGCGGGCCCTCGTGCACCCGGTAGCCGGGGCCGACCAGCACCTCGCCGTCGAGACCGTCGCGGCTCGCCGCCAGCAGCAGTGGCCCGACCTCGGCCTCGATCTTGGCGAGGGCGAGGCCGGCCAGCTGCCGGTCCAGGGTCACCGAGGTGAGCAGCCGGTGCTCCCCGGCGTGGTAGACCTGCGCTCCCTGTCCGCACACCGCGAACCCGTCGTAGTCGAGTTCGTCCAGGATGTGGCGCGTCCAGGGCACCGCCCGTCCGGTCACGACGATGTGCGCCGCGCCCGCCGCGGTGACCGCGGCGAGCGCCTCGCGCGTACGGGCCGAGACGGTGTCGTCGGGCCGCAGCAGCGTCCCGTCGAGGTCGGTCGCGACGAGCTTGTACGGGAACGGCCCGGCGGCGGCGCTCACTTGGAGATCGGCTCCAGGACCTCACGGCCGCCCAGGTACGGACGCAGCACCTCGGGCACCCGCACGGAGCCGTCGGCCAGCTGGTGGTTCTCCAGGATCGCCACGATCGTGCGCGGTACGGCGCACAGCGTGCCGTTCAGCGTGGCCAGGGGCTGGACCTTCTTGCCGTCGCGCATCCGCACGGACAGGCGGCGCGCCTGGAAGCCGTCGCAGTTGGACGCCGAGGTCAGCTCGCGGTACTTGCCCTGGGTCGGGATCCACGCCTCGCAGTCGAACTTGCGCGAGGCCGAGGCACCGAGGTCACCGGACGCGACGTCGATCACCTGGAAGGGCAGCCCGAGGCCGGTCAGCCACTGCTTCTCCCAGTCGAGGAGCCGCTGGTGCTCGCTCTCGGCGTCCTCGGGAGCGACGTACGAGAACATCTCGACCTTGTCGAACTGGTGCACCCGGAAGATGCCGCGGGTGTCCTTGCCGTAGGTGCCGGCCTCGCGGCGGAAACACGGCGAGAAGCCGGCGTACCGCAGGGGCAGCTTGTCGGCGTCGATGATCTCGTCCATGTGGTACGCGGCGAGCGGGACCTCGGAGGTGCCGACCAGGTAGTAGTCGTCCTTCTCCAGGTGGTACACGTTCTCCGCGGCCTGGCCGAGGAAGCCGGTGCCCTCCATGGCGCGCGGGCGGACCAGCGCCGGAGTCAGCATCGGGACGAAGCCGGCCTCGGTGGCCTGCGCGATCGCCGCGTTGACCAGGGCGAGCTCCAGCAGCGCGCCGACACCCGTCAGGTAGTAGAAGCGCGAGCCGGACACCTTGGCGCCCCGCTCGACGTCGATGGCGCCGAGCGCCTCGCCGAGCTCCAGGTGGTCCTTGGGCTCGAAGCCCTCGGCGCCGAAGTCGCGGATCGTGCCGTGCGTCTCCAGGACGACGAAGTCCTCCTCGCCGCCGACCGGGACGTCGGGGTGCACGAGGTTGCCGAGCTGGAGCAGGAGGCGCTTGGTCTCCTCGTCGGCCTCGTGCTGTTCGGCGTCGGCGGTCTTGACGCCGGCGGCCAGCCGGCCGGCCTTCTGCAGCAGCTCGGCCTTCTCGTCGCCCGAGGCCTTGGGGATCAGCTTGCCGAGCGCCTTCTGCTCGGAACGCAGCTCGTCGAAGCGGACGCCGGACGACCTGCGCCGCTCGTCGGCGGAGAGGAGGGCGTCGACGAGCGCGACGTCCTCTCCACGGGCGCGCTGCGACGCACGCACACGGTCGGGGTCCTCACGGAGCAGGCGAAGGTCAATCACCCCTCAAGGCTACCGGTGTGCCGTGACGGCTCACGACTCCATATTCCCGTCAGCCGGTTATGCGGCGATATGAGCGAAATGACGCATGAAATCCGCGAGGCCGTCGAATGATCTCCGGGGCGGCCCTCGAGATCGCCCGGCGCCGTCAATGAAGGCGGACGTACTCCCCGAAACAGGGCAGTGGGTCGTGGTGGAGTTGACCGGATTTCCGTGCGGGATCGGGGACTTGAGGCCCGCGTTGTCCACAGGAATCCCGGGCGCGAAAAGTTATCCACAGGCTGTGTGGAAGTTCTGTGGACTTCGGAAACGATCTTTCTCCAGGGCTCGCGCCGGACGCGGAATTCCCCGGTGAAACCGTCTCGGCATCCACTTTCGAGTGGAAATGGTTCGCCCTAAGGGATTGATCAATGGAAACGGGTGGACGAAGGGTGACCTGCGGGGCTGTGGACACTCTTGTGGGCTGTAGGCCGATTTGTCGACCCTGTCGTGTTTCGTTGTCGACTTGTCCCCAGGTCGAGAAGCCCCCCTGTGGATAACTTCTGTGGACGAAGCAAATCTGCTGGTAGGACCAGGCACAGTCGTCCCCCGAAAGCGGCCGACGGGACCCTAGAAGCGGCCGTCCTGGCAGCGCGCCAGCCAGTCGGACGCCGCGGCGAACTCGCCGTCGGACGTACCGGCCCTGGGGGCGCGGACGTCCTGGGGGTCTACCTCCGCGCGCGGGTACGAGCCGAGGAAGCGCACCTGCGGGCAGACACGCTTGAGGCCCATGAGCGCCTCGCCGACCCGGCTGTCGGAGACATGGCCCTCGGCGTCGATGGCGAAGCAGTAGTTGCCGATGCCCTCACCGGTGGGGCGGGACTGCAGAAGCATCAGGTTGACGCCACGCACCGCGAACTCCTGGAGCAGCTCCAGAAGGGCGCCGGGGTGGTCGTCGCCCTGCCAGATGACCACCGACGTCTTGTCCGCGCCGGTCGGCGCCGCGGGGCGGGCGGGCCTGCCCACCAGGACGAAGCGCGTCTGCGCGTTCTCCGCGTCGTGGATGCCGGTCTCCAGTGCCTCGAGGCCGTACGTGGCCGCGGCGAACTCGCCCGCGAAAGCGGCGTCGTACCGGCCCTCCTGCACGAGGCGCGCGCCGTCCGCGTTCGAGGCGGCGGACTCCCAGAGCACGTCCGGGAGGTGTGCCTTCATCCAGTTGCGCACCTGCGGCTGTGCGGCGGGGTGCGCCGTCACCGTCTTGATCTCCGACAGCTTCGTGCCCGGCCTGACCAGCAGCGCGAAGGTGATCGACAGGAGCACCTCGCGGTAGATCATCAGAGGCGTGCCCGCGACCAGTTCGTCGAGGGTCGTGGTGATGCCGCCCTCCACCGAGTTCTCGATCGGTACGAACGCGGCTTCCGCCTCGCCGTTGCGGACCGCGTCGAGTGCGGCTGGGACCGAGACCATCGGGACGAGCTCCCGGGTGGCGGCCTCCGGAAGCGTGCGCAGGGCGACTTCGGTGAAGGTGCCTTCGGGACCGAGATACGCGTAACTGGCTGGCATGACCTCACCCTAATGGGCCCGGCCCGGCCCGGCTCGCGCCTGCGGAAAGGGCCGCTCGGCACCCCGGCTCAAGGGGTTGACCGGCGTCGCGCCGGGGGCGCCTCACGCCTCCAGCAGCCGCTGCCCCACGTACTCCCCCTCCGCCGCCCCGCCGGGCACCGCGAACAGCCCGCTCGACTCGTGCCGGATGAACGCCGACAGGGCGTCGCCCCGGTCGAGCTTGCGCTGCACGGGGACGAAGCCGCGCAGCGGGTCGGCCTGCCAGCAGATGAAGAGCAGACCCGCGTCGGGCACCCCGTCCGCGTCGAAGCCGTCGTGGAACGAGAACGGCCTGCGCAGCATCGCCGCGCCGCCGTTCTGATCGGGCCGGGTGATCCGCGAGTGCGCGTCGAGGGGGATGACCAGCTTGCCGTCCGCGCCGGTGCGCTCCAGGTCCGGCTCCGTCGTCTCGGTGCCGCCGGTCAGCGGCGCCCCGTCCGACTTGCGGCGCCCGATGACGCCCTCCTGCGCCTTGCCCGACAGCTTCTCCCAGTCGTCGAGGAGCATGCGGATACGGCGTACGACGGCGTACGAGCCGTTCGCCATCCACGCCGGTTCGCCGGCGGCAGGCACGAAGACACGCCGGTCGAAGTCGGACTCGGACGGCTTCGGATTGCGGGTGCCGTCGATCTGGCCCATCAGGTTGCGCGCGGTCAGCCCTTCCTGGGCGGTGGCGCCCGGGGTGCGGTTGAAGCCGTTCATCTGCCAGCGCACGCGGGCCGCACCGCCCGCGTCCTTCTGGAGGGCGCGCAGGGCGTGGAAGGCGACCAGGGCGTCGTTCGCGCCGACCTGCACCCACAGATCGCCGTTGCTGCGCGCCTTGTCGAGCCGGTCGGAGGAGAAGTCGGGCAGCGGGTCGAGCGCGACCGGGCGCTGCTCCTCCAGGCCCGTCCGCGCGAAGAAGCTGTGCCCGAAACCGAAGGTGACCGTCAGGGACGAGGGGCCGACGTCACGGGCGACGTCCGTGTCGTCGTGCGCGGCGGCCTCGCCCGCCATCAGCCGCCGTGCCGTCTGCGACCAGCGGCGCAGCAGCGCCGCGGCCTCCCTGCGGCCCGCCCCGGCGGCCAGGTCGAAGGCGACGAGGTGTCCGCGCGCCTGGAGGGGCGTGGTGATGCCGGGCTGATGTTTCCCGTGAAACATCACCGCGCCCGCGCCGAGCGAGGTCAGGGGCGTGGCCGCGACGCCCGTGGGCGCCGCCGCGTACCCGGCGGCGCCGCCGGCCGCACCGAGCGCGAGACCGGTGGCGCCGGCCGTGCCGAGCAGCCGGCGCCGCGAGAGGGACCCCTGGCGGGAGCCGTGCGCCGTGCCCTCCTCGCGGGAAGGTGCCTCGGGATGGGACTGGTCAGCCATGGTGGTTCAGCCGATCTTCGCGTTCTTCTTGACGGTCGTCTGGTCGATGTCGGAGGTCCGGACGGTCACCGCGATCTCCCAGTCTCCCGCCATGGGGATCTGCACTCCGGTCGCCGTCCAGTGTCCGGTGGCGATCCGGTCGGGGACCACGGGCAGCGGGCCGACGTCCTTCGCGCCGAGCGTGAAGGCGACCTTCACCTCGGGCACGTCGAAGGCCTTGCCGTTCGGGCGCTCCACGAACAGGTGCATGTCGTTGCCGCCGACGCGGGCCGGGTCGAGGGTCAGCCGCACACTGCCCCTGCCGTCCTCGCCGCCGGTGTCGAACGGGACCGTCACGGTCAGCGGCCCGGAGCGCTGCGCGCTGTACGCGGTGGCCGCCCTGGCTCCCTCCTCCGTACGGCCCGGTTCGGTGGAGGTCAGCACCGTGGTGACGGCGAGCAGCACCACGGCGACACCGGCCTCCGCGAGGACCGAGCGGCGCAGCCCCGAGCGGTGCGGGTCGGCGTCCCGGATGCGCTTCTCGCGCGCGGCGGTCACGGCGGCGTGCTGCCGGGCCAGCTGGGCGGCGCGCACGGAGTCCGCGGCACCGGCGCGGGTTCCGGCTGCGGTTGCGGCTGCGGCTGCGGCGGGAAGGGTGACGGGCTCCTTCTCGGCCGCTGAGTCCGCCTCCGGCGCGAGCACCGGGGACGCCTCCGGCAGCCGAGCCGTCCAGCGCCGGGAGAGGAACGCGATGCCGACGAGAACGGCCACCAGGCCGATCTTGACGAGCAGCAGTTGCCCGTACCCGGTGCCGGTGAGCGCCGACCAGGAACCGACCTGGCGCCACGACTGGTAGAGCCCGGTCGCGGTCAGCACGACGACACTGCCGAACGCGACGCGCGAGAACCGGCGGACGGCCGGCGCGTCGATCGGGGTGCCGGAGGGCGCCCGGTGGAGCGCCACGAGCAGCGTCGCCAGGCCGCCCAGCCAGGTGGCGGCGGCGAGCAGGTGCAGGACGTCGACGGGCATCGCGATGCCCGGCTGGACGCCGGTCGAGGCGTGCTCGGCCATCGCCCAGGACGCGGCCAGGCCCGCCGCGACGACACCGCCGCCGATCCCGAGCCCGAAGGTCAGGTCCCGCTTCTCGGCGGCGGCGGCAGCGGCGGCGGCGTCGGCATCCGCGTGGGCTTCCGTGTCGGCTTCCGCGTCGGCCCGGTCTGCCTCGTCGGCGCCCTCGCCGCCCGCGGGCTCCTCACCCGTCCGGCCGCCGGTCTCCCGCCCCCCGGCGCTTCCCGCGGCGGCCTCACCGCCGGTCTCCGAGGCTTTTTCGGTCACCGCGTCGGCCTCGTCTGTCTCCGCTGCCGCGTCACGTGTCGCGTACGTCCCGAAGAGCACCGCGATGAACAGGGCCGCTGCCGCCAGCAGCAGCAGGCGTGAGACGAGCGCCGCACCCGTCTTGGTCTGGAGCACCTGCCCGAGCAGGTTCAGGTCGAAGATGTCGGCGACTTTCCCGGAGCCGGTGTACGAGCCGCGCAGCAGCAGGAGCCCGAGGGTGGCCGCGGTGAGCGCGAGCCACCCGCCGACCACGAGCCGCTGCACCGGCCGCACGCCCGCCCCCCGCTGCCAGCAGGCCAGCACGAAGGCGGCGCCGCCGGCCAGCACGATGAAGCCCGCGTACGAGACATAGCGCGCGAGTCCGTAGAGCCCGCCGACCACCCCGCCGCCCGCCGACCGGTCGGAGACGGTGACGGAGGTCTGCGAGGGCGCGCCGATGGAGAAGGTGAAGGCACCCGAGACGGGATGGCTGTCCGCCGACACCACCTGGTAGGTGACGGTGAACGTGCCGTCGGGCAGGCCCGAGTGCAGCTTGACGGCGTACATGGCACTGCCCAGGTCGACGGGGTCGCCGGTGTCGACGCGCTTGCCCTCGGGGTCGAGGACGCGCACCGAGCCGCCGGACATGGCGACCTTCTCGGAGAAGGTGAGCGTGACCTGGGTGGGTGCCTGCCCGACCACCGCCCCCTGCCTCGGGTCGCTGCCGGTCAGCGCGGCGTGCGCGGAGACCGGCCCGGCGCCCGCCAGCAGCGCGCCGCCGACGGCGAGGAGCAGCAGCAACAGCGTCCGCAGCCGCCCGGCCGCGTGGCGGCCGGCACGGGGAGCGATGGCCTGCGTCAAGGTGGATCCCTCCCTCAGTGTCCGGTCTTCGGGTTGTACGTCGCGGGCTCGACCGGCATGGACACCTTCACCGTGCCGGACTTGGCGAAGTGCAGTTCGACCGCCACCTTCTCGCCCTGCGCGGGCTTGCGGGCGAGCTTTTCGAACATGACGTGGTTGCCGCCGCTGGCGAAGTCGAGCTCGCCGTGCGCGGGCACCGGGAAGGACGTCCGCTCCTCCATCGCGCCGCCCTCGGTGGCGTGCAGGGTGACGTCGTCGGAGAGGTCGCTGGTGACCGAGGTCAGGGTGTCGGCGCCGCCGGAGTTGGTGACGGTGAAGAATCCGGCCGCCATGTCCGTCATGGCGGGGACGGGCATGTAGGCGCCGGTGACCCTCAGTTCGGGCCCGGAGGAGGCGGGATCACCGGAGCCGCCGCAGCCCGCGAGTGTCAGCGCCGCCGCCAGGGCCGTGACGGATCCCGCGAGGCGTCTCACGGGTTCTCCCCCTTGATGAGCTTCGGGAGGTCCCGGGTGTAGTCGTCCACGGTGGCGTCCTCGCCGTAGAGGACGTAACCGCCGTCGGTCTTCGGCGAGAACGCGATGACCTGGGTGCCGTGCACCGAGACGACCTTGCCGTCCTTGTCCTTCTTCGACGGCTCGACGGAGATGCCGAGGGTGCGGGCGCCGGCCTGGATCGTGTCGAAGTCGCCGGTCAGACCGACGGCGGCGGGGTCGATCCCCTTGAGCCACTTGCCGAGCGCGGCCGGGGTGTCCCGCTCCGGGTCCGTGGTCACGAACACGATGCGGAGCCTGTCCTGGTCGGCCTTCGGCAGCTGCTTCTTGGCGACGGCGAGGTTGTTCATCGTCAGCGGGCAGACGTCGGGGCAGTGGGTGTAGCCGAAGTAGACCAGCGTCGGCCTGCCCTTGGTCTCGGCGCGCAGGTCGTACTTCTCGCCGTGCGTGTCCGTCAGGACGAGGTCCGGCTTCTCGAACGGCTTGTCGAGGACCGTCGCGGCCTTGGCGGAACCGGCCTCGGCGGACACCTCGGCCACCGGCTTGCCGCCGTCGTCACCGCCGCAGGCGGAGAGGGTCAGAGCGGCCGCGGCGGCCAGGGCGGCCGCGGCATACGTCTTCTTGCGCATAGAGAAATGTCCCAGATGTGAGTGCGCCGGCGCGCACCGGGGTCGTACGCCGCCGCGGACGGCGACGGCGTACGGCTCCCCGGCACGCACCGAACGAGGGTGGGCCTCAGGCGTGGGTGCGCCGACGGCCGGCCAGAACGCCGAACGCCACGCCCGCCGCGCCGACGACGATGCCCACGACGCCGAGGACGCGGGCGGTGGTGTCGCTGCTGTCGGAGGACGCGGCGGCCTCGGTCTTTCCGTGCTCCGCCTTCTCGCCGTCGGAGGCCTTCTCGGCACTCGGCGTGCCGTGGTGGCCGTCGTCGGACGCGGCGGACAGCGCGAGCACCGGCGCCGGGTTCTCCGGCTCCTCCCCGCCGTCCTCCTGCGGCTCGATCCAGCGCACGACCTCCTTGTTGGAGTACGTCTGGATCGCCTTGAAGACGAGCTCGTCGGCGTCCTCCGGGAGCTGGCCGACGGACAGCGGGAACTTCTGGAAGAAGCCGGGCCGGACACCCTTGCCGGTGGCCGTCCAGGTGACCTTCGAGACGGCCTCGTCGATCTTCTCGCCGTGCAGCTCCATCGGCTTGTCCAGCTTGGACGTGGTGACCTTCACGTCCCAGCCGTCGAGGGGCTGGGGCATCACCGAGGCGAGCGGGTGGTCGGCCGGGAAGTTCACCTCGAGCTTGGTGGTCGAGGCGTTGTCGCGCTCGTTGGGGACCTTGAAGTCGATCGTCGCGTAACCGCCCTTGGCGGCCACGCCCTCCGGCTGCACGCTGACGTGCGCGAAGGCCGGGGCGGACAGGACGACGACGGCCGACGCGGCGAGGGCGCCGGAGGCGGCGATACGGGAAACCTTCATGGCAGAGAACACTCCACTGTGCGTGATGGTCCGGTGAGGTAGAGGGCGCGCGTACGAAGAGGTGCCCGGGACCGGACCCGTTGCGGAGAACCGAAAAGGCACTCCCGGGGGCGGTCCCGGAGGCGGACCTCCGGGTGGTCCCGCCCGTGGGCGGGCACGCGCGCGTGCCGCACGGCGGCAGCCCTCCGGACGGAGTGGTTCTCCGAGGGGAGCGGTGCGCCGTGTCAGGCGGCGAGAACGAGCACGGCGGCCCGGGGCGGTCCGCGCCTGATCACCGAGTGCTGGAGTGCGGTGGTACGGGGGGTGGGTGGTTCGGGCGGCGCGGTGCGCGGCGCCCGGGGTGCCGTGCGTCCGGTGCCGGGGAGCCCCGTCCGCAGGGCGCGGACCAGGGCGAGTGCCGCGCGCAGCGACCGGACGAGGGCCGTTTCCGCGACGCCGTGCGCGGAGAGCCGGATGAGCCGCAGGACCGCCAGGTCGCCGCGGCGCAGCAGCCAGCCCGTGGCGACCGCGGCGAGCACGTGGACGAGCAGCATGGGCAGGGACGGCAGCATGGACATCGACGGTCCGGCCGCGGCCGACACGGCGTCAGCGGAGTGGTGCACGGACGGTGTCGTGACGGAGTGCGCCGTGTCCGGGGCGAGCCGGGCGTCGGTGAGGATCCGCTGGGCCTGCGCGGGGCTGATCGCCGCCGCGGACGCACCGCACACCACCCGCGCCGCCCGCTCGACGAGCGTGGCGTCGGACAGGGCGTGGCCCGGCATGCCCGACGACATGGACGCGCCCATGGAAGCGGACATCCCGGTGCCGCCCGGCGCCGGGGTCATCGAGGTGCCCTGCTGCCCGAGCCCGAAGAGCGTGTGCAGCGCGGTCTGGCCGACCGCTAGCACCGTGGCGATGCCCGGCAGTGCCCGTTCGCGCCCGGCCAGTGGGGCGGCGACGGCGAACACGGCGAGGAAGGCGGTGCCCACGGTCCACAGGGGCACCGCGGTGCAGGAGGCGATGCCATGACCGGCCGCGGCCAGCGCGACACAGACCGCGGCGAACACCGCGGCCCGCAGGAGCCGGACATCACGTCCGGAGCGCGCCGTGCGCTGGTGGGGGGCACTCATGGCGGGCTCATCATCGCACTGGCCCGAGGCGCGTTTCACGGCAGGTCCACAAGATGACGTGCTGCGGCAAAGGACCCGCTTCGGGGGGAGTCGCCGGCGCACATGCGCTTTTCCGGTGTCCCCACATACACCGATCTGGGCGTGCCCGCATCCGCCGTATGGGCGGGTTCATGCGGTGTGGGCGATTGCACACCGGCCCTGGCGGCAATAGGTAACGGTATGTCGAGCCGCGGCCTGGAGGCTTCAGCATGAGCATCTGGTGGTCACTCCACTTGCGGCGCGAAGCCGCGAGCGTTCCGCTCGCCCGGCGCCTGCTGCTCGGCACGATGGAAACGGCGGGGGTCGATCCGGACGTCTCGTACGACCTCTCCCTCGCGCTCAGCGAGGCCTGTGCCAACGCCGTCGAGCACGGCGGGGGCACCGCACCCGACGGCCCCTCGGAGGCGTACCGGGTCACGGCCTACCTCGACGGCGAGAAGTGCCGCATCGAGGTGGCCGACTCGGGACCCGGATTTCCGGCGGGTCCGGCGCACGCGCCGCGACCCCTGGTGCGCGCCGCCCGCAGCGACGCCGAGAACGGCCGCGGGCTGTGTCTCATCCAGGAGCTCGCCGACCACGTCCACATCGGCAACAAGCCGGGCCTGGGCGGCGCGGTGGTCAGCTTCGACAAGATCCTCAAGTGGCGTGAGGGCACTCCGCTGCTGGCGGTCTAGCGCGGATCCGGTGTCCGAAGCGGTGCGCCCCCGGAAAGCGGAGCCGGCCTCAGGGCGGCCCGTCGCAGGGCCGGCAGGGTCCCGGAGCGAGGCCCAACTGCCTTGAAAACAGCGGCCGAACGCGGTCTGGGCGAGGCACGGGTCCGTCTGCATACTGGCCTGATGCGGGAGTCGGCGCATGCGTCCGGCCACCGGTGAGGAACCGGCAACGGCCCTCCCCGAACCGCCGGCCGCCCCTGCCGATGCCCCGCACGCGTGTGTGCCGCCCGCTTCCGGCCCGCGGTCCGGGCCCCGGGCGCCCAGGAGTCCCGGGGTTTTGGAGGCACACCGCACGGCCGCGCGTCCTGCCGACCGGACGCGCGGCGCGGGGGCGAGCCGGGGCGGGACCCGCCGGCCGAGAGCGACAGGGGGAGTGCCAGTGCTGCGCATGGTGCGTGCCGGGGACGGCAGGCGGCTGTCGGTGGAACAGCGCGGTGACCCCGATGGCAGGCCGGTGTTCCTGCTGCACGGCACGCCCGGCAGCCGGCTGGGCCCCGCGCCGCGTCCCTCCGTGCTCTACCGGATGGGAATCCGTCTGATCACCTTCGACCGTCCGGGGTACGGCGACTCGGACCGCAAACCGGGCCGCACGGTCAGCGCCGTCGCGGCCGACGTGGCGGACATCGCCGACGCCCTCGGGATCGACCGCTTCGCTGTGGTCGGCCGCTCCGGCGGCGCACCCCACGCACTGGCCTGTGCCTCGCTGCTGCCGGACCGCACCACACGGACCGGGGCCCTGGTCAGCCTCGCCCCGCGGGACGCCCCCGACCTCGACTGGTTCGAGGGCATGACGGAGTCGAACGTGCGCGAGTACGTCAACGCCGCGATCAGCCGGGGCCGGGTCACCACGACGCTGGGCCGCCGGTCCCTGTCGATCGTCGCCGACCCCGCGGCCTCCATCGCCGAGATGCGCAGCAAGCTCCCCGAGTCCGACCGCTGGATCGTCGCGGACGCCGGCATCCAGGACATGCTGGAGCGCAACTTCGCCGAGGGCCTGCGGGACTCGGCGGACGGCTGGATCGACGACGTGATGGCGTTCAGCACGAACTGGGGCTTCGACCTGACGCGGATCGCCTCCCCGGTCCTGCTGTGGCACGGGGAGGACGACATCTTCGCGCCGGCCCAGCACACGCGCTGGCTGGCCCGGCACATCCCCGGCGCCCGGGTCGAGGTCGAGCCGGGCGCCGCGCACTTCGGGGCGCTGCGGGTGATGACGCGCATCCTGAGCTGGGCCGTCCGGACGGTCCCGGACGACCGCCCGGGACCGTCCGTCACACCTGCTGCGGTTCCAGATCCCGGTTGATCCGGCGCCAGGTGCGGACCGACTCGACGAGCGGGTGCGGGTCTCCCAGCAGCTGCGCCAGGCCGGTCTCCGCCTTCTCCTGGAGCTGCGCGGCCTCCGAACGCCGCCCGAGGGCGCGCACGGTGACGGCGAGGTTGGCCGTGCTCGCCAGGACGTCCGGGTGGCCAGGACCGAACCGCTTGCGCAGACCGTTCACGGCGAGCCGTTCCCAGTGCTCGGCCTCCTCGTAACGGCCCAGTTCGCCGAAGGCGTTGGCGAGGTTCAGCCCGGCGCACAGGGCGGAGGGGTGCTCGTCGCCCAGGGCCCTCGTCAGGGTGGAACGGGCCCGCTCGGCCAGTTCGGCGGCCTGTTCCACGTTGCCGAGGGCGCGCTCGTAGATGGACAGGTTGTTGATGCACTGCATGGTGAACGGGTGCTCGGCGCCGAAGGAGCTCTCGTAGCCCTGCAGCACCTCGGTGACCAGCTGGACGGCCCGCTGGGCGCCGCTGCCGGGGTCGGCGCCGAAGTAGTCGGCGGCGAGGTTCAGACCACAGGCCAGCGCCTCGGGAATGGTGCTTCCGTAGCGTTCGCGGTAGCGCGTGTACGTCTCCCAGGTCTGTTCGGTGAGGCTCAGGGCCTCGGCCTGGTGGCCCGCCTTGCGCAGGGACACCGCGAGGCTCTTGTCGACCCGCAGCACCTCGGGCACGTCCGGGTTGAGGA
Organism: Streptomyces sp. NPDC043867; assembly: GCF_056435845.1. Lineage (NCBI taxonomy): Bacteria > Bacillati > Actinomycetota > Actinomycetes > Kitasatosporales > Streptomycetaceae > Streptomyces > Streptomyces sp. NPDC043867. Next base: position 45,526 of record NZ_JBWKDS010000046.1, on the reverse strand, counting down.
CCTGCTCGAACCCCTCGCGCACCTCGCGCAGGATCTGTACCGAGCCCGCGTAGTCGCCGAGTTCGCGCAGGTCGCGGGCATGGTGGCCCTTGGTGGTCAGGGTGTAGGGGTGCAGCGGGCCGAGCAGCGCGGTACGGCGGCGGACCGTGTCGTCGTCGAGCCGGCGGGCGGCCTCGCTGTCGCCGGTCAGGCGGTAGTCGATGGCGAGGTTGTTGGCGGAGCTCAGGGAGCGCGGGTGGTCCTCGCCGAATATCTCGCGGAACCCGCGGTAGATCCGCAGGTCCAGATCGAGCGCCTCCTTGAAGCGGCCCAGCGCCCGCAGGTCGGCGGCCACGCTTCCGGACGTGATGAGAATGCTGGGGTGGCCCTCGGGGAGCAGCTCCCGCTGGCGGGCCAGGGTGTCCTCGTCCATGGTCCGCGCGGCCTGGTACTCGCCCTGCGAGCGCAGCACGTTGGCCAGCTCGAAACGGAGGTTGAGGATCTGCTCGTCGTCGGCGTCCGGGAACTCGGTGGTCCAGAACTCGTTGAGCTGGGTGCCGAGCGTACGGGCCGCGTGCAGTTCGCCGCGCTTCCACAGGTAGCGGATGCGGTCGACCATCAGCTGCCGCGGTTCCTCCTCCGCGCACTCGCGGACGTTGGAGGGCACCAGATGGGGCCAGATCGCCTCGAAGCCGGGCCACTGCGCGGGGTTGTCCACGGCGCCCTCGGGCGGGCGGGCGGAGGCGAGGATCCGGTGCACCTCGTGGATCGTGTCGTCGAACTCCTGCTCGCCCAGACTGTCGCGCACCGCGGCCTGCACCAGCCGGTGCACCTGGATGGAGTTGTCCGTCGAGTCGACCTTGGCCAGCGCGAACCGGTTCAGCGCCTGAGTGACCTTGCCCAGCATGTAGCGGGCCCGCAGGTCCTTGTCGAAGGGCAGCAGCGCCTTGATCATCGCGTCGCTGCCCACCAGGCTCATCGAGATGGGCTCGGCCGCGAAGAAGCTGCACAGTTCGAGCAGGCGGGCGGCGGCGGGGGATTCCTCGCGCAGCCGGTTGATGGAGATGTTCCAGGTGGCGCCCACGGACGAGGGGTACTCGACGGCCTCGACGGCGGCCTTGACCGACAGCACCTTGGTGCTCTGCTCGCGCAGCTGCTCGATGTACTCCTCGACGGGGGTGGCCGTCGCCTCCAGCCAGGCCGCCGCCACCTCGATGGCCAGCGGCAGGTCGCCGACGGCGTCCGCGACGCGTCCCGCGTCCTCCTCGCTGAGTCCCGGCACCCGGCGGCACAGGTGCTCGATGCTCTCGTTCCGGGTGAAGACCTCGACCTCCACGGGCTGGACCCGGGTCGAGGTGGGCTTGGCGCGGCAGGTGACGAGCAGGTGCCCGTAGACGTTGTCCGGGATGGGCGCCGTCTGGTCCGGGAAGACCTCCAGCACCTTGTCCAGGTCCTCCACGTTGTCGAATATCAGCAGCCAGCGCGAGTACGGCACTCCGTCGCGCAGGGCCTGCAGGGCCGCCTCGGCCGCCTCGGCGACGTCGTCACCGACGCCGGGCAGGTCGAGCATCCGGGCGAGCGCCGCCAGCTTGGGCAGGACCAGGTCCGGCTGCTCGGCGTCGACCCACCACACGAGGTCGTAGTCCGCCTTGAACCGGTGGGCGTACTCGCGGGCCAGCTGGGTCTTGCCGACGCCGCCGAGGCCGTGCAGCACCTGGGGCAGCCGCGGTCCGGAGATGCCGCTGCCGAGCTGCTCGCGCAGCCGGTCCAGGATGGAGGCGCGCCCGGTGAACCAGGGATAGCGGGGCTGGATGTTGGACACCCGCGTGCCGGTGTTGGGGAACCGCACACCGCCGCCCCGGGAGACCCCGACGGCGTCCGGGCGGTCCAGGCCGGTCAGCAGCGCCGCGGCGGCCGTGCCCTCGTCCAGCCGGGCCAGGTCGATCGCGCCCCGGCCGGCGTAGGGCATGCTGAGCTGCACGTCGCCGACCCGCACCGAGACCGCCTGGTGCCGTTCCTCGGAGCCGGCGCCCGAGTGGACGGCGGCCTCCCACGCGGCTCTGGCCCGCTGGGAACCGTTGAAGGCCTGCGAGACCACGGCGACCACCCGGTGCCCGCCGCTCGGCACGGCCTCCGCGCCGATCTCCGTGACGGACATCGTCCGCACGTCCTTGGGCAGCACCTCGAAACCGGCGCCGCGCGCCACCGCCTCCAGCCAGTCCACCCACATCCGGTCCTCGGAGACGTAGTAGAGGACCAGCTTCGACGGCGGAACGGGCCGCCGCCGGGTGTACGCGGCCACGTACCGGGTGCGCTTCACCTCGCTGATCGGAGGCAGCGAGGTCACCCGCCCCTCGGTGACGACGGAGGCGAGCCGTTCGCAGGCGGTCAGCATGGAGCTGGCGACCTTCGGGGGGTCCCCGAAGGCGGCGAGGATCTCCTCGTACGCGTAGTAGGGGCGGTAGGGCACCTCCACCGAGCCCCAGTACTCGGCCAGCTGCTCGGAGTCCATGCCGCTCGGCAGTCCGGCGAAGCGCTCCCGGGCGAGGGCGCGGCCGGCGTCGACCTTGTCCTTCTCGCCGTCGTCGATGCGCATCGCGACGGGCAGGATGCGGATGTTCTTGTCGCCGTACCGGTCCGCGATGCCCTGGGCGACGGCGGCGGCGCCCTCGATGCTCTGGTCGCTGAGGGTGTAGCAGACCACGAGCGTGCTGGGCATCTGGACGGTGCAGATGTCGGCGAGGTCGGACAGGCCGGTGCGGCTGTCGATCAGGGTGTAGTCGTAGTAGCGCTGCATGTCGGCGCGCATCGCGTCGAAGAACTGACCGCCGCCGTAACTGGCGTAGAAGCGGTCCCAGTCCATGTTGCCGACGATCGGGTAGTCCCGGTGGCGCATGCCGGCGGACAGGAAGTCCAGGCTGCCGGGCTTGGGGAACGGCCAGTCGAGGGAGATCGCGTGCGGCCGGACCCGGGCGTAGGCGCGGTGCCAGTCCGGCGCGCGTTCCGGCAGGTCGCGCAGGGCCTCCCGGCGGTAGTCGTCGATGAGGTTGATCAGGCCGGGGGTGGCCCGAAGCAGGGAGGAGTTGAGGAAGGGGTGGAAGAAGCGGTGCAGTCCGGGCGCTTCGAGGTCCCAGTCGACGGTGAGCACCCGGTGGCCGTTGGCGGCGAGGATCCAGGCCACGTTCGCGAGCGCCATCGTCCGCCCCGTGCCGCCCTTGTACGAGTAGAAGGTGATCACGGTGCCCTTGCGGTTCTCGGTCATTCGAAACCCTCCGCCTTGTCGGCCCTGCTCTTCCCGCGCTCGGTCCCGGCCGTGCCGGGGGACTCAGGGCGGGGCGCCACGGCCGAGGTCCTCCGGCCCGGTCAGCCGCGGGGGCGGGGCCGACTCCCCCAGCGGTGGATAGGTGCGGGCGTGCGCCTCGAAGAAGGAGACGGCCTGCCTGACGGCCATCTGGAGCTCGGTCCCGAAGGCGTCCAGTGTGCGGATGCCGCCGTTCAGCGACCGGTGCCCCGCGCCCTCGACCAGGCGTGAGGCGAGCGCCTCGTTGGTGAGCTGGTGCAACCTCGCCTCCCACTCGGCGGGGATCGGGTCGTCCTTGTGCTGCGGGATCATCACGCTGATCCAGGGGCGCCGTTCGCGGCACAGCCGCTCCATCAGCGCCTTGCGGTGGGGGGAGTCCAGCGCCCACCGGTCGAGCAGCAGCAGGCCGGGCGAGTCGGGCGGCCACGAGCCGAGCAGCCGGTCCGCCTCGTTCTCGAACTCCCCCACGTGCACCCGGTAGTCCATGGTGCGGACGAGGTCCGCGGCGTGCTCGCTGAGCGGCCGGGTCGACACCGGGTGGTACGGATTCCAGTCCCCGGGGGTCTCCCCGTAGCAGTCCGGTGCGCGGCCGGGCGGCAGGTCCGACTGGGAGCACGCGAGCACGGATATGTCGAACGTCGGGGGGTGGCCGGCGGAGCCGAACGCGCTGGGCAGCGACTCGTAGTCCTTGTAGACGAGCCCCTCGGCCAGTTCGGCCGCCTCGGCCACCTTCACGATGTGCTTGGCCAGTTGGTAGACGGCCCGCTCGTACTCGTCCTTCAGATAGTTGAGTTTGGTCAGGCCGTAGAAACCCTCGTCCGCGTAGTCCTCGCCGAAGGCCGCGTGGTTGAACTGCAGATCCCGTGCCGCCTGAGGCAGTTGGGCCGGTTCCACCGGCACCCATAACGCGGGGATGATCGCGTTCTCCGGGGTGGTGCTCCGGTGCCGGGCCCGCTGGTTCACCTCCCGCTGGGAGAACGCCCACCACTCCCGGCCGCACTGCTCACTGAGGAAGTAGCGGCGCGAGTACAGCGGCACGAACACCTGGCAGCGGGCCAGGTTCTGCGCCAGCTCGTCCGTCCACTTCGTCCCCACCGTCATGCCCTGGTCCAGGAAGCCTGCCTTGGCGCCCGGCGGCAGCGAGGTCATCTGCATGATGTGCGCGCACAGTCCGTCGTACAGCTTCTTCACCCAGGCGTTGGGGTCGGCGTCGCCGGAATCGTGCTTCGGCGTATGGGCATAGCTCAGGAAGAAGTACGGATTCCCGCCTCTGGCGCTACCCGCGTCCCCTCGCACGAATGCCCCCCGGTGTGCTGCGGCCGGCCCCCAGTGTAGGAAGCGCGGTGTCCCGCGCGGAACAGGACGAACAAGGCCGTCTCGCGCCGGAGTCCGGCGTTTCCCCGGCCGGGCGGGCGCCACACGCGGGCATCCGTCGAGTTTCCGTCAACTCGGCGGCCGGGCTGGCCGGTTCGCGCCCGCTCGGCCCGCCCCGGGCGGTTGTGCGTCAGCCCGCCCGCCACCGGGCCCGGTGCGCCGCCGCCGCCCGGCGGGCCGACTCCAGGGCGTCGTCCCGGATCTCGTCGGCCAGCCGCGCCCGCACGGTCTCCCGCATGCCCGCGACGAACCGCTCCCCGAGCGGGGTGAGCGCGCCGGACGAGCCGAGGGTCTCGACCGCCTCGGCCGTCTGGTCGCGCCAGCGGGAGAACCGGGCCTCGGCCTCGAGCGCCCGCTCCCCCGTGGTGCCTCGCCACCGCGCCCGCCAGAAGTCGATCACGGCGATGTGCGCGTACGTCCCCTGCAGCAGGCCCTCCAGCGGGCGGGGATCCGGCCGCCACGGCGCGTAGAACAACCGCTCACAGGAAGGATCGTGAAGGTCCGTCAGGTCCAGCACGGCACCGAGCTTCACGTGCTGGAACTCGTGCACGATCAGCTGGGCCAGCAGTTCCGGTTCGGCGGGCCTCGCGATGGCGACGGCGCCGAAGGCGTCCCGGGCCGCCGAGCTGATGTCCGCGCCCTCCGCGGAGGGCAGCAGGGGAGTGATCACCCGCAGTCCGGCGGCGACTCCCGGCGCGTACGCGGGAAGTTCCCGGCGGATCCACGCCCAGGCGGCGGCGAGGTCGGCGTGCCACGCCTGCGCCTCGGCGTCGCCGAGCCGAGGACGCGCCGCGTGTCCGTGGCAGTCCCGCCAGGGGTCGGTGTCCTCCAGGGCGACCGTCCAGCCGTCCAGGGCGAACTCGCGCCGCGCCCGCCAGCCGGGAGCCGCGGGCCCGTTCCGGTCCACCGTGTGCGTACGTCCGTCCGCGGCCCGGACGGTGAATCCGCCGGGGTCAGCGGTCACCTGTACCTCGACGGCATCGCCGACGGCCAGGGTGCCCAGCGTCGGCAGCCGCAGCACCCCCTGCGGAGCAGGGACGGTGACGGTGACGGGACTCCCCGCCCGTACGGCTGCGGCCGCGGCGATCTCGGCCACGCCCCGCACCGCCGTGTCGGCCGCGTCGCGTCCGCCCCGCAGGGACCGGACGGCCCACGGGCGCACGTACGGGTGGGCCAGCACCGCGTCCACCGCGTCCGGTGCCCCGGTGTCCAGGGCCGCCAGCGCCTCCCAGGCCGCGCCGGCCGGGCAGCCGTCCCGGTCACCGAGCCGGTTCTCGCGCCACACGGCCGCCAGCAGCTCGCGGTTGAGACCCAGTTGGTGCCGGGCCAGGAGACCGACGGTCGCGGCGCCGCCGAAGCCGGCGGCCAGTTCCGCCAGCTGCGCCTCGCCGAGCGGCTGCCGGTCGGTCGTGTCGCGGTCCTGGATGCCGGTGATGAGGCGCAGCAGGTCGCCGCAGTAGACGGAGGGGTTCATGAATCCGCTGCCGGTGCGGTACCGGTGGGCGTAGAGCCCGCCGCCGCAGGACTCCACGACCGGACACGCCCGGCAGGTCCCGCACAGCCCGTCGAGCCCTTGTTGGCGCGCCACGACTCCGGGATGCGCGGCGACCTCGTCGAGCGAGTTGGCCATCACGTCCATCCCGGTGACGGGCGCTCCGTCGTAGGCCGTCTTCAACGAGTCCGCCTGCTCGAACGTGCCGTCGGTCTCGATCACGGCCAGGTCCGCGGGCCCCAGCCCGAGCGACTCGGTCAGGCTGCTTTCGCCGCGCAGCGTCCGCAGCACCGAGTCGAAGATCCGTACGTCCATCGGGCGGCCGTTGGTGTCCCAGCGGTCGTACACCCTCAGCAGCCAGTCCGCGTACGGCGTGGCGGTCGGGTCGCCGGAGGGGCGCAGCGGGGGTTCGTCCCAGGTGGCGTGCGGCAGGAGGAAGTCGACGCGGGGCGGGTCGAGCGCGGCCAGGGCGTCGTAGACGGCGGCCGGGTCGTTGCGCACGTCGATCGTGCAGAGGAGGCCCGCGAAGAGGTGGCGGTAGCGCGGGCGGCCGAGCAGGGCGACGGCACGCAGGACCTTGTCGTGACTGCTGCGGCCGTCGCGGTAGACGCGGTGCAGGTCGTTGGCGGCCCGGTCGCCGTCGAGCGAGATGCCGACCTTGATGCCGAACTCCGCGAAGAGTTCGCAGAACTGCTCGTCGAGCGTTACGCCGTTGGTGTGGATGCGGAGGTCCAGGGCGCACACGCCCCGGAGGGCCGCCCGTAGTTCCTCGGCCGCCCTGCGCAGCCGGGCCCGGCCGGCGAGGAGCGGCTCACCGCCGTGCAGGACTACGTGGACGGTGTCGAGACCGTGGGCCGCGGCGTGCTCGGCGATGCGTTCGGCGCTGATCTCCAGGACCTTGTCGGAGATCACCACGGGCCGACCGCGCCAGCTCTGGTCGGCGTGCTCGAAGACGTAGCAGTGGTCGCAGGCGAGATCGCAGCGAGCGTGCATCTTCAGGACGAACTGGCGTAAGGCTTGTGGCGGCCGGCCCATGAGTGTGCTGTCGGTCCTCGGTCTTGTGGTTCAGGCGTGGATGCGGACCAGGGAGGCGGACCCGGACGTCAGACGGACGACTGGAAGGCCGCGACCGCGACCCTGCCCGGTCCCTGCGGTGCGCCCCCGTTCGACACGACCCGGGACAGTGCGGCCGACAGTGCGCGGTCGTGCTGCGCGGCGAGGCGCACCAGCGTCACCCGCTCCGGACCGATCGCGGCCGCCGCTTTCCCCGGTTCTTGGGCCGCTGCGTCGAGGGAGGCGTTCATTCGGAACCTCATCTTCTGTGCGTACGCACTGACGGGAGGCAGGGCGGAGCCTGCTCAGCAAGAAAACCACTGGTCGGAGGGCGCCGCCCGTCGTGCCCTGGCGCCGACCGGGGCACAGACGCGGCCGACGCAGCAGACATACAGGTGCCCCACCGGCCACTGGTCGCGAGCAGCGTAGCCAAGACCGGCGCGCACTTGGCTCGTTCGCTGCTCGAGCCACGCCAGCGCGGAGCAATCGGACCCCTCGCGTCCCTCACGTCTGTCATATGCCCCCACGTCCCTCATCGGCCAAAAGCCGAGCCACCGGGGCGGCACCCGGCCGACCTCCCGGAACAAGGCAGGAGTCCCTCAACCGCAAGGCCGAGAAAATTTGACCCAAATTTTACCTCAGATTACCCGGTTCGGCCGCTTTGTCCAGGGCTCTCTTCGGCCAAGTGAGGAGCCTACGGCCCGGTTGGACATGCCGACCGATGCTTTCGCGCCGATCCCGGCGTTCCCCGGCATCCTCAGGCTGCGCACAGCCTCTGCCCATGTCCCTGACGGGCGCCGGCCCTAGCCTTCGTGGATGACCGGAACCCACAAGGACAAGTCGATCAGCAGGCGCCGCGCGCTCGCGGTGAGCGGAGGGACGGTCACCGCCGGCGGGCTCGCCGTGGCCGGATACCAGGCCGCGTTCGCCGACGGAACCTCGGCCGCGGAGACCGCCGGGGCTGCCGCGAGCGCCTCGCAGGGTTCCGCCGGCAGCGGGCAGTGCGTCCTGACGGCCGGCGTCACCGCAGGGCCGTACTACCTCGACGGCGCCCTCGTGCGGAAGGACATCACCGAGGGCAAGGACGGTGTCCCGCTCACGCTGCGCATCACCGTGCAGGACACCACCGGCTCCTGTAACCCTGTCGCCGGCGCGGCCGTCGAGATCTGGCACTGCGACGCCTGGGGCTACTACTCGGGCTACACCACCGCCAACCCCGGCGGCTCCGCCCCCGCCGAGAGCGAGGACGGGTCCACCGCCGACGACAGGACCTACCTGCGCGGATACCAGGTCGCCGACGCCAGCGGGGTCGTGAAGTTCCGGACGGTCTTCCCCGGCTGGTACACCCCGCGCACCACCCACATCCACGTCAAGGTGCACACCGGCGGCCAGAAGGCGGACGGCACCTACGAGGGCGGCACGGTGAACTTCACCGGCCAGCTCTTCTTCGACGACGACATCACCACCGGCGTCCATGCCCTGGAGCCGTACTCCCGGCACACCGGGAGCTACACCGAGCTCGCCGACGACATGGTCTACGAGGACAACGGCGCGGCCGGCGGCCTGCTCACCCTGAAGCCGGTCCACAAGAAGGACCCGGCCAAGGGCTACAAGGGATCCATCACGCTGGGCATCGACCCCGACGCGTCGAACGACGGTGCGGGCGGCGGCACACCGCCGACCGGTGCACCCGGCGATGCCCCGACCGGTACGCCGCCGAGCGGTGCCCCGAGCGGGAGCGCCTCCCCGTCGGCCCCGGCGGCCTCGTAGGGCACGCCGATGAGCAGCCGCGAGGACGAGACGCTGGCACGGGCCGCGGTGGCCGCGCTCATCCGGCAGCTCGAGCTGAGCCCCAAGCCCGGCCTGCCCGATCCGCGGGACCTCGGTGCCCGGACCACCCGGCAGGACCTCTGCGCCCTGCGCTGGTCCGCCAAGGCGCTGGAACCCGGCCTCGCGGCCATGGCGGCAGCCGCCCGCCGCACCGGCGGACCCACGCCCGGGCTCAGGACGGAACTGGGCGCCATCGGCCGGTGCGCCGAGCACACGGTGGCGCGGGCGGGCGGCGGACACCGCGGGGCCCTGTGGACCCTCGGGTTCCTGGTCGCCGCGGCGGCCCTGGATCCCCGCGCCACCGGTGCCGCACTGGCCGCCACCGCCAAGGGGATCGCGGCGCACCCCGACCGGCGGGCGCCGCGCCGTCCCTCCCGCGGGTCGACCGTCTCGGCGACGTACGGCGCCGCCGGGGCACGGGGTGAGGCGCGCGCCGGATTCCCGCACGTACGGCGGGCGTTGGAGGCACTGGCCGCCGCGCGCGCCGCCGGCGCGCCCGAACCGTGCGCCCGGCTCGACGCCCTGCTCACCGTCATGTCCACCCTCCAGGACACCGAGGTGCTCCACACCGCGGGACCGCCGGGGCTCCGTCAGGTCCAGGCCGGCGCCCGTGGGGTACTGGAGGCCGGCGGTACGGCGACGGCGGCCGGACGCGCCGCACTGTCCGCCTTCGACACGGACCTCCGGTCCCGGGGCTGGAGCCCGCGCGGCAGCGGCGGCCTCCTCGCGGGCGCGCTGTTCGCCGACTCCTGCCCGCCGCAGGTCGGTTCACCGGCCGCGGCTCCCTGACACGTCGGCCCCGCGCCTCACCCCCGCGACCGCATCCCGCGTACGTACCTTGGCCGACTCCTGCCCAGTGCCGACCAGTTCACCGGCGGCGGGTCCCTGACGCGTCGCCCCCGCCTCAGCCCCGCGACCCGCGCGTCACCCCCGCGACCCGCACTTCGCCTCCGCGCCCGGCACCGACGGCGTCCCGCCGCCGGCCGGTGACATCGCGTGCCGGCGCTCCGCCCACCGGGCCGCGGGGCCCATCCCGTACGACGCCGCCAGCGTCACCCCGCCGAGGAGCAGCCAGCCCGGTGTTCCCCATCCCACGAGCAGCGCCGTCAGGACCAGTGGGCCGAGGGTGCGGGCCACGGTCACGCCGGTGCCGAAGAAGCCCTGGTACTCGCCGGTGCGGCCGGCCGGGGCGAGGTCGAAGGCCAGCTGCCAGGAGCCCGCGGACTGCTGCATCTCGGCGGCCACCTGGAGGAGTGCGCCCGCCACCAGGATCCCCGACGCGAGCCACGGCGCCGCCCCGGCGGAGAGGGCGAACACCGCGCACGACGCCAGCATCACGAACCCGGACCGCCGTATCGCGCGCGTGGCGGACGCGACGCCCCGCACCCCGCGGGCCGTCCGCACCTGGAAGACCATCACCGCGGCCGTGTTCAGCACGAACAGCGCGGAGACCAGCCAGGCGGGCGCGTCGGTCCGCTCGGTGATCCACAGCGGGATGCCGAGGCTGAGCAGCGGCATCCGCAGCAGGAGCACGGTGTTGAGCAGCGTGACGACCGCGTAGGGGCGGTCGCGCAGAACGCCGGGTCCGCGCACGTGCCCGACCCCGGCGGGCGCGACGGACGGCAACCGCAGCAGCAGCGCCGCGCACAGCAGGAAACTCACCGCGTCCAGCGCGAAGACCCCGAGATACGCGGCCCGGGTCCCGGCGTGCAGCGCGAGCCCGCCGAGCCCGGCGCCCACCGCGAGACCGGCGTTGAGCGTCGACTGGAGGTGGGCGAGCAGTCCGGTCCGCTCCCCGGCGGGCACCAGCCCGGCCAGCAGCGCCTGCCGTGCCGCGGCGAGCCCCGACTGCGCGGAGGTGTACACGCACGCCGCGAGCAGGAAGGGCAGGAACCCCCGGACGAGGAGGAAGGAGGCCACCGCCGCAGCCGTCACGGCGGCGAGCAGCACCGCCGTGCCCCGAGCGCCCCACCGGTCGGCGAGCCGGCCCAGCGGGACGCCGACCAGCGAACCGATGCCCCACGCGACGGTGAGCCCCAGGCCCACCCGCCCGGCCGGCAGCCCGACGACCTGCGTGAAATACAGGGCCGAGGTCACGTAATAGGCGCCGTCCCCCACGGAGTTGCTCAGCTGCGCGACGGCCAGCACCCGCCGGGGGCCCGCGGGCGGGACGAGGCGACCGTCCGTCGCGGGGCCGGGTGCCGGGTGCGCGGGGTGTGCCGCGGAGTTCGTCATGCCCTCGACGCTAGGGGCGGGCCGGACCGTTCGACAGGCCCATTTCCCGGCCCGTTCACTGGCCCAATCCACCAGGCCGGCAGCCCCGGTTCACCCCGTGGACGTACGCCCCCGCCGCACCTCCCCGAGCACCCTCCCCAGCACCTTCAGCGCCTCGGGGTACACCCGCTCCCGGGGAGTCCCGTACCCGACGACCAGGCCCTGCGGCCGGCCGTCGGCCACCGTGTGCCAGTGGTCCCCGAGACGGCCGACCGCGAGCCCCTGGAGCGCCGCCCGCTCCAGCACCTCCGCCTCGTCCGGGACCTCCACCAGGGCGTGCAGCCCGGCCGCGATCCCGCGCGGTCTCCAGCGCGCCCCGAGCAGCGAGACGAGCTGGTCCCTGCGCCGCCGGTAGCGCAGCCGGCAGGCACGCACATGACGGTCGTACGCGTGGCCGGTCACCAGCTCGGCGAGCGCCAACTGGCCGATGGACTCGGTGTGATGGTCGCTGTGCAGCTTGACGTCGGCCACCGCGTCGACCAGGTCCGGCGGCAGCACCATCCAGCCCAGCCGCAGCGCGGGGCCGAGCGTCTTGGACGCCGTGCCGAGATACACCACGTGGCCGGGCGCCATCCCCTGGAGCGCGCCGACCGGCTGCCGGTCGTAGCGGAACTCCCCGTCGTAGTCGTCCTCGACGATCAGACGGCCACGCGCGCGTGCCCAGTCGACGAGCGCCCGCCGCCGCTCGGGATGCAGGGTCACACCGGTCGGGTACTGGTGGGCGGGCGTGACGACCACGGCGTCCTCGTCACCCAACTCGTCAGCGCGGACACCGAGTTCGTCGACCGCCAGCGGCACCACCCGGCCGCCGCCCCGCAGCACCACGTCCCGGTGGAACGGCAGCCCCGGGTCCTCCATGGCGACCACACCGCCGTCCAGGACCCGGGTGAGGAGCGCGAGCCCCTGCACGTACCCCGAGGTGATCACGATCCGCTCGGGCGGCGCGATGACACCCCGGGCCCGGCCGAGGTACTCGGAGAGCGCCGTGCGCAGTTCGGCCCGGCCGCGCGGATCCCCGTAGTCGTACGCCGTCGAGGGTGCCGTCGCGATCGCGCGCCGCAGCGCCCGCAGCCAGGCCGCCGCCGGGAACGTGCCGACGTCCGGGCTGCCCGGCCGCAGATCCAGACGCGGTGCCCGCGCGCCCGCGGCCCCCGCGGCGGCCGGCACGCGGCCGGCGGGCAGCGCCGCCACCTCGGTGCCCGAACCCTGCCGGGCCCGCAGATAGCCCTCGGCGACCAACTGGTCGTAGGCGGCCTTCGCCGTGCCCCGGGACATCCCCAGTTCGGCGGCGAGCCGCCGGGTCGCGGGAAGCCGGGTGCCGGGGGCGAGCCGTCCGTCGCGCACGGCGTCCCGCAGCGCCCGTTCGAGTCCCGCCCGGCGTCCCCGCGCCGAGTCGGGATCCAGATGCAGGTCCACTCCGACGCCGGACCAGAAATCCCCCATGGAAAAACCGCCCCCCTGGACACATGTGGACACACGAACGGCCGGGCACCCCCTCGGTACCCGGCCGCCCTCGTACCAGCCCTCGACGCGGACCGGCTCAGCTCGTCAGGGCCGCCATCCAGGCCTCGACCTCGTCCGAGCGGCGCGGCAGCGCGGCCGACAGGTTCCGGTTGCCGTCCTCGGTGACCAGGAGGTCGTCCTCGATGCGCACGCCGATGCCGCGGTACTCCTCCGGCACCGTCAGGTCGTCCGCCTGGAAGTACAGGCCCGGCTCGACGGTCAGGCACATGCCCGGCTCCAGCGTGCCGTCCACGTACGTCTCGGTGCGCGCCGCCGCGCAGTCGTGCACGTCCATGCCGAGCATGTGACCGGTGCCGTGCAGGGTCCAGCGGCGCTGCAGGCCGAGCTCCAGGACGCGCTCGACCGGGCCCTCGACGAGCCCCCACTCGACGAGCTTCTCCGTCAGCACGCGCTGCGCGGCGTCGTGGAAGTCGCGGTACTTGGCACCCGGCCGGACGGCCGCGATACCGGCCTCCTGGGCCTCGTACACCGCGTCGTAGATCTTCCTCTGGATCTCGCTGTAGCGGCCGTTGACCGGCAGCGTGCGCGTCACGTCGGCGGTGTACAGCGTGTGCGTCTCGACGCCCGCGTCCAGCAGCAGCAGGTCGCCGGAGCGCACCGGGCCGTCGTTGCGCACCCAGTGCAGCGTGCACGCGTGCGGACCGGCGGCGCAGATGGAGCCGTAGCCGATGTCGTTGCCCTCGACCCGCGCACGCAGGAAGAAGGTGCCCTCGATGTACCGCTCGCTGGTGGCCTCGGCCTTGTCCAGGACCCGGACGACGTCCTCGAAGCCGCGCACGGTCGAGTCGACGGCCTTCTGCAGCTCGCCGGCCTCGAACTCGTCCTTGACCAGCCGCGCCTCGGAGAGGAAGACCCGCAGCTCCTCGTCCCGCTCGGCGGTGACCTTGTCGGTGAGGGCGGCCTCGATGCCCGCGTCGTAGCCGCGCACGACCCGGACGGGGCCGGTGGCCTCCCGCAGCCGGCCGGCCAGCTCGCGCACGTCCGAGGCCGGGATGCCGTACAGCTGCTCGGCCTCGGCCAGCGAGTGGCGGCGGCCGACCCACAGCTCGCCCTGCCCGGACAGCCAGAACTCGCCGTTCTCGCGGTCGGAGCGGGGCAGCAGGTAGATCGTCGCCCGGTGCCCGTCCGTGGTGGGCTCCAGCACGAGGACGCCGTCCTCGGTGAGGTTGCCGGTGAGGTACGCGTATTCGACCGAGGCGCGGAAGGCGTACTCCGTGTCGTTCGAGCGGGTCTTCAGGTTGCCCGCGGGGACGACCAGGCGCTCTCCCGGGAAACGCGCGGACAGCGCGGCGCGGCGCGCGGCCGTGTACGCGGCCTGGGCGATCGGCTCGAGATCCCGCAGCTCCGTGTCGGCCCAGCCGGACTGCATGTTCTCGGCGAGCTCGTCGGACACGCCCGGGTACAGGCCGTTCTTCCGCTGCTTGATCGGTTCTTCTTCGCCCGCTCCGTCAGCGGCATCGTCAAGCACGGCTTCCGGGGTCTCCGGTGTGAGCGCCTCCGACACGGTCTGCCTCCTCGTTACGACTCTGGACCGTCCCCCATCGTACGGTCGTACGGAAGGGGGCCCAGGGCCGAAGGACCCGTTACCGGAGGGTCACGCGAACCGGTGCTCGGCAGCGCTCCCGGACGGGTCCCCGGAGCTCACTCGAACCGGGCGGCCAGCAGGACGACGTCCTCCTCGCTGTCGGCCTCGTCGAGGCCGTCCGGCAGCACGGTCCGCAGGACGTGGTCGGCGACCGCGCCCGGATCGGCGCGCAGTGCCCGCGGCACCCCGGCGGCGGCCGCGTGCAGCCGGGCGAAGGCGCGGTCCATGGGGTCGCCGGTGCGGTGCAGCAGGCCGTCGGTGTAGAGAAGCACCGTTTCGCCGGGCCGGGCGCACAGCTCGACGCTCGGCGCCTCCCAGCAGGCGAGCATCCCCAGCGGCGCCGACAGGGAGGTCTCCACGAACTCCGTGCGCCGCTCGCCGACGACCAGCGGCGGGCTGTGCCCCGCTCCGGCCAGCGTGATCCTGCGCAGCGCGGGCTCGCAGTAGGCGAAGAGGGCGGTGGCGGAGCGGGCGGGCTCGGTGAGCCGCAGCAGCAGTTCGAGGTCGGACAGGACGGCGACGGGATCCTCGCCCTCCATCACGGCGTACGCCCTGAGCGAGGCTCTCAGCCGGCCCATCGCGGCGACCGCGCTGGGCCCCGAACCGGTGACCGACCCGACGGCGAGCCCGAGCGCGGCGTCCGGCAGCGGCAGCGCGTCGTACCAGTCGCCGCCGCCGCGCGGCCCGGTGCGGCGGCGGGCGGCGAGCTGGACACCGGCGACCCGGGGCAGCCGCGTCGGGAGCAGCTCCTCGGAGATCGTCGCCATGCACGCGCGCGTGCGCTCCAGTTCCACCAGCCGGGCCAGGTGCTCGGTCGCGTGGCGGGCGTACAGGCCGATGAGGTGGCGCTGCCGCTCGACGGGTTCCGCGGGTTCGTCGTAGAGCCACACAGCGGCGCCCAGCCGGCCGCCGGCGTCGGTGGACAGGGGCAGCGCGTAGCTCGCGGCATAGCCGAGCCGGGCGGCCACCTCGCGGTGGCGGGGGTCGAGGCCGTCCTCGGAGAACAGGTCCGGCTGGGCGATCTCGCCCTCGCCGCCGGGCAGTCCGTCCAGGATCCTGCCGTACGACATGGAGCTGCGCGGGACCGTCTCGATGTGCCCGAGGTCCGCGCGGGCCAGGCCCAGCCCGACCGTCGTGTCCGGACCGAGCCCGTCGCGCGGCTCCAGCACGACCAGGCCGCGGCGGGCGCCGACGAGGGCGGCCCCGGCGTGCAGCAGTTCCTGGAGAGCGTCGTCCAGGGACGCCGTGCGCGAGAGCCGCTCGGTGAGTTCGTGGAGTGTCGTGAGATCGGAGACCCAGCCCGCGAGGCGGTCCTGGAGGACGGTTCCGGGGCCGGTGGGGGAGGGGGCCGAGGGGGCGTCCGTGGCTGCGGGCGCGGGCGCGACAGTGTGTGCGGGCGCGGGAACCGTGGAATCGATTCCGGCCACTTTCGGGAGGTGAGGGGCGGTCATGGCAGTCGGCTTTCCGACCGGTGCGTATTGCTCGATAGCATCGCAAACCCCCATGTCATTCTGCGCCGCTGGCAGTGTCTCCACATGTACACGCACTCGTGAGGGGATGTCCAGCATTGTCCAGCCGGGATTCCTGGTGTCCGTGAGACACTTGCGGAAAAAAGAAGTTGGCTCAAAACTGCTTCGGGTAACGGGTTATTGAGGTCGACTGGCCTTGCTCGACGGAGCGTCACAGCGGTCGTGATGGGTACGTACTCGGTGAAGGTCAGGGGTGGAGGAGATCCACCCGGAACCTGGCAGCGGACCCGGGCGTCTTAACCACCGACGACCGTGCCCCATCCTCCCGTGGCGGAGGCGGCTCGATACACGCGTGACGGCAAAACGCCAGGCGCCGCCACCCCACGCCATGCCCATGCTCTTGCCAGACGCAGTATGGACGCGGATGCAGCCAATGATCGGCCCACGGGGGTTTCCCTTGCCTCGTGCAGGGGTGTGATGCGCCAGCAGGTACGCACAGTGAAGTGATCGACACATGGTGTGATGTGATCCACGGTGTTGCCAGGCGTGCAACGGAAAGGAACGAGCGCTCATGCGCGAGATCCTCGGAAGGCGACGCGGGCTCCTGTCCAGGCGGAACAACCGGAGCCCTGAGATGCTCAGCGCGGCCCTGACCTTCGCGACCGGATGGCAGTGGCCTGTGCTCCCGGGTGTGGCGCCGGACCCGCGGGGGCGGGCCGGCTGCGGATGTCCCGACCCGGAATGCACGGTGCCAGGTGCCCACCCCTTCGACCCCGGCCTCCTCGCGGCCACCACCGACGAGCGCATGGTGCGCTGGTGGTGGGGCAACCGGCCGTCGGCACCCATCGTGCTGGCCACCGGAGGCACGGCTCCCTGCGCGGTGAGCCTGCCCGCCCTGGCGGCGGCCCGCGCCCTCGTGGCACTCGACCGCACGGGCATGCGCCTCGGCCCGGTCGTCGCCTCCCCCTCGCGCTGGGCGATCCTCGTCGCGCCGTACTCCCTGGAGCAGCTCGGTGAGCTGCTGTACGCCAAGGACCACGTCCCCGGCTCCCTCCGCTTCCACGGGGACGGCGGGTACATCGCGCTGCCCCCCTCCGAAACCGGGCAGGGCGAGGTCCGCTGGGAGCGGGCTCCGCTGCCGGGCTCGGCCGCGCCCTGGGTCCCCGGTGTGGAGGCCGTCGTGGACGCGGTGGTGGAGGCCCTCACTCGTACGGGTGTGAGCGCACCCGACTTGTAGGGGTGTCGGGCGCGCGGCGGACCGGGCGCCCCCTCCCGGCCGTTATGTTCCCTCGTATGCTGCGTCACTCCGGCGGACGGCCCGCGGACCCCCGAAGAGTCCGCCTCTTCGCGCTCCTCGGCGCCGTCGCGGCCGTGATCGCCCTTCCGCTCGCCGTGGCATCCGCGGGACCCGCCGGTGACGGCGGTCCCGCGGGCGTCCCCGCCCCCGGCCCCGACGACGGCCGGGCGGCGGCCCCCGAGCCCACGCGTTCGCCCCTGCGGCTCGGTGTGGGCCTCGCCACCGCGGCCCGCTGCGGACCGGAGCTCTCCTCCCCCGGCGGCATCGAGGCGCAGACCTGTGTCCTGACGCAGGCGCGGGAGACCTGGGCGCGCACCTACTACCGCAATGCGACCGGCGACGAGCTGAGCGCCGCGCTGACGCTCCTCGCGCCCGGTGGCCGCACCGTGCGGATGCACTGCGCGGTGGACGCGGGGGACGAGCCGGGAGTGTGTGAGACACCCAGGGGGCGCACGGCGGGCGAGGCGGCGGCGTACACGGCGGTCACGGAGTTCGCGAGGAGTGCCGGGCGCGGACCGCTGCTGCTGCGCTCCGGGAGCAACTCGACGCAGCCGTAGGGCTGTTGGCGTCGAGGCCGGTGCGGTGCCGTGGGGCGGACCCGTACGCGCTCATGAAAAGACCCGGTTGCTGGCGACGGGGGATGCACCAGCAACCGGGCTACGGGAACGGTAACAAGAGATCGGCAGTTCGCAAATTCGAACTCGGCTATTCAGACACCGATTTCCCTGCCGGGACCGGGAGTTGTGACAGGAGTCACCCCTCCCGGCGGTCCTGACCAGCTGACCGGCCGGTCAGTCCCCGGCTGTGCGTCAGCTGAGCGTGACCTGTCGGTTCGTGAGGCCGCCGCGCGCCCGGCGCTCGTCCGCGGTCAGCGGCGCGTCCGCCGCCAGGGCCGGTGCGAGCCGCTCGGCGAACTCGGCCGCGGGCTTCTCGATGTCGTCGGCCGTGACCCCGCTCGGCAGGTCCCAGACCGGCACCGTCAGGCCGTGCGCACGGAAGGAGCCCACCAGGCGCGTGCCCTCGCCGAGGCTGGAACCGCCCGCCGCGTGCAGTCGCGCCAGCGCGTCCAGAAGCTGCTCCTCGGGATACGGCATGACCCAGCGCAGGTGGTTCTTGTCCGGCGTCTCGCACCAGTACGCGGCATCGACCCCGGAGAGCTTGACGGTCGGGATGGCGGCCGCGTTGGCCCGCTCGAGGGAGGCGGTCACCTCCGGCGTCGCGTTCTCCGCGTCCGGGACCCAGAACTCGAAGCCCGCGTGCACAACTGGCTCGAAGGCGCCTTCGGGGTCGAGCACGTCCTGCAGCCGCGGACCGTCGGCGGGGGCGCGGCGGCCCTCGACCGGCGTGCCGGGCTGCGCCGTCAGCGCCCGCCGGAGGGTGTCGGCGAGGTCGCGGCTGATGTCCCCGGACGCCGTGTCGTTCTGCAGGCCGAGGAGGACCGAGCCGTCGTCGCGGCGCAGCGCGGGCCAGGCCATCGGCAGGACGGTGGCGAGCGTGACCGACGGGACGCCCTCGGGCAGGCCCTCCTTGAGCGTCAGCTCGACGGTCGCCGCGGGCACCAGCTCGCGCAGCGCGACCCAGTCGCCCTCGCCGGGCAGCCCCTCGAAGGGGCGCTGCACCAGCTCGGTCGCCGCGTGCGCGGCCGCCCGGCCGTGACAGGCCTTGTAGCGCCGGCCGCTGCCGCAGGGGCAGGGCTCGCGCGCGCCGACCACCGGGACGTCTCCCCCGGCGCCTGCGGCGCGGGCCCCGTCCTTCAGCTGCGGCTGCCTGGCCTTCGTCTGGGGTCGCTTCTTGGCCATTGTGGGTGTCTCCCGGTTACGGCTCGTCTGGTACGGGCGCGAGCCTAGCCGTTCCTGCGACGGGGGACGGGACCCTGTGGACAACGCACCCGCCCGTCACGGATCCGTTGCCCGGGACCGCCCGCGTCCCGGCTCCCCCGCGCCCTCGTGACCCGTGACCGGGCCGCGGGCTCCCCGGCGCTCAGTCCCGTTCGTCGAACGCGTCCGCGAAGTCCAGCTCTGGGACGCAGGACACGGCCGGTGACGCCACGCGCGTAGCGAAGTCGTCGCGCCGGTGCGCTCCTATGACGTCGTCCTGGACGACGACCCACACCGTGACCTCTCCCCGTACGTCGTCCCGTACGCCCCAGTCCTTGGCGAGCGCCGTGATGATGTTCAGCCCGCGGCCGCCGCGTGCGGTGACCGAGGGGGTGGCCGGGACCGGGCGGGTCGGACCGCCGCCGTCCGTCACCTCGACCGTGAGCCGCCCCGCCGAGTCGACGCGCCAGGCGGCGCGCACGTCGCCGTCGCCCGTCAGCGCGTCACCCAGCGGTCTGCCGTGCCGGCACGCGTTGCTCAGCAGTTCGGAAAGGATCAGAACGGCGTCGTCGATGACCGAATCCGCGACGCCACCGGACCGCAGCTGGTCCCGCATCCGGTGTCTTGCTTCCCCCACGCCCGCAGGGCCATGGGGAACGGCCATGCTCGACGACGTGGGCACTTCCTGTGCCACCACCAACGCCACCCCCGAGACCTCCTTTGCCCCACGCCACGGTGTGGATGCCCTTTTGGACTGGACCCAAAACCGGCCAACACACGTCCGCTGACGCACTCGTAACGATCGAATACGGAACGAACGCGCCGGTGCACTCCCTGTGACGGCGTGGCTGGTTCTCGATGGCGTGTTCTCGGGGTCCCGGCCGCTGCGTCAGCGGCCCAGCCGGTCCAGGACCGCACGCGGCCGGTTGGTGATGATGGCGTCCACGCCCAGGTCGGCGCAGAGATCGACGTCCTCCGGCGTGTTCACGGTCCACACGTGCACCTGGTGCCCGGCCTTCTTCAGGCGCTCGACGTACCCGGGGTTGCCGCGCACGATCCGCAGGGAAGGGCCCGCGATCCGGACACCGGCGGGCAGCCTGCCGTCGCGCAGCCGGGGCGAGACGAACTGCAGCAGATAGACCGTCGGCACATTCGGGGACGCGGCCCGGACGCGCTGGAGCGAGCGCGCGGAGAAACTCATGACGCGTACGGGCGATTCGGCGGGGGACTCCGGGGCGTCCAGGCCGAAACGCTTCAGCAGGAGCAGCAGCCGCTCCTCGACCTGACCGGCCCAGCGGGTGGGATGTTTCGTCTCGATGGCGAGCTCCACCCGGCGGCCCGCGTCGGCGACGAGTTCGAGCAGCCGCTCCAGGGTGAGGACGGAGGTGGCCTCCGGGTCTCCGGGGCCGTGCTCCCAGTCCGGGGCCTCGTCGCCGTTCTTCCAGGAGCCGAAGTCCAGGGCGGCGAGGTCGGCCAGCTCCAGCGCGGAGACCGCGCCGCGTCCGTTGGACGTACGGTTGACACGGCGGTCGTGGACGCAGACGAGGTGGCCGTCCGCGGTCAGCCGTACATCACATTCGAGGGCGTCGGCGCCGTCCTCGATCGCCTTCTTGTACGCGGCCAGCGTGTGCTCCGGCGCCTCTTCGGAGGCGCCCCGGTGGGCGACGACCTGGATCGGGTGCTGTCGTGCGTGGGTCACCGCGTCATGGTGCCACCGCGAGAGGGTAGGCGTGCAGGCGGAGACGTCAGGAATACATTCGTTTTGTCTTAAGGGTCCGATATAAAGGATGGTCTCGGACCCACAGCCACCGCTTATGGTGCTCTGACGGCCGGTGAGAAAAGCTGACGGCATACAAAAGCACATGCACAGCTGAATCGCGCCGGTTCGCCGGCACGTGTGAGCGAGCGTGACCGAGTGCGACCGAGAACAACAGCCGTGGACCGAGGAGAAGAGCTGTGAGCACCGAGAACGAGGGCACTGCGGTACCCCCGGCCCCGTCTGCGCCTCCCGTGCCGGTGGACACTCCCGCTGCTTCCGCGCAGGGCGCTGCGCCCGGGGGAGGCGCGCCGACCGCACCGCTGCCGCCCGTGCCCCACGGGGACCCCGGTGCGCCGGTGCGGCACCCGGCGCCCGCCGCGTCGAACGCGCCGTACGAGTCCGCGGGTGCCGGGCCGGGCGCGGGTGCGTTCGCCGCGTCCGCGGCCGGGCACGACGGGCAGACCCAGAGCTTCGGTGCCCCCGGTCGGACGCAGGGTTTCGGTGAGCACGGGCAGGGTGCCCACGGGCAGGCCGCGGGCTTCGGTGAACACGGGCAGGGGGGCGCCGGGCAGCACGGGCCGGGGCAGGGCGCGCCCGGTACCCCGTCCGCCGCCGAGGCCGGCTGGCCGCCCCCGCCCGCCACACCGTCGTACGCCGACGGCGGTGGTTCGGGACCGGGCGGCTGGGGTTCCTCCTATCAGCAGCCCGCGCCCAGGCCGAAGTCCGGACGGGGCGGCCTGGTCGCCGCGGTCCTGGCCGCCGCGCTGGTCGCCGGCGGCGTCGGCGGCGGGCTCGGCTACACCCTCGCCAAGGACGACGACGGCGCCACCGACTCGACGACCGTGTCCGCGGCCGACGGCGGCGGCGACTTCAAGCGGGACGCCGGCACGGTCGCGGGCGTGGCCAACGCGGCGCTGCCGAGCACGGTCACCATCGAGGCCGAGAGCAGCAGCGGCGAGGGCGGCACGGGCACCGGCTTCGTCTTCGACAAGCAGGGCCACATCCTGACCAACAACCACGTGGTGGCCGAGGCCGTCGACGGCGGCAAGCTCAGCGCCACCTTCCCGAACGGCAAGAAGTACAACGCCGAGGTGGTCGGGCACGCGCAGGGGTACGACGTCGCGGTCATCAAGCTGAAGAACGCGCCCTCGGACCTGAAGCCGCTGGCCCTCGGCAACTCCGACAAGGTGGCCGTCGGCGACTCGACGATCGCGATCGGCGCGCCCTTCGGCCTGTCGAACACGGTGACCACGGGCATCATCAGCGCCAAGAACCGCCCGGTGGCCTCCAGCGACGGCAGCTCCGGCAGCAAGGCCTCCTACATGAGCGCCCTGCAGACCGACGCCTCCATCAACCCCGGCAACTCCGGCGGCCCGCTCCTGGACGCCAAGGGCGCGGTCATCGGCATCAACTCGGCGATCCAGTCCACGGGCGGCGGCGGCCTCGGCGGCACCAGCCAGTCCGGCTCGATCGGCCTGGGCTTCGCGATCCCGGTCAACCAGGCCAAGTTCGTCGCCCAGCAGCTGATCAGGACCGGCAAGCCGGTGTACGCCAAGATCGGCGCGTCGGTCACCCTGGAGGAGGGCACGGGCGGCGCGAAGATCTCCGAGAAGGGCGCGAGCAACTCCGAGGCGGTCGAGGCGGGCGGTCCCGCGGACAAGGCGGGCCTCAAGCCCGGCGACGTCATCACCAAGCTCGACGACCTGGTGATCGACAGCGGCCCCACCCTCATCGGCGAGATCTGGACCCACAAGCCGGGTGACACCGTCAAGCTCACGTACACCCGCGACGGCAAGACCCGCACGGCGGACGTCACCCTCGGCGAACGCCAGGGCGACAGCTGATCCGAGCCGCGGGGGCGCCGCCCGACCGGTTAGTCTTGTCCCCGCGCGGCCGGTGATCGCCGCCCGCGCGGGGTGGGTTGCCCGAGCGGCCTAAGGGAACGGTCTTGAAAACCGTCGTGGCAGCGATGTCACCGTGGGTTCAAATCCCACACCCACCGCGCAGGTCAGCGTACGTGCTGGTCAGAAGGGGTGCCCCGAGTCACGGGGCACCCCTTCTGCGTGCAGCCTGTCTCACCCTTTCTCGCCCGTATCCCAGTGCTGACCAGTGCGTATGGGCCATCTGTGGGCCAGGATCAGGGGGCGTCCCCCTCCTCCAAGGCACGAGAGATCAGGTCGTTGGAGTGCTGCTGACCGCCCTTGAGGATCTTCGCGTAGAAGCGATACAGCACAGCGATGCTGTGGCCGGCGCGAGCGGCGACCTCCGCCGGGTCCACCCCCGACTTGATCCACAGGGACACGCCTGCGTGACGGAGGGAGTACGGCACGGCCGCAAGGTCTGATTCGACCTCCCGAGAGGACAGCACCGCCTTCCGCGCTCTCTCCCAGATGTCGCAGTACTCCGTTGACGGGACGCGCCCGCCCCTGGCAGCCCGGAACAGCCGGCCGTCATCGGCCGTGCCGTAGCGCCTGATGTGCTCCCGGAGCAGATGCACGAGGACGGGCGGGATGGGCACGGGCCGCGTCGCACCGCGCTTTCGTCGCTTGAGCCCGCGCGTCTCGTACGACGTTCCGTCATCTGTCCATCCGCCGCCCACTTCCGGGCGACTCTCCCCCAGCAGCAACTCTCCCCACTCGTTCACGGTCTCGGGTGAGTTGGGGGGCAAGGTGCAGTCCGATTCCTTGAGCGCGACGATTTCACCGGGCCGCATGGCTGCGTAGTAGAGGCACCCGAAAAACGCGTGCAGGTGCTCACCACGCGCCCCGGAGTCTCGAACAGCCCCGAGCAGGGACCGAGCAAGAGCAGGGTCCGGCACGTAACGAAAATCGATCTCGTCATCGTTCTCAGGGGGTGTCCAATCCACACGTGGAAGAGGGTTCGCGGTGAGTAGTCCCTTTTCCTCAACCGTGTAGCGAAGCACGTTGCTCAGCACCATGCGCTTGCGCCTGGCCGTGTTCTCAGCGGCTTTGCCTCCGTCCAGACGGAGCGACAAAGCTTCCAGAGCTGGCCGCAGTAGCGCAGGGTCCTCCAAGTCTTTGACCTTGATGGAGTGCGCCGCAATCCATTCCAATGCCGCGTGGATGCTCTCCGGTGGCTTCTCCACCGTGTGGCGCTGCACCCATGTCCCATCAGGGGAGCGGACCGCCCGAAAAGCCCACTGGTACAGGGCGGCGCGCAGAACCGTAGGGTGCGGTGCTCCCCTCTTGTTGATCACGAGTGCCGGGGTTACAACGGCGAGCGACTCCGCGATACTCGCGCGGTGCTTGGCAGCGGCTCGCGGCCACTTCATAAGGACGTAACCGGTGACGTGCTCGTACCAGGAAGGGGAGGTTCGCGACGCCAATTCGCTTGCGGGCAGCCCCGTTTCTTCGTCGAATTGCTGGCGGTCGCGCAGCGCAGCCATCAATTCCGCTCGCCGCCCGTCAGCTTGGGGCTTGAGCTTGAAACTGCGAGAGTGTGGCCGCTCGCCCACTCGCCAACGCAGTTCCCACGGCTTGGGGCGCCCGGCGCGCTTGCGAATGGACCAAATGTCGACGTCGTACGTCAGCATGTGTCTCCAAGCAGAACAAGGGGCCCGCGCTTAGCGCGGGCCCCGGTGAAACGGTCAGGTTCAAGCGGCGTGCTGCTCGCAGCGCTCCCACCACGCGTCAAGGTCACTTCGGCGGCAGCGGAGTTGTCCGTTGGGCAGCTTGATGAGCTTGGGTGCCTTGCCACGGGCGCGCATGCGGTAGAAGGCGGCGCGGCTCATCTCGATCTCTTCGAGGACTTCGGGGAGCTTGAGCATCTTGGGGGCAGCCAAGGCGAAGACTCCTTCTCAGGTTCGGCGGGGAGGGGACGAACTCCCCGGTGATGGCGTGGTTGCCTGCGTCTGTCCGAGGTGGGGATTTCTGCGTCACCGCGTCATCTGCGTCATTCAGGGCGCTGACCTGCTGGTTTGAGTGACGCAGGGAGTTTCGGGGTGCGTCACCGGTGACGCAGGCTTCCGTCACCGGGTGACGCGGGTGACGCGGGATGACGCACCCGCCGCCCGTCTGCGTCACCGGTCTCTTGGCAGGTCACGGGGCGTTTGCCATCCGTGGGTGACGCAGGTGACGCAGCGTCTCTTTACTTCGGACAAGAGAGGGCGTGGTGTCTGTTGTAGTGCGCGGCTCAGGGCGTGAAGAAGGAGCCGCTTCGCGGCGCGACTATCTCAGGGCGGCGCCGCCGCCGAAAAGCAAGAGGAGCACGCCGCGCCGGGGTGCTCCTCTTGCTTGTGGCGACCGGGAGGGTGCCGGCGGTCAGAACGCCGGTTCCTGTTCGTGTGCGGGCGGCGGGGCCGGGGGCCGGGCCATTTCGATGTACCGGGCCGCCTTGGTGCGTCCCCAGTCGATGAGGACGCCTCGGGCGGCGAGGGTGGGCTGAAGGCGCTTGAGGCGGTCTGAGAGCACCTTGCCGGTGGTTGGCCAGCCTTTTGGAAGGGGGCGGCTGTCCTCGCCGCTGTAGAGGCCCGTGAGGGCGTGCAGCCACTCAGCAGACGTCATCCGCTCTTCCGCCCCCGGAGCGATGCCGGCGGCGTGCTTCAGGACGGTCTGTGCCAGCAGGTCGCCTTCGATGACGTCGTCGTTGAGGTCGTCCAGGCTGGCCCGGTAGGCGGCGAGTGCCCCGAACCCGGTGGCCGTGTCGAGCTGCGCGCACAGGTGCGCGAAGTCGGCCATCCGAAGGTCGGTCGGGATGTCCGCTTCTGCCGCACGGACCTTGACCGTGAGGTCGAGCAGGGACCCGAGGATGATGGGCAGGGCTTGTTCGTACTCCGCCCACAGTTCCGCTTCGGTGCGCCGGACCGTGGGGCGTTCCAGGCGCAGCGGAAGGAGCCGTTCGGCGAGGTCGGGTCGGATCACGCCCACGTCGATGCCGGTCAGCAGCAGGGGGCGGCGGTAGCGGGCCCGGACGACGTCCCCGTCTGTGTACAGGGCGCGTTTGACGGTCTCGGCTCCGGTGACGATGCAGCACATCGCGTCGGACAGGTCGGGGGCGAGGTGGGAGAGGTTGTCCAGGGCGGTGACCCATCCGGCGGCCACGGCCGCGATCAGGTTCTCTTCGTCCTTCGGGGCCCGGCGCAGGTCCCCGGTCATGCCCTCGATGATCCGCACGAGCATCCGCCCGCCTGTCGACTTGCCCGCCCCCTGGGGGCCGGTGAGGAACGGGGCGGGGACGGGCACGGACGGACCGAGACAGCCGATCAGCCACGCGATGGCCAGGCATTCGGTCTCAGCGTTGGCGAAGTTGCACAGCCTGAGCAGGAGATCGATGCCCTTGCCGTCGGTGTCCTTGACCGGCATGGGCAACTCGCCCGTGAGCTGCGTGCGGCGCCAGCACACTTCTGCCGGGTCGGGGGTGCGGATGTCCCATCCGGTTGGGTGGATACGGACCGACTGTCCGTCGTCGCGGCCCAGGTCCAGCCACGTCGCCCCGTCGAACCCCGGCGCGACGCGGATGTGCACGGGCTGTACGTCCTGGCTCAGCGCGAGTGCCTCGATCAAGTCGAGTGCCTCCTTTAAGGCGGTGCCGTTGAAGACGCCGTATCCGTCGCGGAAGAGACCGACCATGAGTTCCTGCCGGTGGCTGCCCGAGGTGCCCTGGGAGCGGATCGGGCGGGCCACGGGGTGGCCGTTCTTCTGCGCGTACACGGTCCCGTCAGCGGTGCGGAAGTACCGGAAGTGCTCTTGCGCGTAGTCCGCGATGACGTCGCGGGCGGGGGTCTTGTCGTCGTCGGACATGGGTCACAGTCCCAACGTGGTGCGGGCGTTGGTCCACGCGTCCGTGCAGTGCCGCAGGGACTCGCCCTTGGTCTGCGCGGCGGCGAACAGCCGGGTGACGTGGGTGTCGGTGAGGCAGGCACACCGGCCGTGCGTGGACAGCACCGCGAGGAACGTCCGGTACACGGTCGCGTGCACCGCACTTCGGGCGGTGGTGATGCGCTGCACGGCCATCGCAATGCCGCGTTCCAGGTAGGCGGGCGTGCGGTGAGGGCACTCCCCGGACCCTGAGGGCACGGCGCCGGCGTGCGGCGCCGGCCGGACCGCAGGGGGCCTCTTCACCGCGAGGGCGCGTACGGCGTCCGGCAGGTCGGCCATGTGGCCGGTGCCGGGTTCGAGGTAGCGGGCGTAGGACATGGACGACTTGATGTCGACACCGGGGCGCACCGCGTTGCGTGAGGTCATGGCGCCCCGGTAGATCCAGTGCTCACCGCGCGTCGTCGGCACCGTGCGCGTGGCGGGCAAGGAACCGCGGGCCCATGCGATGGCTTTGGCGTTGTCCAGGTCGACCACGGTCAGCCCGGCGCCGCCGGGGTGGTAGCCGACGCACACCGCCTGCCTCCACGCCGCCCGCCACGGGGGCGAGACGATGACCGCTGGGTCGGTGGTGGCGGCGGCCCACGCGTGGCAGACGCCGGGGCAGTCGCAGGGCCCCGGGGTCTTCATGTTCGGCCGGCCGCCGCACGCGTTGTCCGCGCACGCGGGGCAGTTGCCGAACGGCACCTTTCCCCGGCGCAGGGGCAGCACCGGCACGCCGGACGCTGCCAGACTCAGCGCGAGGTGCTGCGGGTACAGCGTCTCGCTCATGCCGCCACCCCCAGCGCGGGGGCGAGGGCGGCGAGCCAGGCGCGTGCGATCCACTCGGTGTAGGCGGGCGGGAGCGCCTCCCGCAGACGGAGATGATCGGTCGACCAGTCGATGCCCTTGGCGTCGCGGATCTCCTGCACGGTGGCCTTACCGCCGCCCTGGCCGTACGCGGCGACGTAGGGACCCTCGCGGTAGACGCCGTGGCGCCAGCCGCGCACGTAGCCCCGGTGGCGGGGGTGCGTGGGCTGCGGGGCCGACCAGCCGCCCAACTCAAAGTAGCGGTGCATGATCACGTCCAGGCCGAACATCTCGCCGCACAGGCGCAGGTCTTTGCGGACCTCGGAGCCGGCCACGTTCTCCATCACGTACGGCCGCTCCGTCGCCTCCAGCGCGGCCCGAGTCGGCGCGATCAGCCGGGGATAGGTCCGGCCGATGGCCGCGTTCCGGGCGCGGTTGGTGCCCTTGGTGGGGGCGCCCTCGCCCTGGCAGGGCGGGGAGGCGTGGATGAAGTCGAATTCGTGGCCGTGCGCGCGGATGAACTCGATCGCGTCGCCCTGGTGGAAGGCGTCGCCGCAGTAGTCCGGCTGTGCCTGGATGTCCACGCCGGTCACATGCACGCCGAGGATGGCGCGCTTGATGCCTTTGGTGGCGCCGCCGATGCACGAGTAGGCGTCCAGGACCCGGATCGGCCGGAAGGTGTCCGGTGCTCGCCGGATAGGGGTCGGTTGCGTCATGCTGGGAGACCTCCAACAGGTCTGTTGAGGACGGTTGGACAAGGGCGGCCCCGGACTTTGCCGAGACGGGGGCCGCCCTTGGCGTAGCTAGCTGTGGAAGTGGTTGCGCTTGATCACGGCCTTACGGATGTTGACCGTGGTCCCGCCCTGGTGGCCGCTCGCGCTGAACACCTGGATAGCGATCCATCCGCCGAAGATCACGGCGGCGAGGATGATGAGCTGTCCGATGAACGCGGTCAGGGCGGCGATGAACGAGGTGAGCAGCAGCAGCCCGCCGCACACCGCAAGGAACCCGACGCCCCCGAGGGCGACGTTCACCGCAGTGCGGGACACGGCCGGCTTGGCGGCGACCGGTTCCGGCTGAGCCGGTGCCACGGCGTAGCCGGTGACGACACGGCCATCCGGCAGGACGACGCTCGCCACGGCCGGGATGTGGCCCGGCTGGACGGGGACGACCGGCGCCGCGTGCATGGCGGCGGGGCTGATCGGGGTGGGGTGGTGGACCACGAGGGGCGCGGTCCGGTGGGTGGTGGGTTCGTTCACGGTCGGGTCTCCTTCAGTTGCCGAGGGCGGACAGGGCGTCGGCGGATGCCTGTACGAGGTTGTGGATGGGCTCGTAGGCGCCGGTGCCGGCGGCGAAGAACCCGAACAGGAACAGCACGAGCGCGGCGCCGCCGCCGGCGGACTTGGTCTTGACCGCGAAGACGGAGGCGGCGCCGAACAGCAGCACGGCGGAGATGTCGAGGATCATCGGGACCCTTCCGGGGTGTCGGTGCCGGCGCGGTAGATGCGCGCCCAGCGGTTGTAGAGCCAGCGGCCGGTACGGATGCGCTTTCCGGTGGCGTGGCAGCGGCGGCAGTCCTTGCCGCGCTTCATGCGTCCCTTGCGGTCCGTCTTGAGCGCGTGGCCCATGCCACGGCAGCGACGGCAGTCACCGAACGGCGACGCCACACACACCCCGGCGTAACCGAGAGTGACAATGAGTAGGCAGGCGATAGCGAGCAGGGCGGGGGTCACGTCGGGCCCTTCCTGGCGGGCTTTTAGGGTTTGCGCAGGTGGGCCGCTATCCGCTAGCGGCCTGATCAGAGGCGTTTTGGGGTGCTAGCGGGGCCGCTAACGTTAGCGGGGGGTGCCGCTATCGTTAGCGGCCCCGGAGCGTCAGCCCGCGTCCCGCTTTCCGTCACGCTCCGCAATTGCGGCGGTGATGTGGGAGCGGTCGACACCGCGCCGGTTGACGACCTTGCCGTTCACCCGGCGCCCGACCTGGATGGTGGACACGCCGTGCGGCTTGAGGGCGGCGGCGAGCGCGTCGGGGTCCCACCCGTCGTAGACCTCGGGGCGCAGGTCCGCGAGCCGGGTCACGATGGTTTCCGACCACGCCTTGGCCTCCTTGGCGGGGACCACGGCGAGGATGTCCGCGAGCAGGTCGTAGGCGGCGGTGGTCGGCTCGGGTGCCTCTCCGAGGGCGTGGCCGGCGAGCAGCCCGGCCTTCTCGCGGACGCGGCGGGCGCGGGCGGCGATGGTTTCGGCGCCGCTGGCGTCGACGTAGACGGAGCGGACGATACGGGCGTCGGAGCCTTCACCCACGAAGTAGTGGATGCCCTTGTCTCCCCAGGCGAACATGGTCGCCCGTACCCCGCGCTTGTAGGCGGACGTGCCCAGCACCATGTCGTTCTCCAACTGGCCCATCACCTTCAGGCACCACCGCGCGGAGGCGTTCGCGCTGATGCCGGTGGGCAGCGACTTGGCGTCCGGGCGCTGCGTGGCCAGCAGCACCACGATGCCGGTGGCGGGACCGCGCTTGACCAGGTCGGTGATGATCTCCTCGAACTCCTTGCCGTGCTCGGGGTGCTCGAAGAGGACCTGACACTCATCCACCCCGACCACGATCGGGTGCAGCCCCAACGACCGCTTGTCCGCGAGCGCGGACGTCACCTTGGACTCGGGGCAGATGTCCCGGGGCAGGGAGCGGATCACCTTCGTGCGGCGGCGCAGTTCCTCGCGCAGGGCCCGGAAGTCGTCCAGCGCGTACTGCACGGGTTCGTCGTCGTCGCCGGCGGCGTGCCGGTAGCCGACCGCGTTGCCCACCGGGTCAAGGTCGCCGGTTCCCTTCATGTCGTAAGTGTGCAGCTCAGCACGCGGATCGAGAGCCGCGATCAGCAGCAGCAGACGCAGCAGGAAGGTCTTACCCATGCGCGGGATCGCGCCGATGACGCCCGCGATGTACATGAGCGTCACTTCGGTCCACCGGCCGCGCTGGTCGGTGCCGTAGGCGACCGGCTTGAACAGATCCACCTGCCCGGACTTCAGCAGCGGCCACGCCGGCTGAGACGCCCGGGACATGTCCTGATCCCCGACCCACAGCACCAGATGCCCGGTGTGCTCATCCGGCACCGCCTCGGGCCACACACACCCGAGCGGGCGGCGCAGACCGGAGGCGAGCCGCTCGCGACGCTCGATGATGTCCGTGACCGTGACGCCGTAGGGCAGGTTCCCCTCCGCACGCCAGCCGGGCCCGTCGCGGGTGATCGGGGCGGTGAACTCGAACCCGTCCCGTCCCTTGCCCTGCGCCTGATTGATCGCGGGAATCCCTAGCGCACCCAGCGCCCGCAGCACGATGTCACTGGTCAGCTTGGTCGCCTTGGGCAGTTCCACCGCCCGGTGCACGACCGGGGCGTCCGCCTTACGGCCGGCGGCCCCCAGAGCGAGGACGACCGCGCCCACGGACACGGCTTGCAGCCAGTCGGGAGCCAGCACATACAGCGCGAGCGCCAGACCGAGGCCGACGAACATCCCCAGCACGGCGACCAGGGTCCGCAGCCGAACCCGTCCGTCACGCTGCCGCGACAGCTTCAGGTACTCGGCAGCGTCCTCACGCCGCACGGCGGCGAGGCGGACCGGTTCGCCCTCGCGGTCGGCCACCCAACGCATCGTGCCCCCGACGAACTTCGCGGCGCCGGCCGGTGCCTGAAGGGCGAGGCGGGCGGCGTAGATCGGGGCACGCAGCGCGTGATACCCGGCGGCGTGGGCGTAGTGGCGGGCCACCCACGCGGACGCGGTGCGCAGCTCAGCCACGGACTTCAGCCAGACCGGCAGGACCGCGCGGCGGCGGGCGCCGGCGAGCCGACCGAGGTAGCCGGGACCGGTAGCCGCGGGGGCGGGCTGGTCGACCACGACCGGCGTGTCCGGGTCCGCCGGCTCAGGCTCCGGGACGGTGGTGGGGGCCGGTTCGCGGGCGGCGCGGGCCTTGGCCAGGTCGACCACATCGGCGCCGTGGTCGGCTGCCATTTCGGCTTCCAGGCGGTTGAACAGTTCGTGGTCGTCGTCGGGATGCTTCACTGAGACTTCCTTCTCTCGCAGAGGGAAGGCGGGACCCGGTCCGTCGCTGTAGGAGGTGGGCGGACGGGCCCCGCCGGGATTTCAGGCGGCGTACTGCTCGGGGTAGGCGCACGGCACGCACATGCCGAGCGTCGGGGGGATGACGTAGCCGACGTCACGACCGCAGTCGGGGCAGGTGCGGCGGGCGGCGTTGGCCTTGGCGAGCGCCGCCCACCGGCCCGGCGTCATCGGCCGGACCGGCTTGGCGAGGTCGATGCGGTAGAGGTAGGCGACCAGCGGGCCCCAGCGGCGGCGCGGCCGTTCGAGCTGCGCGGCCACCTCCTGACCGCCGGGCCGCAGGCCACGGGCACGGAGTTGGCGACGGGTGGCGTAGCCGTCCGGGGCCATGCGCCACCGGTAGACCGGCAGCGTGGCCATCAGGCGACGCGCTTCCACGCGGCCCGCAACCGAACCTCAGAGGCGGAGTGGCCGGCGGCCCGGAATCGGGCGGCCATGTCGCGGTACGACAGGGGCGGCGTCTGGCTGTGCCGGATGTCGTGAACGAGCGTGTCCAGCGCGTCATCCGACAGCGCGGGCGCCCCCGTCTCCAGCGCCGGAACCTGCTCGGTCGGACCCCATACGGGGAGTTCCCAGCGGGGTGTGACGCCGGGCGTGACGGTGCTCGTCACGCTGGTCAGCGCCCTGCCGGTCTCCTCGCCCTTGCGTGCGGTCTCCAGCGTCGACCACGCCCCCGCGAGGGTCTGCGCGGTCTGTGCCTGGACGCGTGCGACGCGTGCCCCGGCTTCCGTCACGGCCGTCAGCCGGGTCTCCTCTGTGGCCGCTTCGGCCCGCAGCCGGGCACGGGCCACGGCCGCTTCGTCGCGCGCCTCTTGCTGAATGCCCCGAATGGCGTCCAGCGCGAGCGGGGTGAGGGCGGTGCGCTCCCACAGGCTGTGCACGAGCCACAGGGCCTTGGCCGCGATGGGCAGCCACGCCACGGCCAGCCACGCGCCGGCGGAGTGCTCAGCGGTCAGCGCGTGGGCGACCAGGACGCCGGCAGCGAGCAGGCCGAAGGACCAGCCCACCGCCGTCACGGCGCGGTTGTGATCGCCCTGCGCAGCGAGGCGGCGTTCGTAGGCGAGGGTGGCCAGCCATCCGCCGTCGATACCGAGCCCGACGACCAGAGCGACCGGCCACGGCACCGCCGAGCCCAGCCACATCATCACCACCGCGAGGGTCAGCACCATCGACACGGCCGTCATCGCGACAGCCGGAAGAACCGTCTTCGCCTTCACTCGGTGGCCCCTTCCAGCTCGCGCACGTCCACGGCCGCGATCAGGACGACCGGGGTGCTGTCGTCGAAAGGCTTCTG
Organism: Streptomyces sp. NPDC043867; assembly: GCF_056435845.1. Lineage (NCBI taxonomy): Bacteria > Bacillati > Actinomycetota > Actinomycetes > Kitasatosporales > Streptomycetaceae > Streptomyces > Streptomyces sp. NPDC043867. The sequence continues at coordinate 12,743 of NZ_JBWKDS010000046.1, read as the reverse complement.
GCTGTCCTCGATCCACGCCCACTCGGCACCGGTCGCAACCTCGTAGCCGAGGTAGGCCAGGGCGTCCCGGCGGTCCGCCCCGGTGGGCACCGGACCGGACTCGAACCGGACGGTGGGCCACTCGCTCTCGCCGTACAGGACGACGTACAGGCGCCACTGTCCGCCGTCACCCGACATCTGCGCGGTCAGCTTGCTCACGCGGCACCCCCGCGCAGGCTCGTACCGGCCGCGCGGTTGACCAGCGCGACGCGGGCGGCGAGCGCCCGGCGCCGGGCCCGGCGGATACGCCGCTCGTCCAGCTCGGACGGGGCGCGGTCAAGGGTGACGATGTGCGCGTCCAACAGGTCGACGTCCGCCAGGATGACGGGCATCTCCTGCTCGATCGCGTCCAGCTCCGCATTCGTCGGTTCCATCCACGGAGCGAACGCGGTAACAGCGTCCTGAAGTGTGACGATGTGGTTCATGGGTCGTGGTTCCTTCCAGAGAGGAACGGCCCGAACGCGGCTCCCGGGATGCACCCCGGGAGCCGCACGCCGTTGGAGTCGGTTCCGGCTCCCCGCGCTCCCGTCCGTACGTCCTCACGCATAGCGCGGAACGGACGGGCGGGAGAGGCAGCCAGCCGCAGCGTGACGTGCTGCGAGCCGTGGTGGACCGTGCATGCTGTCCAGGCGCCGCCGACCGGTCCGTAACGGGCGGCGCTCAGGGTTTTCGTCGGTACATCAGGAGTCCTTTCGGCGAGGTCAACAGGGGTGAAGCACTGCAAGGGGGATCGCGTCCCCACTCTCCGGCCGTTGCTCGCGGTCACCGGGCCACCTCGCCAGTACGGGCCGTAGCCCTGTTCCACCTGGCCTTTAGCGGGATTGCAGCGTCCCCGCCCTGTGCATTCGTGCAGGTCAAATGACCTTGAGCTAAACGACCTAGGTCGCTTGCCGTTGATGAGAAAGCTACCTAGGTCACTTTTGGGTGTCAAGCGCTCTCGCGCCCTGAGTGCAAACGACCTAGGTCAAGTACGCTTTCGGGGTGGACTCACAGCCGAAGAGGAAGCCCAACGCCCGCGAAATCGCAGCCAGGATCAGAGAAGAGATCGCTGCCGGGACGTTCGGTCCCGGGGACCGCCTGCCTGGCGCGCGGGCCTACGCCAAGAAGCTTGGTGTAGCCCTGATGACCGTGCAGAACGCTTACACGCAACTCCAGGAAGAGGGGTTGGTTGAAGGTGTCGCGGGGAGCGGCACCTACGTCCGCGACCCCGCCCCCGGCGAGCAGGGGCCCCGCGAGGCCGCGCAGCGCATGACCGAGCTGCAAGCCGAGGTCGCGCGCGTCTCGACCGAACTCGCCGGCCTTGCCGAGCGTGTCAAGCAGCTTGAGGCGGCCGTGAGCTCCACCAAGGGGGAGCCCGGCGCCTAGCGTCCGTCGCGGTGCGTTCGTCGTCATGCTCTTAGCGTGTCCCGGCGGGCCCTCCGTGAGTACGTACTCCCGCCGCCCCTGCACCGAACTAATCCGAACTTTGGCTCCTTAACGGGGTGTTGGCGGGTCGTCAGGGGCTGCCAGACTGGCCGCATGGCTGAACTGAACGGGAAACCCGTCACCCTCGATGAACTGCAGAGCCTCGCCCTCACCAACTATGGGCACTTCACGTCCATGCGCATGGAGGACGGCACCATCCGGGGCCTGTCGCTTCACCTGGATCGATTGGTGCGCGACTGCCGCATCGTCTTCGGTGTCGAGTTGGACCGCGAGCAGACGCTGAGCTACATCCGTAAGGCAGCCATGGGCATCACCGGTGTCGCTGGTCTGCGCGTCACGATCTTTGATCCCGCGATCAACATGGGACGCCCCAGCGACGCCAAGGACCCTCACGTTCTGGTGAACTTGAGGCCGGCGGGTGCCCTGTCCCCGCCGCCACTCACCGCCAAGTCCTTCGCCTTCACCCGCGACAGTGCGGAGGTGAAGCACATCGGCCTTCACTCGCAGCTCAGGATTCGGCGTGACGCGCAGCTCGCCGGATTCGACGATGCGGTATTCGTCGAACCGGATGGTCGTGTCTCCGAGGGCGGCACGTGGAATCTCGGTTTCGTTGATCAGGACGGGACAGTTATTTGGCCAGACGCCCCTGTCCTGCCCGGTACGACAATGCTATTGCTTCAGAGCCTTGACGCTCCCAAGCAAGTCACTGCCCCGGTGCGGCTTGCCGACGTCCCGAATATGGCTGCCGCATTCGCCACGAACACGACGATCGGGGTGCGCTCTGTGAGCGCACTCGACGACGTGCAGTTCCCGCAGGACCACCCCGTGCTAGACGCACTGCGTGACGGCTACGCCGGGATTCCCGGCGACAGCCTGTAGACGCGTGCCGTCGCCCTTTCCGGGGCGGCGACTCACGACAGAGGTAGCCCATGCCACTCGTTACGAAATGGACTGGACGTGAAGTCAAGGCCCTGCGTGAGGCCGTACGCATGAGCCTGATGGAGTTCTCCGAAAAGCTCGGGGTGTCCGATCGCATCGTTTCCCGGTGGGAAGGAGACGGTGAGAAAGCCACTTTACGCATGGTGAATCAAGCGGCCTTGGACACCCTGCTTGCCAAGGCGGACCAGGATGCTCAAGGGCGCTTTGTCGGCATTCTCGCGGCGGATGACATCCCCACCCAAGCGGTCATCGAACCTGACGAAGACCAGACGAGCAGCGGCGAATATGTGAAGCACCCCGGAGACGGGAAACTCATGGCGCATGTCCCGGAAGGAATCTTCCTATCGGGAGAGGATGACGAACCGGTGTGGGTGGATGAATTCCACATCGATACCTTCCCGACGACCAACGCGGACTATGCGCGGTTTTGCGCGGCTACTCGGCACCCGGTACCTGAGCACTGGGAGAGCGGCCGATGTCCGCGTGAGCTGTACGACCACCCCGTGGTGCACGTGACTTGGCGAGACGCGAGCGCGTACGCGACGTGGGCGGGGAAGTCGCTGCCGACAGCCGAGCAGTGGGAGAAAGCGGCACGTGGCACATCTGGCCGCACCTTCCCGTGGGGCGATCAGAAGACTGCCGCAAAGTGCAATGTCCGGGAGACCGGCGTGGAGCGCACGACGTCTGTCTCCCGGTATCACAGCGGCGTTTCGCCCTACGGGGTATACGACATGGTGGGCAACGTGTGGGAATGGCTCGCGACGCCGACCACGCCAGGGCGGTACGAACTCCGTGGCAGTGCCTTCACGAGTCCCTTGTTCAGAGGTGTGCCGGCGGTCCCCAATGACGCCGACGACACGATGCACGACGACGACACAGGGTTCCGCTGCGTGGCGACACCTGATCAGATGAATCCTCGCAAGAGATGACCGCAAGCGCATATTTGACTGAAAGCTCCAGGTGAAATATCGGGCGGAAGCTTGATCGTTAGCGGTTGTAGTGCTTGATTTAAAGGGGGAGTGCATGCCTGAGGTGAATTCAGAAGGATTCAGTGCAGATGGAGCCACTTACGAGTGGCTAATGGGGAGGATGCCAGAATCCGAGCAGGACTGGATCACGGAGTATCGTCTCGCGGTCAAAAAGTTAGACGGCTATCTCCGGCTGTTCGCGCATAAAGACGACGAGGTCGGGGACCTGAGTCGTCAGGTAGCTTCCCTGCTGGAGGAGAAACGGCAGCTCGCGGCGGAAAATAGTCAGTCGTCGTTTCATCTCGGGAAGCGTCCAGAGACTCCCGAAGAGTTTGATGCAGAAGTTCGACTCAGAGAGATTGATAGGCACTGGGAGGTGGAACTGGCTGATCGGAAGCACCGAGCAGATCTTTCTTTCCAGCATTCTGGGCTCATTAGGCGCGCAGAAAGTGTTCGCGGTTGGGCGCTGGTCGCAGTGGTATTTGCCATCATCGCCTCACCTTGGGTCGCCATGCTTGCTGGTGTGGCTGCTAAGGACTTCAGCCTCTATGTCACCCCAGTCACTGGGATCGCAGGAGCCATCATCGGCTACTGGTTTGGCCAGGGGCAGCAGATCGATCTCCGTCCTCCGACGATCGCTGACTCGCTGGCGTCTTCACCCCGCGCGGAGTCACCCGGTGGGCGACCGGCAGTCTGAAACCCCAACGCGTTGTCATCTTGCGGTAGTGGCTGCGGAGGGGAGTGAATGCCAGTGCCGTGGGCCATGCGTGGGCCAGGCAGCCTCTCGTGAGGGCCTGAACAGCTCTTGACCAGGGCGTTCCTACCGCACGCTTGACGCTCTTGAAAACCGTCGTGGCAGCGATGTCACCGTGGGTTCAAATCCCACACCCACCGCAGGTGAACGGCCCCTGACCTGGAGAACCGGTCGGGGGCCGTTCGCATGCGCGCTGTCCGTCGGTAACCGTGATTGCCCGTCAGTTCACGGCCGAACGGGCGCGGCGAAGGGCACGGGTGCCACCTCGGCAGCAGCGGGAGCCGCCCGGATCCGGGCGGCCCTACGCCCCCCGGCGACCCGTCATGCGCGCCGCCGAGGCGATCGTCGACCGGGCCTCGCGGTACGTGAGGCCCGTGCGGACCGCCGCGTCGGTGAGGGCGTCCGCGAGGTCGGTGCCGAATCCGTTCTCGTAGGCGCGGCAGGCGGCCCAGAAGAGGCGGGTGTTGCGCTGGCCCGCGTGGGCGGTCAGGACGAACTGGACGAGACCCTGGCCGTGCTGCTCCGCGGCCCCGGCCGCCGCTCCCGGTGCGGCCCGGCGGGTGCGGGGCGGGGGTGTGAGCAGACGCAGCAGGGCGGGCGGGCAGGGCGCGGGCGCCAGGTGGGCGGTGCCCGGGGCCGTGCCGTACACGCCGTGTTCGGTACGTGAGCCGGGGCCGACGAGGTAGCCGCCGGCCCCTCTGATGTCGATACCGGGGGCGAGCCGGCCGGCCGAGTTGGGGACGACCGCCTCGGCCGGGCCGCGCAGCCAGAGGTGGCGGCCGCCGCTGGGGGTCAGGACGACCACCGTCTCGGGGATCGTGAACAGGTGGCGCAGGGCCAGTTCGCGCAGGGCCGCCGTGGAGTCCGTACCGGATTTGGTGTCGAGGTCCACGCCGATGAGGTGGTGGGGAGGCAGTCCGCAGGCGATGCCGTAACCGCTGGCCCAGGGGGCGGCGGCGAAGAGTTCGCGGATGCGGCGGGGGTCGGTGGAGGCGTCGTACACCCCGTGTCCGAGACGGCCGCACTCGCCGTGGCAGCCGGGCATCGCGGAGTCGGGGGCGGCACGGTGGGGGGAGCGCAGGGCCGGGAGCTTGGTCCGGGACAGCGGAATGACCGCCAGCCCGCGCTCGGCTGCGGACAGGGCGTGCGCCAGGGCCAGGGTGGTGACCTGCCGGTCGATGGTGGCCATGGATCCATGTTCGTACAGACGTTCGAAAAAGGGAAGAGGGCTTCGGCCGGAGGTGGCGCGGGCCTGTGTTTCACGGCCGTCGATCAGTCGAAGGAGACCGTCGCCGTCAATTTCACCAGCCTCTGGTGGTGAGTGGAGGGCCGATGCGGGGAGGTCGTGACGTCTGCGCGGCGGCGCTGCGGTGCCGCCGCGCAGACGCGTTCCGGGGGTGCGGAGTCGGGAGGGCCGGGAAGGGGCGGGCCGGGAACGCGGGCGGCCTTGACAGTCCGAGTGACCTGACGGACAGTCAGAAACCTTCGTCCGTAGGAGATCCTGGAGGGCCGCCGCCGTGCACCTCGCCCCCACGGAGCGCCGGCGACGCCTGCGCGCCGACCCCCGTACGTACGTCCGCGACCTGATGCCCGAGAGCCCGCCGACCGCCGAAGACACCTATGGGCAGGAGGCGCCGCCCCGCCGCATCGGCGCCGAGGCGTACCGGGCCGGTGCGCCTGGGGTGTGCGGGGGCGGGGTGAGCGAGGTGCAGTGGGAGACCGTGGCGACGACGCGGCTCGGGACGCGCGGGGGGCGGCGGTGAGTGACGCGTTCACGGCGCGCCTCAAGGCGTACGAGGGGCGGGCGGCCGCCGTCGGGGGCGTGGGCAAGGACCCCGTGAACGGGCCGATGATCCGGCACTGGTGCGAGGCGACGGGCGACGAGCACCCGGCCTACGCGGGGCCGGAGGCCGTGGCGCCGCCGACGATGCTCCAGGTGTGGACGATGGGCGGCCTGTCCGGACACGCGGGACGCGCCGGAGCGTACGACGAACTGCTGGGACTGCTCGACGACGCCGGGTGCACGTCGGTCGTCGCCACCGACTGCGAGCAGGAGTATCTGCGCCCGCTGCGGCCGGGGGACGAGATCACCTTCGACGCCGTGATCGAGTCCGTCTCGGAGCGCAAGAACACCAGACTGGGCGCGGGCCACTTCGTCACGACGCGCATGGACGTCCGGACGTGCGGCGAGCTCGCGGGGACGCACCGCTTCCGCATCCTCAAGTACGCGCCCGCGCCGCGAAGGCCCGACGCGCGGCGGCCTCGACCGGTGATCAACCGGGACAACGCCGGCTTCTGGGAGGGCGTCGGACGCCGCCGGCTGCTCATCCAGCGGTGTGCGGGCTGCGGGACCCCGCGTTTCCCCTGGCTGCCGGGATGCAACGCGTGCGGCTCCCCGGAGTGGGACCCGGTGGAGGCGAGCGGCGCCGGGACCGTCTATTCGTACGTCGTCATGCACCACCCGCCCTTCCCCGCCTTCGACCCCCCGTACGCGGTCGCCCTGATCGAACTCGCCGAGGGGGTGCGCATGGTCAGCAACGTCGTGGGGGTGCCGTACGACAAGGTGCGGATCGGGATGCCCGTACGGCTGCGGTTCGAGCGGTACGACGAGGAGCTGGTGCTGCCGGTCTTCGGCGCCGACGTCCACCCCGGAGCGGCGGTCTTCGGCGCCGACGTCCACCCCGGAGCGGCGGCCCCCGGCGCCGAAGCCCACCCCGGAGCGGTCTTCGGCGCCGACGCCCACCCCGAAGCGGCGGTCTTCGGCGCCGACGTCCACCCCGAAGCGCTGGAACCGGGGGAGCTGATCGCGCGTGGGGAGGGGCAGGCATGAGGGCCGGTGAGCAGGTGCCGCCGCTGGAGATCGCGGTCACCCGCACGCTGATCGTCGCCGGGGCCATCGCCTCCCGTGACTACCAGGACGTGCACCACGACGCCGAGGCGGCCCGGGCGAAGGGTTCGCCGGACGTCTTCATGAACATCCTGACCACCAACGGGCTGGTCGGCAGGTACGTCACCGACCACTTCGGTCCTGGCGCGGTGCTCCGCAAGGTCGCCATCCGGCTCGGCGCGCCCAACCACCCCGGGGACACGATGGTGCTGACCGGCACGATCGAGGCCGTGGACGGCGACGCGGTCACCGTGCGGGTCGTCGGCGCCAACAGTCTCGGCAGCCACGTGACCGGCACGGTCACGGTGACGGTCCCGGACCCCGCTCCCGGCGCGGGCGCCGGCCGGACGGCGGGCGGTGCGCCATGAGCGTACGGACCAGGGACCGGCTCGGCGGCCGGGCGGCGATCGTCGGGATCGGGGCCACCGAGTTCTCGAAGGACTCGGGGCGCAGCGAGCTGCGGCTGGCCGTGGAGGCCGTGCGGGCGGCGCTGGACGACGCGGGACTGACACCGGCCGACGTGGACGGTCTCGTCACCTTCAGCATGGACACCAGTCCGGAGATCACCGTCGCCCAGGCGGCCGGGATGGGTGAGCTGTCCTTCTTCTCCCGCGTCCACTACGGGGGCGGCGCGGCCTGCGCGACCGTCCAGCAGGCCGCGCTCGCGGTGGCGGCCGGGGTGGCCGAAGTGGTCGTCTGCTACCGGGCGTTCAACGAACGGTCGGGACGCCGGTTCGGTTCCGGGGTGCAGCACCGGGAGCCCTCCGCGGAAGGCGTGGCGCTCGGCTGGACGCTGCCGTTCGGGCTGCTCACGCCCGCCTCCTGGGTGGCGATGGCGGCCCAGCGGTACCTGCACGCCCACGGGCTGTCCCCGGAGGTGTTCGGCCGGGTGGCCGTGCTCGGCCGGCGGTACGCGGCGACGAACCCGGCGGCGTACTTCCACGGCCGGCCGGTCACCCTCGCCGAGCACGCCGCGTCCCGCTGGATCGTGGAGCCGTTGCGGCTGCTGGACTGCTGCCAGGAGACGGACGGCGGCCAGGCACTGGTGGTGACGTCCGTGGAGAGGGCCCGCGATCTGCCGCGCCGCCCGGCGGTGATCACCGCGGCGGCGCAGGGCGCGGGGCGTGCGCAGGAGCAGATGACCAGCTTCTACCGGGACGATCTGACGGGGCTGCCGGAGATGGGAGTGGTGGCGCGCCAGCTGTGGCGGACCTCCGGGATGAGACCGGCCGACATCGACGTCGGGATCCTGTACGACCACTTCACGCCGTTCGTGCTCATGCAGTTGGAGGAGTTCGGTTTCTGCGGACCGGGGGAGGCCGCGGACCTGGTGGCCGAGGAGCGGCTGCCGCTCAACACCCACGGCGGACAGCTCGGCGAGGCGTACCTGCACGGGATGAACGGCATCGCGGAGGCGGTACGCCAGCTGCGGGGCACGGCGGTGAACCAGGTGCCCGGCGCCGGCCGCGTCCTCGTCACCGCGGGCACCGGAGTTCCCACATCGGGGTTGATTCTGCGGTCGGACGGATGAACGGGGCGTGTGGTTGACGCCTGTGGGCGGGGGTGGGTCGGTTCACTCACCGTATGCATCGTCACGGACGTCATCCGAGTCACAGCGGTCATCAGCGCGGTCCGAGGGCCGCCGTCGCCCTGAGCCTGGCGCTGCTCCTGCTGGCCGGAGCCCCCGCCTTCGCCGCGGAGCCGGCCGGTCCCGGACCGGAACCATCCCGCCAGGGCTCCAGCCTCTCCGGCCCGGGGGCGGAGCAGGCCGACGTCCACTCGTCGTCGCCCGGCCCCGGAACGCACCCCTCCGGCTCCGGACCCGGGGAGTCGGTCCCGGCCGACGTTCCGGTTCCTGCCGACGCGGAGCTCCCGGCCGTCGCGCCGGGAGCTGAGGAGACCACCTCCCGGGACGACGGCTTCGGGCCGGGCGAGGGACGGGAGCCGGGCCGCGACGAGGACCCGGGCTCAGGGCAGGACAAGGGCTCAGGGCAGGACAAGGGCTCAAGGGAGGACCAGGCGGGCCGGCAGGACCGCGACGAGTGGCGGGACCGGGACGACTGGCAGGACCAGGCCGGCTGGGCAGACCAGGACGGCCGCGAGGGCCGGGGCGAGGGCGAGAGCCGAGGCCAGGAACCGGCGCGGGAGCCGGTGCCGGAGCCGCGTCAGGAGCAAGAGGACCGGCGTGAGCCGGAGCGGCGGCAGGGCGGGACGCAACCGCAGCGGTCGGCCGCGGCCCCCCGGTTCAAGGGGTGGGCCTTCGACACCTGCCACACCCAGTCGACGGACACGATGCGCCGCTGGCGGACCTCCCGCTACCGCGGGGTGGGTGTCTACTTCGGCGGCCGCGGCCGTGCCTGCCCGAACCAGCCGCTGCTCACGCGCGGCTGGCTGAAGGCGGTGAAGAAGCAGGGCTGGAAGGTGCTCCCGCTGTACGTGGGATCGCAGTCGCCGTGCGTGTTCGGCAGCTCCAAGCGGCACGTGACCGTCGGGAGCCGCCCCTGGGAGCAGGGGAAGACCGAGGGCGCCGACGCGGTGCGCCGGGCGGACGCGCTCGGCATCCGGCAGGGCAGCCCGCTCTACCTGGACGTGGAGGCGTACAACCACCTGAACAAGAAGTGCGCCAAGTCCACGCTGCGCTTCGTGCGCGGCTGGAACCGTGAAGTGCGCAAGCGGGGCTATCTGCCGGGGTTCTACAGCAGTGCCGCGACGGGCGTGCAGCACATGGAGACGGCGCGCCGGGCCGGGGTGAAGGACCTTCCGTCGGTGATGTGGTTCGCGCGCTGGCGGGTGAAGCCGCAACTGGCCAAGGAGCCGGTGCTGGCCCGGGGCGCCTGGCCGAAGGGACGGATCCACCAGTACGCGGGGAACGTGCAGGAACGTCACGGGGGCCGCACCCTGCTCATCGACCGCAACGCGATGGACGCGCCGGTCGCCCGCATCGGCTGACACCGCGCCCCGAGGGCCCCGTCCTCGCGGCGGGGCCTCCCGGGCTGCTCGCGGTGCTGCCGAGGGAGGCACCTCAGGGGTGAACCCTCAGGGGACGTGCGCCGCTCGTCCACCTCCAGGAGGTGGAGCTGTCCCCACCTCTACAACCTGAGGCGGACATGCCTTCGGGACCTGCGGCCGATCCGCCGAACCGGGGGTCGCTCCTAGCGTGGAGCCATGACCACACCCGTCTGCACCAGCGCTTCGAAAGCCGTCACGTCGGCGAGGCAGACCCTTCCCTACCCGTCGTTCTCGTCGTACGTGAAGGCCCGTCAGCCGGTGCTGCTGCGCACCGCCCGGTCGCTCACCGCGAACCCGTGCGACGCCGAGGACCTGCTGCAGACGGCGCTGACCAAGACGTATGTGGCCTGGGAGCGGATCGAGGACCACCGGGCGCTCGACGGCTACGTCCGCCGTGCGCTGCTGAACACGCGGACGTCGCAGTGGCGCAAGCGCAAGGTGGACGAGTTCGCGTGCGACGAGCTGCCGGAGCCGGCGGGCCTGCCCGCCGGGGACCCCGCCGAGCAGCAGGCGCTGCACGACGCGATGTGGCGGGCGATCACGAAGCTGCCCGCCCGGCAGCGGGCGATGGTCGTCCTGCGGTACTACGAGGACCTGAGCGAGGTGCAGACGGCGGAGGTGCTCGGCGTCTCCGTCGGCACGGTCAAGTCGGCCGTGTCGCGTGCGCTGGGCAAGCTGCGGGAGGACCCCGAGCTGAGCCCGGTGCGGTAGGGGTTCGGGCCGGGGCAGCCCCCCGTCCCCGGCCGATGTCCTGGCCGCCGGGGGGTGCCGGAGACGGGCCGCGGAGAACTGAGGCCTGATCGATCACCCGGAACTAGTGACATACCGAGCGGTATGTGCGCAGAATCGGGCCAGCCTTATTACCACCGCGTAGGCAATGCCGCCCCGGGAGGACGCCGTGCTGAGCACGATGCAGGACGTACCGCTGCTGATCTCGAGGATCGTGACCCATGGGGCACGCGTCCACGGAACGTCGCAGGTGACCACCTGGACCGGTGAGGGCGCCCCGCAGCGCCGCTCCTACGCGGAGATCGGCGACCGGACCGCACAGCTCGCGCACGCCCTCCGCGAGGACCTGGGGGTGACCGGCGACGAGCGCGTGGCGACCCTGATGTGGAACAACGCGGAGCACGTCGAGGCGTACTTCGCGATCCCGTCCATGGGCGCGGTGCTGCACACGCTCAACCTCCGCCTTCCCGCGGAGCAGCTGGTCTTCATCGTCAACCACGCCGCCGACCGCGTGATCCTCGTCAACGGCTCGCTGCTGCCGCTGCTCGCCCCGCTCCTGCCCCAGCTGCCCACGGTCGAGCACATCGTGGTCTCGGGCCCCGGCGACCGCGCGCTGCTGTCGGGTGCGGCGGCCCAGGTGCACGAGTACGAGGACCTGATCGCGGGCAAGCCGACCGCCTTCGACTGGCCCGAGCTGGACGAGCGCACGGCCGCTGCCATGTGTTACACCTCCGGGACCACCGGAGACCCGAAGGGCGTCGTCTACTCGCACCGCTCGATCTACCTGCACTCGATGCAGGTCTGCATGGCCCAGTCCATGGGGCTCACCGACGAGGACACCTCCCTCGTGGTGGTCCCGCAGTTCCACGTCAACGCCTGGGGCCTGCCGCACGCCACGTTCATGACGGGCGTCAACATGCTGATGCCGGACCGCTTCCTCCAGCCGGCCCCCCTCGCCGAGATGATCGAGAGCGAGCGGCCGACCCACGCGGCGGCCGTCCCCACCATCTGGCAGGGACTCCTCGCCGAACTGCACGCCAAGCCCCGGGACGTCAGCTCCCTCACCCAGGTCACCATCGGCGGCTCGGCCTGCCCGCCCTCGCTCATGCAGGCGTTCGACGAGCTGGGGATGCGGGTCTGTCACGCCTGGGGCATGACGGAGACCTCCCCGCTCGGCACGGTGGCGCGACCGCCGGCCCATGTAGTGGGCACCGAGGAGGAGTTCGCCTACCGCCTCACGCAGGGCCGTTTCCCGGCCGGTGTCGAGGCGCGGCTGACCGGACCCGGCGGCGAGCGGCTCCCCTGGGACGGGGAGTCCGCGGGCGAGCTGGAGGTGCGCGGTCCGTGGATCGCTGGCGCGTACTACGGCGGCCAGGGCGCCGAGGCGCTGCGTCCCGCCGACAAGTTCAGCGAGGACGGCTGGCTCAAGACCGGTGACGTCGGCACGATCAGCTCCGACGGCTTCCTGACCCTCACGGACCGGGCCAAGGACGTCATCAAGTCGGGCGGCGAGTGGATCTCCTCGGTCGACCTGGAGAACGCACTCATGTCCCACCCGGACGTCACCGAGGCCGCCGTGGTCGCCGTACCGGACGAGAAGTGGGGCGAACGCCCGCTCGCCACCGTCGTGCTGAAGGAGGGCGCCACCGCCGACTTCTCCAGCCTGCGCGCCTTCCTCGCCGACGAGGGCAAGATCGCCAAGTGGCAGCTGCCTGAGCGCTGGACGATCATCGAGTCGGTGCCCAAGACGAGCGTCGGCAAGTTCGACAAGAAGGTGCTCCGCAGGAAGTACGCGGCGGGCGACCTGGACGTCACGCAGCTCTGACGGTCACGAAGGACCCGCCCCGCCGACCGGACACCGGGGCGCGGGCAGACACGGATCGGGGGGCTGTTTCCCGTGAAACAACGCCCCCCCCCCTTTGTTCGACCACTCCATTTGTTCCTCCGCGTGCCCACCAATCGCCACCTCTGTTCCTCCCCCCCCCACTGGTCG
>NZ_JBWKDS010000045.1:42640-67920 GCF_056435845.1 Streptomyces sp. NPDC043867 | reverse complement strand
TGCAGGGGGGACCCTGTGGGAGAGTAGGACGCCGCCGAACAAATTTTGGAGAAAACCCCCGTACCGGGATACCGGTACGGGGGTTTTCTGCGTTTTCGGCGCCTTCCGGGTTTTCCGGGGTCGTTTATTGTCGACCTCATGCGCTACGACCTGGTCATCTTCGACAACGACGGCGTCCTCGTGGACAGCGAGCCGATCTCCAACACGCTCCTGGCCGCGTACCTCACCGAGCTGGGGCACCCCACCTCGTACGAGGACTCCCTGCGCGACTACATGGGCGCCGCGATGCACCGCGTCCACGACCTCGTGGCGGAGCGCACCGGGCAGCAGCTTCCCGCGGACTTCGACGACGTCTTCCACGCGCGGGTGTTCGCGGCCTTCGAGCGGGAGTTGCAGCCCGTCGCCGGGACCGTGCAGGTGCTGGAGAAGCTGGCCGCGGACGGAGTGCCGTACTGCGTCGCCTCCTCCGGGACCCATGAGCGGATTCGGGTGGGGCACCAAAAGACCGGACTCGACCGGTGGTTCGACGACGGGCGGATCTTCAGCTCGCAGGACGTCGGGCGGGGCAAGCCGGCGCCCGACCTGTTCCTGTACGCGGCCGAGCGCATGGGCATGCCTGCGGCCAGGTGTGCCGTCGTCGAGGACAGCCCCCTCGGGGTGCGGGCGGCGAACGCGGCCGGCATGGACGTGTACGGGTTCACCGCGATGACGCCCGCCGAGAGGCTCACCGGTGCGACCGGACTCTTCGCCGACATGGGGGAGTTGGCGGACCTGCTCGCCTGACGGTGTCACCCTCCGGCGCTGACATTTGTCATCCCCGGATCCGGACGATCGTTCCTACTGCCGGCCCGGGTCGGGGCGCCAAGCTGTGTACGTCGAGAACGGGACGTACACAGTGCCTACGGAGGGATCCGATCATGAGCCTCACTGCCACCGCGAGCCGCACCGAAGCGCCTGTCGCCGCGACGCCCGCGGTGAAGGACCGGGGCTCGGCGCGGCGCGGCTTCCTGCCGCTGATCGTGGACGTGGCGGTGCCTCTCGCTTCGTTCTACCTCCTCAAGGACGGGCTCGGACTGAGCACGGTGGCCGCGCTCGGCTGGAGCAGTGTGCTGCCGGCGGTGCGGACCGTGTGGAGCGCGGTGCGGGACCGCAGACTCAACGGCCTCGCGGCGCTGATCCTGGTCGTCAACGTCGCCGGGCTGGTGCTCGGGTCGGTGGCCGGTGACCCTCGGCTGATGCTGGCCAAGGACAGCGCGATCAGCAGTGTCGTCGGCATCGGCGTCCTGGTCTCCGTGCTGCTCGGGAAGCCGATGATGACCGCGGCCATGGCACCGTTCGTCATCAAGGGGGACACGGCCAAGTCCGCCGCGTGGGACCGGCTGGTCAGCGGGTCGGAGCGATTCCGCCGGGCCGAGCGCACGTTCTCCGTCGTCTGGGGCGTGACGCTGCTCGGCGAGTGCGTGGTCCGCGTGGTGGGTGCCTACACGCTGCCGGTCGACACCATGGTCTGGCTCGGCACCGTCATCATGATCGCATCCATGGCCCTGGGCTTCCTCGTCAGCGGCGCGCTCGCAGTCGTCCCGATGCAGATGATGCTGAAGGAGGAGCTCTGCGCCGGGACGGACACGAAGTGACCGAGCGCATCAAGAGCTGAACAGAATTCATCTTCTGCTTGATCTACCCACGGGTAGGCCGGGGCCCTACGCTCGCCGCCATGACAGATGTGCTGCGGCGCGGCAGGGCCTCGCTGGCGTTCGCTTTCCTCGCCCAGGGCGTCGCCTTCGCGCTGCTGGTGACACGCATCCCGGCGATCCAGGACCGGTACGGGATATCCGACGGCCTGCTGCCGCTCTTCCTCGCCGCCGTGCCGATCCTCGCCGGAGTCGGCAGCGTCTGCACCGAGCAACTGGTCAAACGGGTGCCGCCCAGCCGCGTGCTGAGGTGGTCCCAGCCGGTCGTGCTGCTGGCCCTGCTGGGTGTCGGGGCGGGCGACCGGGTCGCCCAAGTCGCTGTCGCGCTCGGGGTGTTCGGGCTCGCGGTGGGTGCACTCGACGCGTCGATGAACATGCTCGGCGTGAGTCTGCAACGCACGTACGGACGCAGCATCATGCTCGGCTTCCATGCCGCGTTCAGCCTGGGCGGGATCGTCGGCGCCTCCCTCGCGTGGGCGGGGGCGCACTGGCATCTGTCGCTGTTCGTGTCGTACCTGCCGGTGGTGGCGGTGCTGCTGCCGGCGGCCCTGGTGGGCAGCCGGTGGTACGTCGACGGGGGTGCCCCCGGGAAGCAGCCGACGCGGGAGGGTTCGGGCGGCGCGCCGGCTGAGGCCGGTCCCGTCGTCTTCAGGCTGCTGCTGCCGCTGTGTCTGGTGATGACCTTCGCCTACATCGGGGACTCGACGGTCTCCAACTGGAGTGCGAAGTACCTCCAGGACGTGCTGGGCAGTTCCGAGCAGCTGGCGACCGTTCCGTACAACGTCTACATGGTCACCACCCTGCTGGGGCGGACGATCGGGGACGTCGGGGTGCGGCGGTTCGGGGCCGCGGCCGTCGTACGGCTCGGTGCGGTGGTGGCGGCGCTCGGGTTCGGGGCGGTGGCGGTGGCGCCGGGGCCGTGGGCCGGGATGCTGGGGTTCACGCTGCTGGGGCTCGGGCTGTGCGTGATCGTCCCGCAGACCTTCGCGGCGGCGGGGCGGCTCTTCCCCGGCGCGTCCGACACGGCGATCGCACGGCTCAACATCTTCAACTACGTGGGGTTCCTGATCGGTTCCCCCCTGGTGGGGGCGCTGGGGGACGCGTGGAACTACCGGGGAGCCATGCTCGTACCGATGGTGCTGGTTCTGCTGACGCTGAGGTATGCCAGGTCGTTCACCGCTGAACCGGACCGATACGGTGACGGGCATGAGCGGCCGCGCACAGCTGATGTGGGACGAGGCAGTAACGGGCTATGACTTCGGCCCGGACCACCCGATGGATCCGGTCCGGCTGACGCTGACCCGGTCGCTGGTCGGCGCCTTCGGGCTCGACCGGGAGATCGAGGTGGTCGCCGCGAAGCCGGCCGGGGAGTCGACCCTGCGGCTCGTCCATCGCGAGGACTACGTGGAGGCGGTCAGGGCCGCGTCCGGGAACCCCGCGGCGGCGGACGCGTCGTACGGCCTCGGGACGGCGGACGATCCCGCGTTCGCCGGGATGCACGAGGTGTCCGCGCTCATCGCGGGACAGTCCGTAGGGGCGGCGGAGGCGGTGTGGCGCGGGGACGCGCTGCACGCGGTGAACTTCGCGGGCGGGCTGCACCACGCCATGCCGGGCGGTGCCTCGGGGTTCTGCATCTACAACGACGCGTCGCTCGCCATCGCCCGCCTGCTGGAACTGGGTGCCGAACGGGTCGCCTACATCGACGTGGACGTTCATCACGGCGACGGGGTCCAGGCGGCCTTCTGGGAGGATCCGCGGGTTCTGACGATCTCGCTGCACGAGCATCCGCGGACGCTGTTCCCGCAGACCGGGTGGCCGGAGGAGACCGGCGCGGACTGTGCGGAGGGCTCCGCCGTGAACGTGGCACTGCCCGCGGGGACCGGGGACGCGGGGTGGCTGCGGGCCTTCCACTCCGTGGTGCCGGAGCTGATCGCCGATTTCCGGCCGCAGGTGATCGTCACCCAGCACGGTGCCGACACCCACTTCGAGGATCCGCTGGCGCATCTCGCGGTGTCGCTCGACGCGCAGCTGGCCGTGCAGGTCGCCTGTCACGAGCTGGCGCACGAGCACGCCGACGGGCGATGGGTCGCGCTCGGGGGCGGGGGCTACGCGGTGGTCGACGTGGTGCCGCGGTCCTGGACGCATCTGGTGGGGGTGGCGGCGGGGCGGCCGGTGGCGCCCGAGTCGGTGATTCCCGAGAGCTGGCGGCAGGAAGTGTTCGCCCGCACGCGGCAGTTGGGGCCGATGCGGATGACTGACGGGCGGTGGCCGGTGGCCTGGCGGGAGTGGGAGGCGGGGTACGACCCCGCCGACCGGCTGGACCAGGCCGTGCTGGCCGCAAGGCGGGCCGTCTTCCCCCTGCGGGGGCTGCTCGCCTAGGGCCTGTCGTTTGGATCAGGCTGGCTGTGACCGACGGTTCGTCCTGACCGACCCCAGACCCCGCGACGCCGGCGTGATCCAAACGACAGGCCCTAGGTGGGCGACGGGACGGGTCCGCCCCCCTCCGCCCCTGCGCGTCCCGTTTCCGGGGGCTTCGCCCTCGGACCCCCGCATCGCGCCCGGCTCCAAGTGCCGGACGGGCCGGCGTCCCACCGGTCGGGCTGTTACGCCAACTGTGCGGTGTTTCCGGGGTTTTCGGGGTGTGGTGGGCGGCGATGCGTCAGCATCGCTGGCGTGTTGAGCACCGGAGCATTGCGTGCGCATCTGCTGGCCGCGCGGCTGGCCGGGCCCGTCGCCACCTCGCGCGAGGAGAGCCTGCGCAGCTATCGGCTCTTCGCGGCCCGCGACCCCCGGGTGATGATCGGGCTCGATCCCGAAGGGACCTGGGGGCAGCGGGAGTTGATCGGGCTGATGGCCGACAAGTGCGGGGTGTCGGCCGATCCCGGAGACACTTCAGGGCATGATGTGATCGACCCGGAGCGGACTCTGACCGCGCTGCAGGCCTTCGCCGAGCGGCTCGGGAGGGTCGCCGAGCGCCGGGCACCGGTGCTGTTCGGCACCGGACACCCGCACCGGCTGATGGATTTCTACGCCGCGTTGGCGGACGCCCTGTCGGCGGCGGGATGTACTGTCCTCACCCCGGCGCAGGGTAGCTCTGTCGACATAACGACCCGGTTCGGCCTACGCACGTACCACGTGGACTACGTACGAGGAGTCGCGCTGGTGCGGGAACCCGGGCCGCAGGCCCCCGGGCGCACGACCGGCGCACACACGCACTCGCCGCTGCCGGTCCGGACCGTGCTGGCGGCCGCCGCGGAGGCCGGGGGACCGCTTCCCGAGCTGGTGGTCGGCGACCACGGATGGGTCTGCGGGGCAGGTCAGCTGGGGTTCGAGGCCATCGGGCTGGCGGATACGAACGATCCCGCGCTGTTCGTCGGGGAGACGGAGGGGCGGGTGTCCGTCGCCGTCCCCCTCGATGACGCTGTGCGGTCTCCTTACTACCGACCGCTTACTCGCTATGTACTCAATCGAGCGTGTCTGTCACAGTAGGCCGCCGATGGCAGCTCCTCTTCCCCACTCGCATCACCCGCCCCTACTCTGGGGAGTGAGCACGCAACGACGAAGTGTCACCGGAAGGGGAAGCCGGTGACCGTCGAGTGCGGAAGGTTCAGGTGTGTCATGGCTGCAGCTGGCGAGAGGCCTCTGAACGAGGTTCAGTTCCTGACCGTGGCGGAAGTCGCCTCGGTGATGCGAGTGTCGAAGATGACCGTGTACCGACTGGTGCACAGCGGCCATCTGCCGGCGATCCGGGTGGGGAGGTCCTTCCGGGTGCCGGAGCAAGCGGTTCATGAGTACCTCCGCGAGAGCTACGTGGGGGTGGAGACCGCCTGACGGCGGCCCCGCGGGTTCCCCGGGAGGCCCTCGCGGCCCCTCCGGGGAGCCCCGGGTGACCTCGATTACGACCTCAGCGCTCGGACGGGTAGGCTAGCCCCTCGTAGGTCGTGTGGGCCCCGGCGCCCAGCACCGAGTGAAGAGAAGTGAGCGAGGGTAGTCGTGGGCTCTGTTATCAAGAAGCGGCGCAAGCGGATGGCCAAGAAGAAGCACCGCAAGCTGCTCAAGCGCACTCGCGTTCAGCGTCGCAACAAGAAGTAAGGCCGTCCCCGCACCCGCGGGGGATCGTCCTTACGGTTGCGCGACCGCTGCGACAGCGCGCTCTGTGGCCCCCCACCGTCAGGTGGGGGGCCACAGTCATGTCCGGACGTCCGGGCCGTGGGCGGGTGCCTGTGCGGCAAATGGCTGGGTCCGGTCGCACGTGCGGGGCTGTCGTGACGTGACGCATCGGGCGGTCCTCACAGCGCGACACCGACCCGCTAGGTTGGCGGCACACGGGGAACCCGGCAGGGTACGAGCAGCGGTACGCGGTGCGGGACGAGGCGGGAAGGAAGGCGCTGATCTTGGGGAAGGTCGTGCTCGTGACCGGAGTGGCCCGTCAGCTGGGGGGCCGGTTCGTCCGGCGGATCCAGCGCGACCCGGAGGTGGAGCGGGTGATCGCCGTGGACGCGATCCCGCCCGAGCACCACCTGGGAGGCGCCGACTTCGTCCAGGCGGACATACAGCAGCCCTCGATCGCGCGCCTGCTCGCGGAGCACTCCGTCGACACGGTCGTCCACCTGGACGTGACCGGCACCCCGCTGGGCAGCGGCAGCCGGACCTCGGTCAAGGAGACCAACGTCATCGGCACCATGCAGCTGCTCGGTGCCTGCCAGAAGTCCCCGACCGTCAAGCGCCTCGCCGTGAAGTCCAGTACGAACGTGTACGGGTCCGCGCCGCGCGATCCGGCCGTCTTCACCGAGACGACCACGCCCAAGTCGCTGCCGAGCGGCGGCTTCGCCAAGGACACCGTCGAGGTCGAGGGCTACGTACGGGGCTTCGCACGCCGCCGGCCCGACGTCGCCGTGTGCGTCCTGCGCTTCGCCAACATCCTGGGCCCGAGCGCGGACTCACCGCTCGCCTCGTACTTCTCGCTGCCCGTGCTGCCCACCGTCCTCGGCTACGATCCGCGGCTGCAGTTCGTGCACGAGGACGACGTGATCGAGGTGCTGCGCCTGGCCTCGCACGAGGCCGAGCGCGGGACGCTCAACAGCGGCACGTTCAACATCGCCGGGGACGGCGTCCTGCTGCTCTCGCAGTGCGCGCGGCGCCTCGGCCGGCCCACCGTGCCGCTGCTGATGCCCGCGGTCAGCTGGGTGGGGACGGCGCTGCGTACGCTGGGCGTGACGGACTTCTCGCCGGAGCAACTGCGGCTGCTCACACACGGACGGGTCGTGGAGACGGACCAGATGCGCGACACCCTCGGGTACCGGCCGAAGTACACGACGGCGGAGACCTTCGCGGACTTCGCACGGAGCCGGGGGCCCGGACTCCTGCCTCCGGAGGCCCTCGCGGGGGCCGTCGACCGGATCGCCGCGCTGCCCGCCCTGGGCGGCGGCTCATCCCCGACGCAGAGCGCCAACTGAGGAGCGCATCAACGATGGCGGACGCCAAGGTCATTCCGTTCGACGACGACCGGTCACGCGGCGGCGCTGTGCAGCGCCCGCCGCGCCGCAGGGGCGCCGGGAGCAGGCACAAGGGCGAACACTCGGCGGTCCACGAGGTCCAGCCCCTGCCCGGCCCGGCGCCCGCGCGGGATGATGATCCCGTGACGCGAGAGAGCCCGCAGGCGCCGGAGCAGGCACCGGGCGGTGGTCTGGAGCGGCGGATCGCCGGCGGCCTGGCCTTCCTGCGCCGCCGGCTGACCGGCGACTACGAGGTCGACGACTTCGGCTACGACGCCGAACTCACCGACCAGGTCCTGATGTCCCTCATCCGCCCGGTCTACGAGAAGTACTTCCGGGTCGACGTGAAGGGCATCGAGAACATCCCGTCCGAGGGCGGGGCGCTGATCGTCGCCAACCACTCCGGGACGCTGCCGCTGGACGGCCTGATGATGCAGGTCGCCGTCCACGACAACCACCCCACGGGCCGTCACCTGCGGCTGCTCGCGGCCGACCTGGTCTTCATGCTGCCGGTCGTCAACGAGCTGGCCCGCAAGGCCGGTCACACCCTCGCCTGCGCCGAGGACGCCGAGCGGCTGCTGGCGCGCGGCGAACTGGTCGGGGTGATGCCCGAGGGCTTCAAGGGCATCGGCAAGCCGTTCAGCGAGCGGTACAAGCTCCAGCGCTTCGGCCGGGGCGGCTTCGTCTCCACCGCGCTGCGGCAGGGCACCCCGATCATCCCGTGCTCGATCGTGGGGGCGGAGGAGATCTACCCGATGATCGGCAACGCGAAGACGCTCGCCCGGGTGCTGGGCTTCCCGTACTTCCCGATCACGCCCACCTTCCCCTGGCTCGGGCCGCTCGGTGCGGTACCGCTGCCGACCAAGTGGACGATCCAGTTCGGCGAGCCGATCCGCACGGACGGCTATCCGCCCGAGGCGGCCGAGGACCCGATGCTCATGTTCAACCTGACCGACCAGGTCAGGGAACAGATCCAGCACACCCTGTACAAGCTGCTGGTGCAGCGGCGGTCGGTGTTCTTCTGACGGACACGGCGAGGGGCGCCCCCGGTGAACTGGGGCGCCCCTCGCCGTACGCGCGTTACCTGTCGTTCTCGCTGTCGATGCCCAGTCCCGGGAGGAGCCCCGGGAGGAGCGGGGGCAGCGTGACGTCCGGTTCGGCGGCGGGGCCGGTCCGGCCGGCCGAGGGGGACGAGCTGGTGTCGTCCTCGGGCGGGTCGAGCAGACCGCCCGTGTCGCCTCCGAGCAGGCCGTCGCCCTCGCTGTCCGGCGTGGACGGCTTGGGCTTGCCGCCGCTGGAGTGGCGGCTGTCCGCGGAACCGCCGGTGGCGCTGGGCGCCGGACGGCCCGTGTCCGACGAGCCCGTGGAGGTCTCGCCGGGGGTCCGCCTGGCCGGTCCGTGCTTCGCGGGCGGCTGCGGCAGCAGCGCGCGCAACGGCTCGACCTCTTCGTCCATGGCGTCGAAGACCGACGACACCTGGTCGCTGACGTCGCCGAGCTGCACGGGCAGCCGGTCGCGCAGCGCGCCCCAGGCCTCACGATGCGTCTGGGAGAAGGCGGACAGGGCCTGGATGGGGGCCAGCGAGCCGTCCCGCTCGTACTCCTCGTGCAGCAGGCGGTGTCCTTCGGACGCGTCGTGCTGCATGAGGGACAGGGCCCGGCGGATCTCGCCCAGTGACTCGTGATCGAGCGGGCCGGAGCGGTCCCGCTCCATCAGCCGGCGTGCCTCGTTCAGCCTCGTGGAGGCGTGGTCGAGGTAGATCTGTCCGCGGTCGCCGGCGTCGTCGGCCAGCCCCAGCTTGATGTCCTCCATCCCGCGCTTGAGCCCGTAGAGCGAGTCTCCGGGCAGGGCGTCGGAGCTGGCAGCGGCGACACCGCCGAACGCCCCGGCGGCCACACCGACGGTGAGCCCGCCCGCGGCAAGGCCCTTGGACAGCCGGGACCGCGGTCGCAGCTTCCCGAGGCCGGTCGCCCGATGGGCGCCCCGGCGGTGGGAGCGCTGCTCGGGTACCGAAGAATCCCTCGCTTCGCCCAGCGGAGCCGTGCCGTCCAGCAGCATGGCCTCCATCGCGGCCACGAGCTGAGCCCGCTGGACGACCTTGACCTCAGGGTCCAGTACGGGTTTGGGCAGCTCGCCGAGACCCGTGGCGAGGGCCAGCATGAGGCCCTGCTCGGTCTGTTCCGCAGCAGCCGGGGGCGGTGCCGATCCATCTGGCTGCTCGGCCGCCGTGCCCCGGTCGGACTGCTCCTCCAGGGCCTGGGCGAAGGCGTTCGCCCGCCGGTGCGCCGATACGTTCGCGATCACTGGCGGCACCTCCTCTCGTCATGACGGTCGGCTCCCCAGGGGGTCCTGAGGGTCGCACGCCCTGAGCGCACCGACACGATCGGGTGACCGGCGGAGGTCAGGGTGTGACCACAGGGAGCCTGTATCCCGCACAACGAGCGTCGCGGCACTTGGGTTACGGACGACGGATGACCGGACCGCGAAGCCAACGGACTCTTACGGAAAGTGAGTTGACCGTCGCTGAACGTGTGGGATCGCTGTGTGATCTTTCCGGGTCAGCGGGCGTCGTCCGGGAGGAGCCGTGCGAGGGTGCGCACGGCCCGGTACTGGAGAGTCTTGATGGCGCCCTCGTTCTTGCCCATCACGCGCGCGGTCTCCGCGACCGACAGGCCCTGCAGGAAGCGCAGGGTCACGCACTCCTGCTGCTGGGGGTTCAGCCGCCGCACGGCATCGAGCAGTGCCGCGTTGGACAGCGACTCCAGGACGGAGTCCTCGGGGCTGCGCTCCACCTCGTTCGCGTCGAGCATCTCGCCGGTCGTGACCTCGAGCCGGAAGCGGCTCGACTTGAAGTGGTCGGCGACCAGGTTGCGCGCGATGGTGACCAGCCAGGCGCCGAAGTCGCGGCCCTGCCAGGTGAACGTGCCGATGCGCCGCAGTGCCCGCAGAAAGGTCTCGCTAGTGAGGTCCTCCGCGGTCGCCTTGCCCCCGACGCGGTAGTAGATGTAGCGGTACACGGTGTCGCTGTACTGGTCGTAGAGGCGTCCGAAGGCGTCGGCCTCGCCGGCCTGGGCCCGCTCGACGAGATCCATCATCCGGGCGCTGTCACTGTCCGCGGCCGGGCGGCGCGCGGTGGGCGTGGCGGCCGAGCGGCCTCGTCTGCCGACCGCGGCGCTGCCCTCGGCCAGTGCGTAGCACGGGCCGACGGGTGCGGCGGAGACAGCGAGGGCGGGGACGGCGTACGCGGTGGGGACGAAGCCGCGCAGGCGGTCGAGGACCGTCGCGCGCAGCGTAGCCAGGCCCGAGGCGTCAACCCCGACGTGTGGGTACACGGGACTCCCAGAGGCAGAGCTTCCATCACGTGCAGTGCCGGATCGTTCACCCGTCGTAGCGACTGGTGGCGTCCGTCATGCGTTTGAGGAGAATAACGCTTCGTACAGGCAGCGCTACACCCAGTTGCTCAAATCATCGATTACGTCGCTTCTCTAACTGATCGACGCCTGATCAAGTACCGAATACTGATCAGTTGTTGACCGAATGAGTTCGACTTCCGCCTGGGTGCGGGGCGTGTTGTGCTCGTGTGCGTACGTCGGGACTGGCGGGGACGCTGCGGGGTAGAACAGCCGGATTGCCACTTACCGCACCCGTCCGGAACCCGTGTTCGCGCGCACTTCTGTACGGCGGCGTCAACGCGGCCGTGTCGGGGGGAGGGGTGAGGCGCGCTAGCGCCGGCGCCGGCTCAGGGCGATCGCCGCGACCGTGCCGCCCGCGACCGCGCCGACACCGGCGGCCGCCGGAATGCCGACCTTGGCGGCCTTGCGTGCCGTGCGGTAGTCCCGCAGCCGCCACTCGAAGGACCGGGCGTGCTTGCGCAGCTTGGCGTCCGGGTTGATCGCGTAGGGGTGGCCCACCAGGGACAGCATGGGGATGTCGTTGTGGGAGTCGCTGTAGGCGGCGCAGCGGGAGAGGTCCAGCCCCTCCGCGGACGCCAGCGCGCGGACGGCCTCCGCCTTCGCCGGTCCGTGCAGCGGCTCACCGACCAGCTTGCCGGTGTACACGCCGTCGACGGACTCCGCGACGGTACCCAGTGCCCCGGTCAGCCCGAGCCGGCGGGCGATCACCGTGGCGATCTCGACGGGCGCGGCCGTGACCAGCCACACCTTCTGGCCGGCGTCGAGGTGCGCCTGGGCCAGTGCCCGCGTGCCCGGCCAGATCCGCTCGGCCATGTACTCGTCGTAGATCTCCTCGCCGATCGACATCAGCTCGGCGACGCGGTGGCCCTTGACGATGGAGAGGGCCGAGTCGCGGGCGTCCTGCATGTGCTCGGGGTCCTCGACCCCGGCCAGCCTGAACCACGCCTGCTGCCAGGCGAACCGGGCGAGGTCGCGCGTCTCGAAGAACTTCCGCTTGTGCAGCCCGCGGCCGAAGTGGAACAGCGCGGCGCCCTGCATGACGGTGTTGTCGAGGTCGAAGAAGGCGGCGGCTCGCACGTCGCCGAGCACCGGGAACGCCGGTTCCTCCACGACGGCGTCGGGCGCGGCCCCGTGCGTGAGGTCCGCGAGGTCTCCCAGCTCCTGGGAGGTTTTGCGTGCTGCCTCCGCCGAGGCCTCGCCTGCCAACACGCTCCGCGCCGTGGCGGAGCGCCTACGGGGAGTGAGCCATCCGAGAGCGGCCATGCCGTGAGCATAGCCAGTCTGTTCGGTCGTTCCGGAGTCGAGAGGATGCGGGGCTGTGAACTCTCCACGACCGTGCCGTGAAAGGGGAGGGCGTTCCGGCGCGCCGCGCCCGCGTCCTCGCGCCGCCGGGGGTACGGGGGCCTGGTCGGGGGCGTCCGGGCCGCGGCGGGGCGAGAATGGCCGGCATGAGTCCCCTGTTCCGGCGCAGTGACCGCCCCAAGGAGAAGACGGACATGACGAAGGCACCGCGCGAGCGTCTGGTCACCCTCATCAGGAAGCCCGGGTGCCATCTGTGTGATGACGCACAGCTGGTGGTCGAGAAGGTCTGCGCGGAGACGGGGGTCCCCTGGGAGGCGAAGGACATCACCCGGGACGAGGAGCTGAACCGTCAGTACTGGGAGCAGATCCCGGTCGTGCTGGTGGACGGCGCCCAGCACACCTTCTGGCGGGTCGACGAGCAGCGTCTTCGCAGGGCCCTGACCGCGTGAGCGATGGCCGGTTCCCGCGGGTTCCGCTGTCCGGAGCGTGACTGACTGATCAGTCCAAGTGGTCCGGAAAGTCGCTTAGGATCGAGGGTGGTTCAGATCTCGGGGGCGGGACGCGTAAGGAGTGTGTACGGTTTTGCCCCCATCCAGCGAGGAACGAAGGTGCGCGCGCGCCGGTTCCGTACGCATGCCCCGGGGGCGCGTGACCCCGGTCACGTTGGCCGGGCAAATCGGACACCATCTTTGTGCACGCGTTCACAAAGACATAGCCTGCTTTCGACGGGGCGGTCCGGGAACGTGTGACCGCCTGCAGCCCCGCTCTACCCGCAGGAGCACCGTGGCAACTGGCCGAACTCACCGACCGGCGACCCGCAGCCGAGGGATTCCCGAGGCCACCGTCGCCCGCCTTCCGCTGTACCTCCGAGCCCTCACCGCCCTGTCGGAGCGCTCGGTGCCCACGGTCTCCTCCGAGGAGCTCGCGGCCGCCGCGGGGGTCAACTCCGCGAAGCTGCGCAAGGACTTCTCCTACCTCGGCTCCTACGGGACCCGCGGTGTGGGGTACGACGTCGAGTATCTCGTCTACCAGATCTCCCGTGAGCTGGGCCTGACCCAGGACTGGCCGGTTGTGATCGTCGGGATCGGCAACCTCGGCGCCGCGCTCGCCAACTACGGCGGCTTCGCCTCCCGCGGCTTCCGGGTCGCCGCGCTGATAGACGCCGACCCCGCGATGGCCGGCAAGCCGGTCGCCGGGATCCCCGTCCAGCACACGGACGAGCTCGAGAAGATCATCGACCAGAACGGTGTCTCGATCGGCGTGATCGCGACGCCCGCGGGCGCGGCCCAGCAGGTCTGCGAACGCCTCGTCGCCGCCGGAGTCACCTCCATCCTGAACTTCGCGCCGACCGTCCTGTCCGTCCCGGACGGCGTCGACGTGCGCAAGGTCGATCTCTCCATCGAGCTGCAGATCCTCGCCTTCCACGAGCAGCGCAAGGCCGGCGAGGAAGCCGCGGCCGAGGCCGGGGCCCTCGCCCCGGCCCCGACGGAGACCGAGAAGGGACCGGACGGGGATCTCCCCGCCGTGATGCCGGCATGAGTCTCCTCGTCGTCGGGCTGAGCCACCGCAGCGCTCCGGTCAGCGTCCTGGAACGGGCCACGCTGCCCGCGGACACGCAGGTCAAGCTGCTCCAGGACACCCTCGCCGCCGAGCCGGCCACCGAGGCCGCGGTGCTCGCCACCTGCAACCGCATCGAGCTGTACGCCGACGTGGACAAGTTCCACGCGGGCGTCGCCGAGCTGTCCACCCTGCTCGCCCGGCACAGCGGGGTCGGGCTCGACGAGCTCACCCCCTATCTGTACGTGCACTACGAGGACCGGGCCGTCCACCACCTCTTCTCCGTGGCCTGCGGCCTGGACTCGATGGTGGTCGGCGAGGGCCAGATCCTCGGCCAGATCAAGGACTCCCTCGCCACCGCGCAGGAACTGCACACCGCGGGCCGGCTGCTGAACGACCTGTTCCAGCAGGCCCTCAGGGTCGGCAAGCGCGCCCACTCCGAGACCGGCATCGACCGCGCGGGCCAGTCCCTGGTCACCTTCGGCCTGGAGCAGCTCTCGTCCGGCGCCGCCGTCGACAGCTGGGCCAAGGGCAAGCGGGCACTGGTGATCGGCGCGGGCTCCATGTCCTCGCTGGCCGCTGCGACGCTGGCGCGCGCCGGAGTCGCCGAGGTCGTCGTGGCCAACCGCACGCTGGACCGCGCCGAGCGGCTCGCGCAGATCCTGGCGCAGGGCGACGACACGGACGTGCTGGCCCGCGCGGTACCGATCGACTCGGTGCCGCGCGAGCTGACACGTGCCGACATCGGCGTCTCCTGCACCGGCGCGACCGGACTGGTCCTGACGGCGGACACGGTCGCGACCGCCGTCGAGGGGCGCACGGGCACGCCCGCCGAACTCCGCGGAGCCGCCCCCGCCGGGCCGGCGCGCGGACTCGCACCCGCCGGCGCGGGCACCGAGGAGGGCTGCCCCCTCGACCTGCCGGCCGTGCAGGGCGCCACCGGCTTCTCCGTGATGGGGGAGGCCGCGGTGGCCGGTCTGGACGCCGCCACACTGGAACAGCACGCGGCCTGGGTGGACAACGCCCCCGGCGAGCGGCGCGACAACCGCCGTACACCCGAGGCCGAGGCCGCACTCATCACCGCGCTGGCCGCCACCGCCGCCACCATCGGGCGGGTGCCCGAGCGGCGCAGGCTCGAGCCGGCCGAGGCCACCCGGCCCGCGCCCGTGCTCGCCCTGCTGGACCTCGCGATGCCGCGCGACATCGACGCCGCCGTGCACCGGCTGCTCGGCGTGCGGCTCGTCGACATCGAGTCGCTCGCCGAGGCGTCGGCGGACGCGCCGATGGCCGCCGACGTGGACCAGGTGCGCCGGATCGTGTCCGACGAGGTGGCCGCCTTCGGCGCCGCCCAGCGGGCCGCCCACATCACCCCCACCGTCGTCGCCCTGCGCACCATGGCCGCCGACGTCGTCGCGAACGAGATCGCGCGGCTCGACGGACGGCTGCCGGACCTCGACGACAAGCAGCGCGGGGAGATCACCCAGACCGTACGGCGGGTGGTCGACAAGCTGCTGCACGCGCCGACCGTACGGGTCAAGCAGCTGGCCGCCGAGCCCGGCGGCGCCGGGTACGCGGACGCGCTGCGCACCCTCTTCGACCTGGACCAGGAGACGGTCGCCGCCGTCTCCCGGGCCTCCCAAGACATCAGCACCGAGAACGCCGAGAACCGAGGGCGAGCATGAGTGAGCCGCGTGAGCCGAAGGGGCCGGCCGCACCGTCCCCCGGGCGAGCAGACGAAGCAGGGCCACTGAGGCTCGGGACCAGGCGCAGCAAGCTCGCCATGGCCCAGTCCGGGCAGGTGGCCGAGGCCGTGAGCCGGGTGACCGGGCGTGCCGTCGAACTCGTGGAGATCACCACGTACGGCGACACGTCCCGCGAGAACCTCGCGCAGATCGGCGGCACGGGTGTCTTCGTGACCGCGCTGCGCGAGGCGCTGCTGCGCGGCGAGGTCGACTTCGCCGTGCACTCCCTCAAGGACCTGCCGACCACGCAGCCCGACGACCTCGCCCTGGCCGCCGTGCCGGTGCGCGAGGACCCGCGCGACGTCCTCGTCGCCCGCGACGGGCTCACCTTCGCCGGGCTGCCCGACGGCTCGCGGGTCGGCACCGGTTCGCCGCGCCGCATGGCGCAGCTGAACGCGTACGCCCGCAGCCACGGGATGTCGATCGAGACGGTCGCCATCCGCGGCAACGTCGACACACGGATCGGGTTCGTGCGCAACGGCCAGCTCGACGCCGTCGTGCTGGCCGCCGCCGGGCTGAACCGGATCGGCCGCAGCGACGAAGTGACCGAGTTCCTGTCGGTCGACACCGTTTTGCCCGCCCCCGGCCAGGGGGCCCTCGCGATCGAGTGTGCCGCGGACCACGCGGACCTCGTCGCGGCGCTCGGCGAGCTCGACGACCCGTTCACCCGGGCCGCCGTGACCGCCGAGCGATCCCTGCTCGCCGCCCTGGAGGCCGGCTGCAGCGCACCCGTGGGTGCGCTCGCCGACCTGCTGGCCGACGGGCAGACTGTCAAGGAGATGCGCCTGCGCGGCGTCGTCGGCACGACCGACGGCTCCTCGCTGGTGCAGCTGTCCACCACCGGTCCCGTGCCCGGGACACACGAGCAGGCAATGGAACTCGGCCGCGAACTCGCCGCCGAGATGCTCGCCAAGGGCGCGGCCGGTCTGATGGGGGAGCGAGCACTGTGAGCCCCACCAACCTTTCCGCCGGACTCGATCACGGGCACGTCACCTTCCTCGGTGCCGGACCCGGGGATCCGGGACTGCTGACCCTGCGCGCAGTGGAGGCGCTGGCGAACGCGGACGTACTCGTCGCCGAGCACGAGGTGCTCGACGTGGTGCGCACGCACGCCAGGCAGGGCGTCGCCGTGCTGGAGACGGACGCCGCTGCCGGCGCGCCTTCGGGGGTGTCCGTGGCCGCGTCCGCAGGCGCGTCCCCGGATGCCCGATCGGGCTCAGGCACGCCTAGGCTGGCGGTGGTTGACGGTTCGTCAACGACCGCTGGTGCCCCCGCTTCGAGGGGTGCGGCCAATCTTGTCATGGAGGCCGCACGGGGCGGCAAGCGGGTCGTGCGTGCGGTGTCCGGAGACCCCGGCCTCGACGCGTACGCCGCCGAGGAGATGCTGGCCTGCGTCGCCGCGGGTGTGCCTTTCGAGGTCGTGCCGGGTGTCGCCGCCGCCGTGGGCGTGCCCGCGTACGCCGGTGTGCCGCTGCGGGACGCGCAGGGCGCCGACGTGCGGTTCGTCGACGCGCGTACGGCTTCGGACCGCTGCTGGACCGAGGTCGGGGTGTCGGACGGGACCCTCGTGGTGTCGGCGACGCTGGACTCGGTCGGCGCGGCCGCGAGCGAGCTGGTCGCCGCCGGGCGCAAGCCCGATACGCCGATGAGCGTGACGGTCGCCGGTACGACGACCCGGCAGCGGACCTGGTCCGCGACGCTCGGGACGATCGCGCAGACGCTGAAGCAGGCGAAGGTGCTGCCGTCGCCGGACGGCGGACGCCCGGTCATAGCCGTGGTCGGTGAGCGTTCCGCCGCCGCCCAGCGCGACCAGTTGTCGTGGTTCGAGTCCAAGCCGCTGTTCGGCTGGAAGGTGCTCGTGCCGCGGACGAAGGAGCAGGCGGTGTCGCTCTCCGACCGGCTGCGTTCGTACGGAGCGGTGCCGCACGAGGTGCCCACCATCGCCGTCGAGCCGCCGCGCACGCCCCAGCAGATGGAGCGCGCGGTCAAGGGCCTGGTGACCGGGCGGTACGAGTGGATCGCCTTCACCTCGGTGAACGCGGTGCGCGCCGTGCGCGAGAAGTTCGAGGAGTACGGGCTCGACGCCCGCGCCTTCGCCGGGATCAAGGTCGCGGCGGTGGGTGAGCAGACCGCCAAGGCACTCGTCGCGTTCGGTGTGAAGCCGGACCTGGTGCCGAGCGGTGAGCAGTCCGCGGCCGGGCTGCTGGAGGACTGGCCGCCGTACGACCCGGTCTTCGACCCGATCGACCGGGTGTTCCTGCCGCGCGCCGACATCGCCACCGAGACGCTGGTCGCGGGGCTGATCGAGCTGGGCTGGGAGGTCGACGACGTCACGGCCTACCGGACCGTGCGGGCGTCGCCGCCGCCGGCGGAGACGCGTGAGGCGATCAAGGGCGGCGGGTTCGACGCGGTGCTGTTCACCTCGTCGTCGACCGTGCGGAACCTGGTCGGCATCGCCGGCAAGCCGCACAACGTGACCGTGATCGCGTGCATCGGCCCGGCCACCGCGAAGACGGCGGAGGAGCACGGGCTGCGAGTCGACGTGATGGCTCCCGAGCCGTCCGTGCTCAAGCTGGCGGAGGCGCTGGCGGACTTCGGGCTCCGGCGGCGGGCGGCCGCGCTGGACGCCGGGGACCCGGTGACGCGGCCGAGCGAGCGGCGGCCGGGGTCGCGGCGGCGCCGCACCACGTAACAGGGCCTCGGTGCGCGGGAGGCTACGTCGCCCGTCACGCACCGGGTCGTGAGCCGGCCCTACGGAAGGGGCGGCACCGGAACCCTCCGGTGCCGCCCCTTGTGGCTCCCCGAGTCGTGGGCGCGGCCGTACCGCGGTGGACGTGAGGGTGCCCGGACTGCTCCCGATCGGCCCGGCGTGCCGTGGGCCGGGTACCGGCACGGTGTCGGCAAGGGCATGCCGGGGGCGGGCGTAGCGTGGGTCCATGACCAAGTACGGATCCTTCCCCGGTACGCGGCCGCGGCGGCTGCGTACGACGCCCGCCATGCGGCGCATGGTCGCCGAGACCCGCCTGCACCCCGCTGACTTCATCCTGCCCGCGTTCGTGCGGGAGGGCGTGAGCGAGCCGGTGCCGGTCAAGGCGATGCCGGGGGTCGTGCAGCACACCCGCGACAGCCTGAAGAAGGCGGCCGTCGAGGCGCTGGAGGCCGGGGTCTCCGGAATCATGCTCTTCGGTGTGCCGGAGGACGGGAAGAAGGACGCCCAGGGCACGGCCGGGACCGACCCCGACGGGATCCTCCAGGTTGCCCTGCGCGACGTGCGCGCCGAGGTCGGGGACGACCTGCTCGTCATGTCCGACCTGTGTCTCGACGAGTTCACCGACCACGGACACTGCGGTGTCCTCGACGAGCAGGGGCGCGTCGACAACGACGCCACGCTCGAGCGGTATGCCGAGATGGCCCAGGTCCAGGCCGACGCCGGTGCCCATGTCGTGGGGCCGAGCGGGATGATGGACGGTCAGATCGGGGTCGTCCGGGACGCCCTCGACCAGATCGGCCGGGAGGACGTCGCCGTCCTCGCGTACACCGTCAAGTACTCCTCCGCCTTCTACGGCCCCTTCCGGGAGGCCGTCGGCTCGTCCCTGGAGGGCGACCGGAAGACGTATCAGCAGGACCCGGCCAATCTGCGGGAGTCCCTGCGGGAGCTGGCCCTCGACCTGGAGGAGGGGGCCGACATGGTGATGGTCAAGCCGGCGGGCCCCTACCTGGACGTCCTCGCCCGGGTCGCGGACGCCGTCGACGTGCCCGTGGCCGCCTACCAGATCTCCGGCGAGTACGCGATGATCGAGGCCGCCGCGGAGAAGGGCTGGATCGACCGCGACAAGGCGATCCTGGAGGCCCTGACCGGCATCAAGCGCGCAGGCGCCCGGAACATCCTCACGTACTGGGCGACCGAGGTGGCCCGGCAGCTGCGGTGACGGCCGGGCCGGTGGCCGTCGCCCGGTAGCCGAGCGCGTCGTCCAGTGGCAGCAACGTGGGGCGCCGCCCCGCGTACACCTGTCCGCTGGGCGGCTCGGAGGGGGCGCGGGGGGAGTACGCGCCCCAGGTCACCGGCCGACGGGCTCCACCCCCCCGACGGGGCCGCCGGCCCTGAAGCCTGGCGGCCCGACGGGGTGCGGGGACCGCCCAGGCACCGGTGCGGGCCCCGTCAGTCCCACCGGAAGGACCAGGCCCGCTTGCCTAGCACCTCGTGCGCCGCGTACGCGCGCAGTGTCTCGTGACCGCCCCGGGTGATGTTGTCCGGGCAGAGGGCGAAGTGCTCGGCGGCGACCGCCTCGGCCTCGGCCGTGGTGGCCGGCGGGGCCGCCACGGACAGAACCAGCCGGTCGGAGGCGAGCGCGACCACCCGTATCCCGAAGCGGTCCTCCCACGAGCGCAGCACCGCCGAGAGCCGCGCGACGTCGTTCTCGTGATTCACCGCGCCCGACCAGCCGATGGCCGCCGGGAGGTCCGCGCTGCGGCGGGCCGGGACCAGTGCCGGGCGGGGCTCCTTCAGCCAGGAGTCACCGCCGGCGAGGGAGTCGGCGACCTCGCCGGCCCGGGCGTCCGGATCGGCGTCCAGCGGGCCGGCCGGCGCGAGCCCGGGCCACAGGGGCCCGAAGGGGGCGACCGTCTCGTCGTAGGTCGCGGGGGGACCGAAGACCTCATCCACCCTGTCCTGGTCGGGGTGGTCCGTGACGTCGGCGAGCTCGTCCGCCGCGTACTCCTCCCAGAGGTCCGCCAGCACGTCCTCCGCGTCGTGGTCGCCCGCGTACGACGTCCTGGCGGGGCCCAGGTCCCAGGCGGCGGGCCCGCCCTCGTCCTTCTCCCCGGAGGCGATGAGCACGGGGTGCAGCCCCACCGTCCGCCGCGCGGCCGACAGCCGCAGCCAGTCGCCGGGGGCCGCCGGCCCGTCGGCGCACCACAGAAGCGGTTCGTGCCAGGGGCCGTCGACCGTCTCGTCGACCAGGGTCCCGGGCGGGAGTTCGAGCCCGAGCGCGCGACCGCTCGGGTCGGCCCTCAGCTTCGGCAGCGGATTCGGAAGTGTCGCCATGCCGGTGACTGTAGGGGGAGCCACTGACAATGGCCCGGGAGTGGGTGTGGCGCCGTTCAACGCCCTTCCTGGTGCGGGGAGTTGGCTGGTTTCCGGCAGCCGGAAGGCGGTGGCGGGAGTTACAACAGGGGAGCGGGTGTCCAGTGGGGACGCCCGTTCTCACGGAGGGGGAGACATCCGTGCGCAGCAGCACAGGATGGCGACGCGTATGGACCGGCGGGGCCACCGCCCTGACCGCGACGGTCTGGCTCGTCACGGCGCAGACGGCGCCCGCCGGGGCGGCAGTCGGCACACCGGCGCCCGTGACCAGGTACAGCCACACCAGCCAGGCCGGTGACTACATCGGCCAGGGCGCCAGTGCCGCGTTCACGCCGAGGACGGCCACCATCACCGCGCGGGGCACCGAGGAGTCGGTACGCGTACGCGTGTCCACCGCCGGCACCTGGTGGGACGTCGAACTCGCCGCGCCGACCGGCGAGAAGCTGCGGCCCGGTGTCTACCGCGACGCCGAACGGGCGGCGGCCCGCACCGGCCGCGCTCCCGGCCTCGACGTGTCCGGGGACGGGCGCGGCTGCAACGAGGTCTACGGGCAGTTCTCGGTCAACCAGATCGAGACGGACGCGTCCGGCGAGGTCACCGTTCTGGACGCGACCTACACCCAGCGCTGCGAGCGCGCGGACGCCCCGGCGCTCAAAGGCGTCGTCAAGTACCGTGCCCTGCCGCTGTCCTACGCCTACACCAGCGACCCCGGGGACGCCATCGGCCGGGGCGCGAGCCTCACGCACACCGGCGCCACGAGCACCTTCGGCCTGCGCGCGTGGGGCGACGGCGTCCAGTACGACGTGTCCGGCCGACGCGAGTACTTCACGGCGCTGCTCACCCCGCCCGCCGGCGAACAGCTGGAGGCGGGACGCACCTACCGGGCGGAGCGCGCCGCCGGGGAAGGCGTCGCCGGACTCGACGTGCAGGGCAACGGGCGCGGCTGCAACGCCACCACGGGCGAGTTCACCGTCACCCGGCTCGCGCGCGGCGACGACGGCGCCGTGCGGGCGTTCGCGGCGACCTTCGTCCAGCACTGCGAGGGCGGCGATCCCGCCCTGCGGGGGACCATCCACTACTACGCCTGACGAGCGGCGGGCCCGGCAGGCCGACGCCCGGCAGGCCGACGGCCCCGGTGGGACGGCCGGGGCCGTCCTGCCGGGGCCGTCGCCGTGCGGTGGCCGGGGCCGGGGCCCGGTCAGAGACGCTCGGGGGTCCTGATGCCCAGGAGCGCCATGCCCTGGTGGAGCGTGCGGGCCGTGACGGCGCAGTAGAAGAGGCGGTTCTCGACCCGGGCGGGGCTGTCCGCCTTCAGGACCGGGCACTTGTCGTAGAACGTCGTGTACAGCGAGGCCAGTTGGTACAGGTACGCCGCCAGCTTGTGCGGGGCGTACTCGGCGGCGGCCTCGGCGACCGTCTCCGCGAACCGGTCCGCGTGCAGGCCCAGCTCACGCTCGGCCGGGGCCAGTTCGAGCTCCGGGTGCGCCGCCGGGGAGATGTCGCCCGCCTTGCGGAGGATCGACTGGATCCGGGCGTACGCGTACTGGAGGTAGACGCTGGTGTCGCCGTTCAGCGAGACCATCTGGTCCAGGTCGAACTTGTAGTCGCGGTTCGCGGACGTCGACAGGTCCGCGTACTTCACCGCGCCGATGCCGACCTGGGTGCCGCGCTCGGCGATCTCCTCCTCGGACAGCTGCCCCTGCGTGTCCTTCTCGCGGACGACCGCCGTCGCCCGCTCGATCGCCTCGTCCAGCAGGTCGACCAGCCGGACCGTCTCGCCCTCACGGGTCTTGAACGGCTTGCCGTCCTTGCCGAGCACCGTGCCGAAGGCGAGCTGGACGGCGTCCACGTCGTCGTTCAGCCAGCCGGCCCGGCGCGCGGTCTCGAAGACCATCCTGAAGTGCAGCGCCTGGCGGGCGTCGACCACGTAGAGCAGGGTCGAGGCCTTCAGGTGGAAGACGCGGTCCCGGATCGCGGAGAGGTCGGTCGCCGCGTACCCGTAACCGCCGTCGGACTTGCGCACGATCAGCGGGACCGGGTTGCCGTCCGGGCCCTTGATGTCGTCGAAGAACACGCACAGGGCGCCCTCGGAGCGGACGGCGACACCCGACTCCTCCAGCAGTCGGCACGTCTCGTCCAGCATGTCGTTGTAACCGGACTCGCCGACCACGTCCGGGTCGCGGATCTCCATGTCCAGCTTCTCGAAGACCGAGTAGAAGTAGATCTTCGACTCGTCCACGAACTTCTGCCACAGCGCCAGCGTCTCGGCGTCGCCCGCCTGGAGGTCGACCACCCGGCGGCGGGCCCGCGTCTTGAACTCCTCGTCGGAGTCGAACAGCACCCGCGAGGCCTTGTACAGCCGGTTCAGGTTCGACATGGCCTCCTCGCCGGAGACCTCGCCGCCCTTGTGGTCCAGCTCGTGCGGGTGCTCGATCAGGTACTGGATGAGCATGCCGAACTGGGTGCCCCAGTCGCCGATGTGGTGACGCCGTACGACCGACTCGCCGGCGAACTCCAGGAGTTGCACCACCGCGTCGCCGATCACCGCGGAGCGCAGGTGGCCGACGTGCATCTCCTTGGCCACGTTCGGCTGCGCGTAGTCGATGACCGTGGTGCCCGGGTGCTCGGCGCGCGGGACGCCGAGGCGGCCCTCGGTGTCCGCGGCGCGGGCCGCGAGGTTCCCGGTGATCGCCGCGTCGGTGACCGTGACGTTCAGGAAGCCGGGCCCGGAGACCTCGATGTCCTTGATCACGGCACCGGACTCGACCCGCGCCACGACCTGCGTCGCCAGCTCGCGCGGGTTGGCCTTCGCCTTCTTCGCCAGCGCCAGGATCCCGTTGGCCTGGAAGTCGGCCCGGTCGCTTCGTCGCAGCAGCGGGTCCGCGGAACCCGCCTCCGGCAGTGCTGCCGAGAGGGCGTCCGCGAGGCGCTGGTGGACGGAAGCGGTGAGGGACGTGACCGAGGCCATGGAGTGATGCCGTTCTGCTCGGGTTCCAGGAGGTGCTGAGGACGGAAAGCCCCAGTATCCCATGCGGTGAAAAGCCGTTTTCGCGGTTCCGGCCCGAGCTGGGAGAATGGTGGCGTCAGCCGTACTGGCGTATGAGAAAGAAGGACGTGCCGATCGTGGCTCAGAGCACCGAGACCACCGACTGGGTCTCCCGTTACGCGGATGAGGTCATCGCCGAGTCGGAGCGTCGGGCCCCGGGCAAACCAGTGGTCGTCGCGTCCGGACTCTCCCCCTCCGGCCCGATCCACCTCGGCAACCTCCGCGAGGTGATGACCCCGCACCTGGTCGCCGACGAGATCCGCCGCCGCGGGTACACCGTGCGCCACCTGATCTCCTGGGACGACTACGACCGCTACCGCAAGGTCCCGGCCGGCGTCGCGGGCGTCGACGCGTCCTGGGCCGAGCACATCGGCAAGCCGCTCACCTCCGTACCCGCGCCCGCCGGCTCCGCGCACCCGAACTGGGCCGAGCACTTCAAGGCCGCGATGACCGACTCGCTCGCCGAGCTCGGCGTGGAGTACGACGGGATCAGCCAGACCGAGCAGTACACCTCGGGTGTCTACCGCGACCAGGTCCTGTTCGCGATGAAGCACCGCGGGGACATCGACGCGATCCTCGAGCAGTACCGCACCAAGAAGGCCCCGCCGAAGAAGCAGCAGTCGCAGAAGCCGGTCGACGAGGCCGAGCTGGAGGCCGCCGAGGGCTCCGGCGCGGCCGACGAGGACGACGGCAGCGGTTCCGCCGCCGGGTACTTCCCGTACAAGCCCTACTGCGGGCAGTGCGAGAAGGACCTGACGACGGTCACCTCCTACGACGACGACAGCACCGAGCTCGCCTACACCTGCTCGGCCTGCGGCTTCGCGGAGACCGTCCGGCTGAGCGAGTTCCACCGCGGCAAGCTGGTCTGGAAGGTCGACTGGCCCATGCGGTGGGCGTACGAGGGCGTCGTGTTCGAGCCCAGCGGCGTCGACCACTCCTCGCCCGGGTCGAGCTTCCAGGTCGGCGGGCAGATCGTCGGGATCTTCGGCGGCAAGCAGCCGATCGGCCCGATGTACGCGTTCGTCGGCATCAGCGGCATGGCGAAGATGTCGTCCTCCAAGGGCGGCGTGCCGACCCCGGCCGACGCCCTCCAGATCATGGAACCGCAGCTCCTGCGCTGGCTCTACGCCCGCCGCCGGCCCAACCAGTCCTTCAAGATCGCCTTCGACCAGGAGATCCAGCGGCTCTACGACGAGTGGGACAAGCTCGCCGCCAAGGTCGCGGACGGCACCGCCCTCCCGGCGGACGCCGCCGCCCACACCCGGGCCGTCGGCACCGCCGCCGGGGAGCTGCCGAAGACCCCGCGTCCACTGCCGTACCGCACCCTCGCCTCCGTCGCCGACATCACCGCGGGCGCCGAGGACCAGACGCTGCGGATCCTCAGCGAACTCGACCCCGGCAACCCGCTCACCTCGCTGGACGTGGTCAGGCCCCGGCTCGACAGGGCCGAGGCGTGGATCAACACCCAGGTCCCCGCCGAGCAGCGCACCGTCGTCCGCGAGGAGCCCGACGCCGAGCTGCTCGCCTCCCTCGACGACGAAGGCCGCGAGTCGCTGCGCCTGCTCCTGGAGGGCCTGGACGGCCACTGGTCGCTGGACGGCCTGACCCACCTGGTCTACGGCGTCCCGAAGGTCCGGGCCGGCTTCTCCGCCGACGCCACCCCGAAGGAGCTCCCGCCGGAGATCAAGGTCGCCCAGCGCACCTTCTTCGCCCTCCTCTACCACCTGCTGGTCGGCCGGGACACCGGGCCGCGCCTGCCCACGCTGCTGCTCGCGGTGGGCCAGGACCGGGTGCGCAAGCTGCTCGGGGCCTGACCGCCCGTACGACGAGAGGGGGCGCCCGGTGATCACCGGGCGCCCCCTCTCTTCGCCCCGGTCCCCCCCAACGTGTTCCTCCTCCCGCCCCCTGCTTGGACGGTTCTTGGGGAGGTGTGCGTCGCGCTCCTGCCCGC